>DASSCV010000184.1:0-33597 GCA_035697505.1 Rubrobacter sp.
CGAGCTGATGATGTGCGGCCTCATCCTCACGAGCTGGCCCGTGGCGGTGGGTACGATCGCCGTCCGAGTCCAGCGCGAGGCTACAGAGGCATATTCCCTGTTCGATCAGAAGGGCTGGTTCGCCGATCCCGCCACCTACCATAGGGACCCGCCGCTCCTGGAGGACCCCGACATCGAAACCATCGAACACAAGGGAAGGGAGATCGAGTGCCTCACCTTCGATAGCCTCTACGAACCGCACGAGAACGAGCCGGGGCGGGAGCGCTGGCTCTCCTACAGGCGCAACCCCACCGCTCGCGCCTGGATCCTGCGCCACCAGGACGAGCAGCGCCCCTGGCTCATCTGCGTCCAAGGTATAAGGATGGGCACCCTGAACAAGAGCCTCCTCCGCTTTCAGCCAGAGTACCTTCACGAAGAGCTTGGGCTGAACTTGATCATGCCCGTTCTCCCCATGCATGGGCCTCGCGATACCGGCGGCCTCATCAGCGGAGAACGGACGCTCTCCGGCGACGTTATGGACACACTGCACACCGGTGCGCAGGCTATATGGGACCTCAGGCGCATCGTCTGGTGGCTGCGGGAGAGCGAAGGGGCACCGGCCATAGGGGCGCTGGGCCATTCTCTTGGCGGCTACGCCGTCTCGCTCCTCGCCTCGCTGGAGGAGGATCTAGACTGCGTCGTAGCAGGCAACCCGGCAGTGGACCCCTCCCACCTGTTCTGGAACAACGCGCTCGCCGTCGCCACCCACTCTCTGAGCGCGGAGGGCATCCGTGAGGAGACCTACAGAGCACTGCTGCGTCCCGTCTCTCCGCTCGCGCTCGAGCCTGTGGTTCCACACGAACGCAGGGCCATCTTCGCCGGCGTCATCGACCGGGTGGTGCCGCCGGTCCAGGCCCACAGCCTCTGGCGGCACTGGGACGAGCCGCGCATCGGCTGGTACCAGGGAGCCCACCAGCGCTTTATACGCGCTTCCGAAGGCCGTAAGATCCTCGAAGAAACCCTCCGCGCCGCCGATATGCTTCCCAATGAGACGACGGGCACCGCCTCTCAACGATAGGCGGAGTTGGCGTAGTAGAGCAGGATCTTCTCCGCGCCCGGCGCAGGCCTGTACCAACCGCGCTCGGCCACTACCATTTGCCGCATCACGAGTGTCCGTACGGCGCCCTGGTAGTCGAGTGGTTCGTCGCCTTGCGCGAGACTCCGCGCCCGTAGGATCAACCTGTCTTCCGGTAGCGTGCTCTCTGGAGCTTCGGTCACGGCCAGGGCGACGAGCGGGACCGCGACGGGTGGGATGGCATCGTTTATGGCCTGCATGAGTAGCCGGGCCAGGGCCTTGACCTCTTCGATCCTGTCCTCGCGCTCGAGCCTCCGAAACTCGACCCCGCGGGAAGCCGCATACTGGCGCGCCGAGACCGGTATCCCGACGCCAACGGCGGCACCACCGAGTCGGAACCTGCCACTTCGCCGAGCCTGGATGAGGTTTCTGACCACCGATCCGGCCGTCGAGGCGAAGAGTCCTCCGCTACCCCGGATCCCTGCCTCGGGACCGCCTGGCTGCAAGAGGCTGTGATCTTCGAGCACCCAGTCGTAGTTGACACCGATGGGAACGAAGAGGATGTCGCAGGCTTCCGGGTCGAAACGCCTGAGCATGTAGTCGAGCAGCCCGATCTTGGGCTCGCGCGGCTTCCCATCCCGGCTCAGTCCGCCCTCGGGGAAGATGACCTGCGTAAGACCGCCCTCCACAGCCATCTGGACAAAGCGCTCGAGCACCCCACGGTAGAGGTCGTCTCCAGAACCACGCCGTACGAAGAACGCGCCCATTCCACCGATCAGTCGCCCCAAAGGCCAGACGTACGCCCACTCCCCCGCCGCGTAGCTCAGGGCGGCACGATGCGCCATCAGATGGGCCAGCAGAACGTAGTCGATATTGCTCCTGTGGTTCATCACCAATACGACGCTCGCGTCTTCGACGGTATTCTCGTCCAGGGCGGCGAGACGGCCGACCCTGACGTCGTAGAGAGATCTGGAGATCCAGGCCGCCAGAGGAATGCCGATTCGGAAGTATAGGAAAGCGTTGAACGAAGGTACGATCTCGCGGGCGTAACGCTCGACCCTGGCCATGGCGACAGCCATGGAGATACCCTGCTCACGGGCGTAGACCTCGGCGGTCCGGAGAAGCTCGGGGTCGTGGGTGAGGCGGTAGATCAAAGCCCCGCGCCGGGTCAGCTTGAAGGACGGCAGCTCGATGCCCCTGCGGCCCACCTCCTCGACGACCCTATCGGCCCTCTGCCTGAAGAACCAGCGGACGGCGGGCACCAGCCTTCCCGCGGCAAGAATACTACCGAACAGGAGCACGGCGAGTGCCAGCCATCCTCTCCGCACGCCCTTTCCACCCGCCATGACACCCAACGCTCCCTACTCTCCGTCTTGCAAATATAACGCCCGCTCCAGCCACACGAAAGCCCTCAACTACACGGCTCCGAGGGATCCAGTCCTGTTGTAAGCTCCTTTACCCGGACGCGCGGTGAACGCTGTTAGCATCTGCAACGTATACTCTCGACGTACTCCCGGAAAAAGGAAGGTGGACGCTCTGGCGGCGTCATCGGCCAGGCCGAACAAGCGGGTGGCGGTCGTCGGGGCCGGGATCGGCGGCCTGGCGGCGGCGATCCGGCTGGCCGCTATGGGCTTCGAGGTGGAAGTATTCGAGAAGAACGCCCAGGTCGGCGGACGCGTGGGAAGAGTGGAAGCCGAAGGGTTCGTCTTCGATACGGGCCCATCACTCCTCTTGATGACCGATACCTATCGCGAGCTCTTCCGCTCCGCCGGGCGCAACCTGGACGACTACGTCAGGCTCATACCGCTCGACGCCGACTACCGCGTAACCTTCGGTGAGGGCGACACCCTGACCATCCACCGTACTCTCCCCGAGCTGATAGACGAGCTGGAACGCATAGAGCCTGGCGTCACCCCGCGCTTCTACCGCTTCCTCGAAGACGCCTGCTACAAGTACCGCCTGGGCCGCAGCGAGTTTGTGGAACGCGACTTCGACAGCGCAAGGGACTTCTTCGGGCTGCGCAACCTTCGCCTCCTCCTTAAGACCAGGGCACTCAACAATTACTACCGTCAGGTCTCGAAGTTCTTCCGAACCGAGAAGCTCAGGCAGGCTTTCTCTTTGCAGACCATGTACCTCGGCCTCTCCCCTTTCGAGGCGCCGGCGGTCTACTCGCTCCTCCCCTACACGGAGCTCGCCGAGGACGGCCTCTGGTTCCCCGAAGGCGGCATGTATTCTCTCGTCGAGGCGATGGAGAGGCTTGCGACCGAGCTTGGCGTAAGGTTCCATCTGAACAGCCAGGTCCAGCGTGTCGTCGTAACCAAGGGCCGGGCGCGCGGGGTCGTGGTCGAAGGAAGCGAGAGAGAGGCCGACGCCGTTCTCGCCAACGCAGACCTGCCTTACGCCTACCGCGAGCTCCTCGCCGGATCGGCGGACAAAGACTTCAGGCTGAGGAGACGCGAGAAGCTCGAGTATACGGCCTCGGCGTTCATGCTATATCTGGGCGTCGATGGGAAGCTCGGTAACATGGTGCACCACAACTTCTACCTTTCCGGGCGCTACAGGGAGAACTTCGAGGCCATCTTCAGAGATCGCATACTACCCCAAGACCCCTCGTTCTACGCCGTCGTCCCTTCGAAGACGGAGCCGCGCATGGCTCCTGAGGGAATGGAGAACCTGTTCGTGCTCGTCCCTGTGCCGCACCTTGGGCCTAACGTGGACTGGGACCGCGACGGGGACGCTTTCAGAGAGAAGGTATACGGCCTGCTGGAGAGGAGGTGCGGTCTCGACCGGGACCGCGTCGTCTACGAGAAGGTGAGGACGCCGCTCGACTGGCGAGACGAGTACAACTTGGAGGAGGGCGCCGCGTTCGGTATCGGGCACGGCATCTTCCAGGTTGGGCACTTCCGGCCACCGATGGTGTCGAAGGCCGTACAGGGGATGTACTTCGTCGGCGCGAGCACCAGGCCGGGCACCGGGGTGCCGCTCGTTACCATAGGGGCCAGGCTGGTGGCCGACCGCATAGGGCGGGAGGTCGGCCTCTCTTGAAGCTCGACCCTGCTGGCGGTAAGAAGCTCGACGGCAGTCTCTCGCTCGCCGAGAGCTACGAGCTTTGCCGCAAGGTTCAAAAGGCTCACAGCAGGACCTACTATTTCTCGACCAGGCTGTTCCCCGCCGAGGTAAGGCCGCGCGTACACGCCCTCTACGCCTTTATGCGCTACGCCGACGAGATAGTGGACGCACCACACGACCTGCCGCTCGACGCCCAGCTCTCGGTCCTGGAGGAGTTCGAAGCCGAAACGATGGCGGCCGTCGCGGGTGAGCAAGTCCCCAACCCCGTTCTGCGCGCCTATGCGGACACGGTGCGTGCCTGTAGCATAGAGCCGGGGACCATAACCGCCTTTATGGAGAGCATGAAGATGGATACCCGCGTCTTCCGCTACCAGACATTCTCTGACCTCGAGGAATACACCTACGGGAGCGCCGCCGTCGTCGGCCTGATGATGTGCAGGGTCGTAGGGGTCCCCGAAGGGAGGGCCGACCCCCACGCCGAGGCCCTCGGCGTCGCCATGCAGCTCTCCAACTTCCTGCGCGACGTCGGGGAGGACTGGCGGCGCGGACGGGTGTATCTGCCGCTGGAGGACCTGGCGCAATTCGGGTATGCGGAGCGGGATCTCGCTCTGAGTGTCGTCGACGAACGCTTCGTCGCGCTGATGCGCTTCGAGATAGACAGGGCGCGGCGACTCTACGAAGTCGCCGATGGGGGGATGGGCTACATCCCGAGGGGGAGACGTTTCCCCGTGATCGTGGCGCGCGAGCTGTACGCGGCGATCCTCGACCGCATCGAAGCCCAGCGATACGACGTCTTCTCCCGCAGGGCGCAGGTCTCGCGCCCCGCCAAAGTCCTGGTCGCTGCCAGGTGCGCAGCCAGCGACCCCGGCGAAATAGCAGACCGCATCCGCTACAGGCGGACCAGCCAAATAGACACGCCAGATTGAAATCGCGTGGCTATAGTGCTGTAATTGCCCGGTCACTTGCCCCAAGAGTGGGCCATGACACTCATCGAGAGCGGCGGAGGGACGGGCCCTGAGAAGCCGCGGCTACCGGCGAGGCGCTTACGTCTCGCGTCGGGTGCCAACTCCCGCGGAGCAGACTCCGGCAGATGAGGTGCAAGATTGGTCGCAGCCTCTCTCCTCCGCGAATGTGTGAAAAAAGAGGAGAGAGGTCTCTATCTTGAGTTCGAACTTGAGAGAGCTACTCGAAACGCGGGTCCTGATCGGGGACGGCGCCGTTGGCACGCTGCTCGGCGAACGCGGCGTCGGCTTCGGCCACCCCTACGCCCGCGCGAACCTCTCCCACCCAGAGATGGTCATGGATATCCACGTGGAGTATCTGAAGGCGGGCGCTGAGACCATAGAGACCAACACTTTCGCCGCCAACCGGTTCAAGCTCGAGACCCACGACCTCCAAGAGAGGGTGCGCAAAGTAAACACCGAGGGCGCCAACCTCGCCCGTAAGGCTGCCCGTGCCATCGCAGGAACAGGAGACAGGGCGCTCGTCCTCGGGGCCATCGGTCCGCTCGGACGTCCGCTCGCCCCGGTAGGTCCCGTCAGTCCAGACGGGGCGAAGTCCGTCTTTCTGGAGCAGGCCGAAGCGCTCCTCGAAGGCGGGGCAGACGCGATCCTCCTGGAGACCTTCACCGACCTCTCCGAGCTGCGGCTCGCCTACGAGGCGGTCGAGACCCTGGGCGCTCCGGTCCTGGCATACAAGACTTTCGTCGAGGACGGCGAGACGCTTGCCGAAGGTCTGCCAGAGCGGGCTGCGCGTGAGATCTCCTCCTGGGGCGCCGACCTAACGGGGGCGAACTGTACCGTCGGTCCGCAAAGGATGGTGGAGATCATCGAACAGATGGCAGCCGGGACGGGCCCCGTCGCGGCCTTCCCCAACCCCGGCCTCCCCCAGCTCGTCGGTGGCCACATCCGATTTCAAAGGGACGTCGACCACTTCGCCGAGTACGGAGTGAAGCTCGCCGAGGCAGGGGCACGGCTCGTAGGCGGCTGCTGCGGGACCACCCCGGACCATGTGAGGGCGCTCTCCAGAGCGCTGCGTGACTTCAGGGTCGGAGGCAAAGGGACACGCCGCCGGGTGGGCATGGTGGAGCAGGCCGGCCGGACGGAAGTTGCGGCAGAACCCGTCTCTGAGTTCGCGGAGCGGTTGCGTACCGGCTTCGCCGTGACGGTCGAGGTCGACTTGCCGCGCGGTAACGCCATCGCGCAGGTCGTCGAGGCCGCACGCAGGTTGAAGGAGCGTGGAGTCCACGCCATAGACATCTCCGACGGGGCGCGGGCCAGGCTAAGAATGCACCCCGTGGCGGCGGCCAGGATCGTACAGGAGGAGGCGGGCATCGAGGTTGTCGCCCACATCTCATGCCGCGATAGGAACATTATCGGGTTGCAGGCCGACCTGCTCGGGGCGGCGGCCTTGGGAGTAAAGAACATCCTGGCCGTGACGGGCGACCCGGCCCAGATCGGGGACTACCCGGAAGCGACCTCGGTCTTCGACACCGACTCGATCGGGCTCGTCCACGTCCTCTCCAGGATGAACCGGGGGGAGGACCTCGCGGGCAACCCGGTAGGGGAACCGCCGGGCTTCCTCGTGGGTGCGTCTTTCAACCCTACGGCAGAAGATCTGAACCAGGAGGTAGAGAAGCTAAGGCGCAAGGTCGAGGCGGGTGCCCACGCCTTCTGGACGCAGCCCGTCTTCGAGATAGGGGCCCTGGAGAACGCCCTGGAGCGTATCGGTGACGCTGGGGTATGCATCCTGCTCGGCCTCATGCCCCTCCGCAGCGCCAGGCAGGCGGAGTTCCTCCACCACGAGGTGCCCGGTATACACATCCCCAAGCACGTTCGTGAGAACCTGGCCAACCTCCCCCCCGAAGACGCCCCGAAATATGGCGTCGAGGTCGCCCAGAGGCTACTCGTCGAGGCGCAGCCTATGATAGGGGGCGCGTACATAATGCCGCCGGCCAGTGCGCCAGACCTCGCAGGGGATGTGCTCGAGGCCATCAGCATGCCCACGGGGAGATAGGAGTCGATGGTTCTCCAGCGCACGAAGAACGAAGAGAGGCAGGCCAGATTGTACGAGTTCCGGGCACTGCTAGAGCAGCGCATCGTGCTCCTGGACTGTGCCATGGGGACCATGATCCAATCCTACGGGCTCTCAGAAGGGGACTACCGGGGGAAACGCTTCATCGAC
This sequence comes from Rubrobacter sp., assembly GCA_035697505.1. Taxonomy (GTDB): domain Bacteria; phylum Actinomycetota; class Rubrobacteria; order Rubrobacterales; family Rubrobacteraceae; genus Rubrobacter_D. Next base: position 7,307 of record DASSCV010000184.1, read on the forward strand.
CATCCAGGAGAGCTAAAGGGCAACAACGACCTGCTCTCCATCACCCAGCCGGGGATAGTCAGGGATATCCACGAAGCGGCGATGGACGCGGGATCGGACATCATCGAGACGAACACCTTCAGCTCGACCTCCATCGCCCAGGCGGATTACCAGATGGAGGACCTGGCCTACGAACTGAACTACGAGGCGGCCCGCGTGGCCCGCGAGACCGCGGACGCCTACACGGATAAGCCCCGCTTTGTGGCGGGCGCCCTCGGGCCGACGAACCGCACGGCCTCGCTCTCGCCCGACGTCAACAATCCGGGCTTCAGGAACATCACCTTCGACGAGCTAGCCAAATCCTACGCAGAGGCCGCACGGGGGCTCGTGGAGGGCGGGGTCGACTTGCTGCTCGTAGAGACCGTCTTCGACACATTGAACGCCAGGGCTGCCATCTTCGGGATCACGTCTTACCTAGAAGAGCAGGGCCTCGACGTTCCCATCATGATCTCGGGCACGATCACGGACGCGAGCGGACGCACACTCTCGGGGCAGGTGACCGAGGCTTTCTGGAACTCCGTGCGCCACGCGAACCCCATAAGCGTGGGGCTGAACTGCGCGCTCGGATCGAAGGAACTGAGACAGTACATCGAGGAGCTCTCCCGGATCTGCGACGTCCCAGTCAGCGCCTACCCGAATGCAGGGTTGCCCAACGAGTTCGGGGAGTACGAAGAGCTGCCGGAGATGATGGCGGCCGAGATCAGGGAGTGGGCAGAGGCCGGCTGGCTCAACATCGTCGGCGGCTGCTGCGGGACGACGCCGGATCACTTGAGGGCCATAGCCGAGGCGGTCTCCGGCCATCCGCCGCGTGAGATACCGGAGATCCCCAAAAAGCTCAGGCTCTCGGGGCTCGAGCCGTGCAACATCGGGCCCGACTCGTTGTTCGTGAATGTCGGCGAGCGGGCCAATGTCACGGGTTCGGCACGGTTCAAGGAGCTCATATCGAACGAAGACTACGAGACGGCGCTTGACGTGGCCCGCCAGCAGGTGGAGAACGGCGCACAGGTCATAGACATCAACATGGACGAGGGGATGCTCGAAGGGGAGGAGGCCATGGTCCGTTTCCTCAACCTCGTGGCCTCAGAGCCCGACATCTCGCGGGTGCCCGTCATGATCGACTCCTCCAGGTGGTCGATCATCGAGGCCGGCCTGAAACGGGTGCAAGGCAAGGCTGTGGTCAACTCCATAAGCCTCAAGGAGGGAGAAGAAGAGTTCGTCAGGCAGGCGCGATTACTAAAACGGTACGGTGCTGCGGTGATCGTGATGGCCTTCGACGAAAGAGGCCAGGCCGGCACAAAGGAGCGGAAGGTCGAGATATGCGAACGCGCCTACGGCGTCCTCACAGAGGAGGTCGGTTTCCCGCCCGAGGACATCATATTGGACCCCAACGTCTTCGCCATCGCCACCGGCATCGGGGAGCACGACAACTACGGTGTCGATTTCATCGAGGCGGTGCGTGAGATCTCCACTACCCTCCCCCACGCCAAGACCTCAGGCGGTATCTCGAACGTCTCGTTCTCGTTCAGGGGCAACGACCCGGTGCGGGAGGCTATCCACGCGGTCTTCCTTTACCACGCCATTAAGGCAGGCCTGACGATGGGCATAGTGAACGCGGGCCAGCTCGCCGTCTACGACGAGATAGACGAAGACCTGCGCGAGGCCGTCGAGGACGTTGTCCTGAACCGCCGCCCCGATTCTACCGAACGCCTGCTTGCCCTTGCGGAGAGATACCGTGACCGTGGCGACTCGGTAACGGAGGAGAAGGACCTAGAATGGAGGGGCTGGCCCGTCGAGAAGAGGCTCGAGCACGCGTTGGTCAAGGGCATAGCCGAGTTCGTCGAGGAGGACACGGAGGAGGCGCGCCTCCAGGCCAGGCGTCCGCTCGAGGTGATCGAAGGTCCGCTTATGGATGGTATGAACGTCGTCGGAGACCTGTTCGGCTCAGGCAGGATGTTCCTGCCTCAGGTCGTAAAGAGTGCCCGCGTGATGAAGAAGGCCGTCGCCTACCTCATCCCCTTTATCGAGGAGAACGGGGGCGAGGCCCGCAAGCCGAACGGCACGGTCGTGATGGCTACCGTCAAGGGCGATGTACACGACATCGGGAAGAACATCGTCGGGGTCGTGCTGCAGTGCAACAACTTCGAGGTCATAGACCTCGGCGTTATGGTGCCTTCGGCGAAGATCCTTCAAACCGCCAGGGAGAAGGGCGCTGACGCCATCGGGCTCTCCGGCCTCATAACGCCCTCTCTGGACGAGATGGTTCACAATGCTAAAGAGCTGCAGCGCGAAGGCTTCGACATACCCTTGCTCATCGGCGGGGCTACGACCTCCCAGACGCACACGGCGGTCAAGATAGCGCCCGGCTACGAGCAGCCCGTGATCCACGTGAAGGACGCATCGCGCGCCGTCGGGGTGGTCCAGAACCTGGTGAGCGAGGGCCGCAAGGCCAGCTACGCCGAGCAGATCGCCGCCGACTACGAACTGGTCCGGCGCAAGCACGAAGGACGCCGCTCGAAGACCAGGCTCACGACGCTGGAGAGCGCGCGCGCCAACCGCTCGAAGATCGACTGGGAAGGCTATACCCCGCCGAAGCCCAACGTTCTAGGCATACAGAAGTTCGGCGACTACGAACTGCAAAAGATAAGGCCCTACATAGACTGGACGCCCTTCTTCCACTCCTGGCAACTCAAGGGCAGCCATCCCAGGATCTTCGAAGACCCCGAGAAAGGCCCTGAGGCCAGAGAGCTCTTCGCCAACGCGCAGGAGCTACTGGACCGCATCATAGCCGAGAAGTGGCTCACGGCCCGCGCAACCTTCGGCCTCTTCCCCGCGAACGCCCTGGAAGGCGATTCCGTAGAGGTCTATGCCGACGAATCGCGCGAAGAGGTGCTCGCCAGCCTCGACTTCCTGCGCCAGCAGAAACAGAAGCCGCCTGGCCGTCCGAACCGCTCCCTCGCCGACTTCGTCGCCCCCAGGAGCACGGGCCTGCAAGACTATGTGGGGCTCTTCGCCGTCACGGCCGGACTCGGGGCTGATGAAGCGGCGCTTCGCTTCGAGGAAGACAACGACGACTACAACGCTATTATGGTCAAGGCGCTGGCCGACAGGCTTGCCGAGGCGTTCGCCGAACTCATGCACAGGCGCGTCCGTACGGAGTTCTGGGGCTACGCGGCGGACGAGGATCTGGACAACGAGGCCCTGATCAGTGAGGAGTACAGGGGAATCCGTCCTGCACCCGGCTACCCTGCCTGCCCGGAGCACACGGAGAAGCGCACCCTCTGGAGATTGCTCGACGTGGAGAACAATGCCGGCATCACGCTGACCGAGAGCTGCGCGATGTCGCCCGGCGCTGCTGTCAGCGGCTACTACTTCTCACACCCTGATTCCGCGTACTTCGGCGTAGCCGAGATCGGACGCGACCAGGCACAGGACTACGCCAAACGCAAGGGTTGGACCGTGCGAGAGGCCGAGAAATGGCTCTCCCCGAACCTCGGCTACGACCCCGAGTCGGGACAGAAGAGCAACGGAGCTTCAGAAGTCCCGCAATCCGGGAGCAAGTCTGCACGCTGAGGACTAACGGAGTCGAACTTCGTCGAATCCTAGCGTGGTGACAAAAGCGCGGATGCTATCTTCTGCGTTCCGCTCCGCGGTCTCTAGAATCTTGTGTTCCCTGGCGGCGGCTTCGATCTTCTCCACCGCCCGTAGACGGGCCATTTCGACGAGATCATCATCGGGGCGAACGTTCAGGGGACTGAAGTCACGGTCATAGACGCGGGTCTTCTCCTCGTCGAGGCTGGATGAAAGGATCTCGGGCTCAGGCAGATCGATGGTGACGGTGTCCCCACTCACGCTGACATCATCTTTTTGGATGTCGCCCAGGTCCACCCCGGCCTCGACGTTCCCGGTGGCTATTACGATGACCTTCTCGCCGGAGAACAGGCGGTCCACAATGTCCCCGCCGCTCTCCCTGGTCACGGGGACAGACTCCGTCCAGCGCACCGTGGCGAGCTGGTCGAGCTCCTGTATCCCTTCCACCACCACGGGCCCCGTCGTCGTACGCGGCGGCTTCTCTCCGAGAAGCGGCCCCACTATGGGAAGCAACGAGCCATAGCGCGCGAGCCCGACGCCGAGCGCCACGCCCAAGACGACGATAACGAGCGCCAGAACGAGCGTCGTTCCCAATCCGCCGCCCTTGTTGCCCATCGAACGCCTCCCATGAAAGCTCCCGAAAGCAAGATTCTAGCACCAGGCAGGTCCGCAGGGCACATGCTCTCTGTCACCTGAAACCTCTTTTACGCCTGGATATTCGTCTCGCGCCAGCGGGTGTGCACGCCGAGGCCCCCGGCCTCAGGGAACTCCTCGCCCTTGGAGAGCTGTACCCGGACCGGGGGGAGCATCGTCCCTCTGTCGCAGATGTAGGTGCCCGAGATAGGGGCCTTCTCGCCGGGCCTGAAAGTGGGTGCGTAGGGCTTGTAGCGGGCGAGTATGTCTTCCAGGCCGGCCATTACAGGGTGACCGAGCGGGCCTCGATGAAACCCGGTGTCTCTACGAGGGCGTTCAGGACTTCTTCGGGGACGGGCTCGTCCACGGTGACGGCCATCGCCGCGCGGGAACCAGGCTCGCCGCGCCCGACGGCCATGTTGCCGATGTTGATGCCGTGCTCCCCGAGGATACTGCCGAGCTTGCCGATCATGCCAGGCCTGTCCTCGTTACGGATGAAGAGCATGTACTTCTCGGGCACCACGTCGAAGTCGAATCCCATCGCTTCGACGAGCCGCGGCTGCATCCTTGGCCCGAAGAGCGTTCCGCTCACCGCGTTCTCACCCATGCGCAACTCCACGAGGTTCGTGTAGTCAGCGCTCTCCGAAGTCCGCGAGGTCTCGACCTTGAGTCCGCGCTCCTTCGCGAGCGCGGGCGTGTTGACGAAATTCAAGGGCTCGAAGACCATCGGCGCGAGGAGTCCTTTCTGGGCCGAGACGTCGAGGAGGCGCGTGTCGAAGCCTGCGACCTCGCCACGATACTCGATCCTGAGGGTGTCCCCGGTATCGTCCGTAAGCTGGTAGAGCAAACTTCCCAGAGACTCGCACAAGCCCGAGAACTGGGCCACGAACTCGGCGCCCTCCCCCACCGGTACGGGGGCGTTTATGGCGTGTACCGGCACGGCGCCCCTGAGGGCTGTCGCCACCTGCTCGGCGGCCGTGATGCCTGCCCTGTCCTGGGCCTCCGCGGTGCTCGCACCGAGGTGGGGCGTCACGACCACGTTGGGGAGCGTAAAGATGGGGGAGTCCGTCGTCGGCTCCTCGGCGAATACGTCGAGTGCGGCACCGGCGATGGCGCCCTCCTTCAGGGCGTTGTAGAGGGCCGTCTCGTCGACGATGCCGCCACGGGCCACGTTTATGAGGTACGCGGTAGGCTTCATCTTGGTCAGGGCGTCTTCGTTCACGAGCCCTATCGTCTGGGGGGTGCGTGGAACGTGTAGCGAGACGAAATCGGACCGCTCGAAGACCTCGTCAGCGCTTTCTGCCCGCCCGACGTTCATCGAGCGCATCCTGTCCTCGGAGACGTAAGGGTCGTAGGCGAGGACCCGCATCCCCATCCCCAATGCGCCCCGTGCCACGATGGCGCCGACGTGACCAAGCCCGACCAGCCCGATCGTCTTCTCCGAGACCTCGACACCTTTGAGCGCGCTCCGCTTCCACTCCCCGCCCCGCAAGGAGGTGTCCGCGGCGGGGATGCGCCGCGCCACAGCTAGCATGAGCCCTAGAGTGTGCTCGGCTGCGGCGACCGTGTTGCTCTCAGGGGCGTTGGCGACGATGATGCCATGCTTGGTAGCGGCCTCTATGTCTATGTTGTCAACGCCGATGCCGGCGCGTCCGATAGCCTTGAGTATCCCGGCCCGCTCTATTACATCGGCGGTGACTTTCGTGGCGCTGCGGATGATGAGGCCGTCGTAATCCCCGATCTTCCGGAGCAGATCTTCAGGGCTGAGGTCGAGGAGGACGTCCACCTCGAAATCTTTCTCCAGTAGCGCTATGCCGGGCTCGGCGAGCATTTCGGGGACGAGGACCCTCAAGCCCTCACCCCGCTCTTCGAGAAGACCCTCTGGGCCGCGCCGACGCCCTTTCCAAGCTCCACGGGGTAGTCCAACGACTCCAAAGCGAGCTCGGTGGCCGCTATCGTGGCGATGATGTCGAAAGCATCGAAGTAACCGCAGTGTCCGATGCGGAAGATCCTGCCCGCCATCTCGCCCTGTCCACCGGCGACCTGTATCCCATGCTCGCGGAAGATCATACGCACGAGCTGCTTGCCGTCGATACCTTCGGGCACCCATGCAGCGGTGACGGCCGAGTTGGGGTCCTCGTCAGGCCCGAAGAGCTCCAGCCCCATGCCCTTGATGCCCGCCCTCGATGCCCGGCCTAGCAATACGTGCCGCCCGAACACGTTCTCGATGCCCTCGTCTATGAGCTGCTGCAACGCGACGTCGAGCTGGATGATGAGGCTTACCGCGGGTGTCCACGCCGTCTGCGCGGGATCCTTCTCGTAAGCCTTCCTGGCCACCGTCCAATCGAAGTAGTAGCGCGGCATCAGCGATTCTTCGTGCATCCGCATGGCCCTCGGACTAACGCTCACGAATCCCAGGCCAGGCGGCGTCATGAGAGCCTTCTGCGAGCCGGCGACGACGACGTCGACGCCCCATTCATCGGTCCTCAACGTACAGGCCCCAAGGCCAGAGACCGCATCGACGATGGTGACGACGTCCGCGGCGGCCCTGGCGAATCCCTCGATGTCGTTGACGGTGCCAGTCGAGGTCTCCGAGAGCACGCAGATGGCGGCCTTGATCTCGGGGTCGTTGGCCAGCGCTTCGGCGACCTCCTCGTTGTCCGCCTTCTGGCCCCAATCGTACTCTAGCTCGCTGACCTCCAGTCCGAAAGCCCGGCTCATCTTGACCCACCGGCCGCCGAAGTTGCCGTTGTTGACGACAAGAACCTTGTCTCCCGGCGAGAAGAGGTTCTGGATCGCACCCTCGAAAGCCCCAGTCCCGCTCGCCGCGAAAGTAAAGATTTCGTTCTCCGTCAAGAAGACCCGCTGCAAATTCTCGTTCACCCTGGTGAAGACCTCGCCGAACTCGGGCGTGCGGTGGTGGATGATAGGTAGAGCCCCCGCCGCGGAGACCTCCGGAGGTATCGGCGTGGGGCCAGGAGACATAAGACGGTACTTGTTCATCATGGGTGCTGAGCTTCCTCTCTCACCGCGTTCAACAGGAGTTCCATTTTAGACATAATCATTGCCGATGGCTACATGATGGGACATCTCTTTACAAAGTGTTGCTTTCGACTTCGCCATGGCGGCGACCGGCCCTACCAAAGTCTACAGCGCACTACAATGGTTGGAAAGTCTTCGTCCTTGCCGACTCGCGCGCGGCGAGGCACATGGCGGCGCTGAGAAGCCCATCCCTCAGTGAGGCAATTGGCCCGGCGCGTCCCTTTACCAGGCCTATGACCATGGCGCCACGTCTGTACGCCGCGCGGCGCAAGCGGGATGCCGCTAGCTAAACGAATCTCGCGGTCTGTCCCTCGCTACGAAGCTCCTTCGTACTCTCGGAGCGGTTCCTCGAAGACGCGCTCGCTGTCTTGCAGGCCGCCCACGCGATTACGCGCGGTCCACAGGCGCCGGTGCTCGCCCAGAACAATATTCATCTCGGCAGCCAGCTCCTCCCTCGTGGAGTCAATGGTGCCCTCGAGCATCGCTGTGCCCCTGCGGCAGGCGTGCAACATCATCCTCGCGGCGTTTGCGAACTCATCGCTGGTGATCTCCGCGTCTTCCCTGTCCATACGTGCACGCCCGAGCGGCTCGACGACGGACCTGATGTGTTCGTCAGCCTGCCTGAGGCTCTCGACGGTGACACCATCGGGCACAGGAAGATCAGGCGCCTGCGTAAGCAGGTGGAAGAGGACAGTGGAGTTGTGCGGAGCCGGTCCAGCCTGTTTGTGCGCGTTGCCGAGCTCATGGCCCAGCTTGCCCATCACCCTTGCCTCGTCGCGAAAGGCGTGCATGTCGAGGGCGGCGATGAAGTCTTCGTCTCTGTTCGCCTCGAAGCACCAGGGCATCGCCGCTCCTGCGGCGAAACCGAGGTAGCTTACAGGCAGGTATTGCGTGTGGTTATTGTCGCCCCAGTCGGTGTTGAGCAGTCCTATCGCCCCGTGCCTGAGCCCGTTTTCGGTCGCGTTTCGGACGTTGCCCAGGCAGTTGTCGGTACGACCGGCGATCGTGTTCCACGAAGAGGTGCCAGGACATACGAAGAAAGTAATGCCCGACCGCGCGAACTCGGCCCCATGCTCCTCGAACGGATGGTCGGCCTCGTAACCCCACTCGAGCACGACAGCGTCTCGCGGCAGTTCGGGGACGAGATCAGGGTGCTGGATGATGATGTCTCCCCAGTAGTGCATCGTGCGACGGTGATGCTTGACCAGGTCGTAGATTCCGAGCAGGTAGTCGAGGTAGACGCGGCCCGCGCCCTTCTCCTCGACGGCCTGAGCGCTCCGTCCCTTCCCCACGTCCCAGGTCTCATCGCAGCCCACGTTGAACTTCTCGCTGGAGAAATGCGGAAGCAATTCAGAGAACAGCTCTCCCATGAACTCGACGCTGCGAGGGTCTGTTGGGTTCAGGCTGAAGGGCGGCATCTGCCTGGTCTGCCCTTGCCAGGTAAGCTCGAAGCCGTCCGGGCACTCGGCCAGATGGTTGTATCGTGTCCTCTCCAGCCAGTGGTGCATGTGCCCGAAGGAGTTCTGGTTCGGCACCAGCTCCACGAACCTCTCGCCACAATAGGCGTCGAGCCTGAGTATGTCCTCACCGGTCATCGGGCTCGCCTGCGCCCATACCTCGCGGTGGTTCTCGTAGGCGAAGGTGTGCTCCGTGTACAGTTCGAGGTGGTTGATCTTCCACCCGGAGAATAGGTCGACCAGACCGAAGAGTGTCTCCAGGGTGGGGACCTTGCTCCTGCTGATATCGAGCATCACCCCGCGCGATGGGAAATCAGGAGAGTCCTCGATCTCACCCGCAGGGAGCACCCCCTGGCACTGGCGCAACATCTGCACCAGCGTCATGACGCCGTAGAATGCCCCGGCCGCGTCACCACCAACGAGGTCTATGCCATCGTCAGTGATCCGCAACCGGTAGCCCTGCGCGGGAATGCCCTCCCCTGGCGCGAGCGTTATGGTCGTCCCGCCTCTGGAACCGTAGATCCCGGGATCCCCAGCCCGCAAGACCCAGCCGATACGTTGGTTCTCCCGGAGCGCCCGCTGCAACCTGTGGGCTATGGGGAACAACGATCCAGGATGGCCTTGACAGATAATCTTCGAGCCGTCCGTGAGGCTGTACGCACCCGTTCTAGCGACGACCGAGCGCGGCTTGGGAAGCAGGATCAGGCCTTCGATAGATATCATGGCTTCGGTGAGTCTCCCCTCTCTGAACGTCCGTTATCCCACCGAAAGCATGATGCCACGTGGTAAAGTTCGGCGCATCCCACGCAACGCCTCTCAGCGCAACATCGTGCATGATGGCAGGAACGCCGGCCTAGATTACAAGCTAGCCGAAGCCAGCACCTTCCAACGCGGGTAGTGCGGTCCGCGCGTAGCGGGCAGCGTAAGCCGTGCCAGCGTTGTTTGGGAACACGCCGAACTCCCTGCTATCGAAATCTCCGGCTCCGGTGCGGATGCGGCCCTCACCAAGGTCTATCCTTAGGGTATCACCATCGCGGAGCAGGCTGAGGACACCGCCAACCGCAGCTTCGGGGGTGAAGAGTGTGGTCCAGGCTCCCGGAGCTTCCTGCGGCGCGAGCCCGTCGGTCAGCACAGGTACCTCGAGTCCTGCCTCCTCCAGGGATCGCCCGAGCGCGTCGAGCCGAAGTAGTCCCGGGCCGCCGCGTGGCCCGCAGCCTCCCACCACGAGCAACGCTCCCTCTCCAACCTCGCCACGAAGCACGCCCGAGACGGCCTCTTTCTCGGAGCCGAAGACACGGCACTCTCCCACCGGATCCCTCACGCCCTCGCGCACGCGGCAGACGGCCTCGGCACCCGACGCCCTGGCCCTGATGAAGACGAGGCGAGAGTACTCCCCCGGCGCAGGAGGGGCGGACGGCAGGTTCTCTTTCAGGTTGCCCGCCACGGTAGGAACGTCGTGGAGTGTGGCGTCCAGGGAAGAGAGGAGGTTGGGTACGCCGTACTCCCGCAACCATTCAGGGTCAGCTTCGGGGGTCTCGGAGGCGAGGACCCGCATCATCTGGCCGAATCCGGGGACACCGGCCTCACGGGCGATGGCGCCAAGGTGGACGAGAACCTCGGATCCGCCGCCTGCCGCAACGCCGGCCCGCACCGCGTTGGCGAGAGAGAAGTCGTCAACCAGTTTGCGAGGGCGTGGCCCTTCACTTTCGGGGAGTGAGACAGCCATGTTCGCAGGGTCCCCGAGGCCCGGCGCGAGGCCGAGCGCTACTAGGGTGGCGGAGAGGGGTTGGTTGTCCGGCGAGGCGCAGACCGTCGGGAGATCCAGGCGCAGAGAGGCGGCGAGCATTCCGGCGAGCTCCTCGGCGCTTGCGGCACCGAGCAGTAGACCGTCGAGGTCCATGCCGGAGCAAGAGGTCTCTACCAGGTCAGCGAGCCACTCGCGCGCCAGCGCGACGCCGCCTTCGGGTCGGGCGGACGGCAAGCGAAGCGGGACTGGATCTCCTCCCGCGTCGTGGACCGCGTCAGGGAGGCTTGAGGGTTCTAGGAAAGGGATGCCAATACGCGGGGCTTTCAGGGCCGCTGACCTCTAGGAGCCCAGCTTCTCCATAAGAAGCTCGCGGACCCTTCCGCCATCGGCGCTGCCGCGCGTCGCTTTCATAACCTGCCCGACGAGGAAGCCGACCACCTTCTTGTCGCCGCCTTTGACACGCTCGGCCTCTTCGGGGTTGGCGGAGATCGCTTCGTCCACGATGCCGGAGAGCTCGTCGGAGTCTACAGAGGCGAGGCCGTCGCGCTCCACGACCGCTGATGGAGAATCGCCGGTCTCGAAGACTGTGTCGAGCGCCGTTCTTGCTGCGGAGCGCGAGACCTTGCCTGCTGCGACGAGTTCGATCAGCTCTGTCATGTGCTCCGGCGTCACCCTGGAGTCGGAGATATCGGTGCCGGTCTCGTTGAGGAGCGCGCGCAGGTCACCGGAGATCCAGTTAGAAGCCTGTTTGGGATCCACCTCCGCCGCGACCGCTTCGTAGAACGATGCCAGGTTTCTATCCGACGTGAGTACCCCAGCGTCATACTCAGAGAGGCCGTACTGCTCGATAAAGCGGGCGAGCATGTGCTCGGGCAGCTCGGGTAGCCGTTCCTCTAACTCTCTGACATAGGCAGGCGAGAGCTCGAGCGGCAGGAGATCAGGCTCGGGGAAGTAGCGATAGTCGTGGGCATACTCCTTGCTGCGGAGCTCATGCACCTCGTCGGTCTCGGGGTCGTAGTGGAGCGTGGTCTGCTCGACACGGCCGCCGTTCTCCAGGATCTCACGCTGGCGCTCCAGCTCGCGTGCGAGGCCCCGCTCGACAAAGCGAAAGGAATTCATGTTCTTGAGCTCGGTCTTGGTGCCGAAAGTACCGTCGGGGTTGCGTATGGAGACGTTGGCATCGCAGCGGAGTTGCCCCTTCTCCATGTCGGCTTCCGAAACGCCAACCGCCCTCAGGATGTCCTTGAGCTGGTTGGCTGTAGCCCTCGCCGCTTCGGGCGATGGGATGTCGGGTTCGGTGACGATCTCCATCAGGGGCGTGCCGCCGCGGTTGAAGTCGACCAGGGAGCCGACGGACCCGTGCATGCGGCCCGAGGTGCCGACGTGTACGTTTTTCGCCGCGTCCTCCTCGAGGTGAAGCCGCGTGATGCCGACCCGGATCCTGCCTTCAGGGGTAGGTACGTCGATGTGGCCACCCGTACAGATCGGCTCGTCAAACTGGGAGATCTGGTACCCCTTGGGAAGGTCGGGGTAGAAGTAGTTCTTCCTGGCGAAGATCGCCCGGTCCGCGACGTCGCAGTTGAGAGCGAGCCCGGCTATCACCCCGAGCTCGACGGCCTTCTCGTTGGTTACGGGCAGAGCCCCTGGATGGCCGAGGCAGACGGGGCAGGTGTGTGTGTTCGGGGGATCGCCGTAGGTCACCCTGCAGCCACAGAACATCTTGGTAGCTGTCGCCAGGTGGACGTGAAACTCGAGCCCTATGACCGCCTTGTACGTACGCTTCTGTTGCACTTCCAAATGCCAGCCCCCGTGCCAGTCTCGCCTGCCGTTACATTGTCATTCTAGCATCGTCAGGCATCCTGCCCGGCCTGTGGGGTGGATGTTAGAATGCTTTTTACGGAGGTTTACGCAAGCTTGCATACCAAGACAGAGAACGCCGGGGGGAACCGGCCGCACCTCGTGGTCTTGCAAGGACCGGGCCTCGGCGATTTCTTCGAGATAACCGATGACGAGCTCGTTCTTGGCAGCGACCCATTCAGCGCAGACATCGTAGTACGGGACGTGGAGGTCGAACCTCGGCACGCCGAGCTCTACAGGAGACCCGGCGGCTATGTCCTGCGGGGCGTAGAAGCAGGGAAGACCATAGCGCTCAACGGTGAGGTGATGGAGGAGCCGGGGTGCGGCAAACTCCTATCTGACGGGGACCGTATACACCTCGGCGACTCCGTACTCGAGTACTCGCACCAGGATGAGATCAAGGCCTCCTTCTTCGAACAGTTGCACGAGCTGGTGAACCGCGACCACCTCACGGGCCTCTACTCCAAGGGACGCTTCGACCGCGAGTTCGAGCACCGCCTGGAGGCGATGGCCGACGAAGGAAGGCCCTTGAGCGTGCTCATGGCTGACATAGACAGCCTCAAGAAGATAAACGACGCCAAAGGCCACCTGCTCGGCGAGTTCGTCGTCGGTGAGATCGGACGCATCATCGGCGCCATGCACGAAGAAGAAGGGCGCAGCGCCACCCGCTTCGGCGGCGACGAGTACCAGAGCGTTTTGCCCGACCTCTCCAAACGGGAAGCCTTGAGGGTGGCCGAGGAGATACGTCGCAGCGTCGAAGCACAGAACTTCGAAAGGGACAACGTCTCAGCCACGACGACCATCTCCATAGGCGTCGCCAGCTACCCCGAGGACGGAACCACCCACCAGGAACTGACCCATGCCGCCGACGCCGCCCTCTACAGGGCCAAACGAGCCGGCGGCAACACGGTAAGCGAGTAAGATCAACGCCAGGCCAATTCTTCTGCGGCGCTCCTCTCAGGACGGACGTGTCGCCATTCCGAAGTCCGTGCATATAATGTGTCTGACGATAGGGCATCTTTGCACCGTGATGCCCGGGTGGCGGCCACGAAAAAGGAGGAAGCTATGACCCAACCACAGGCGGCGTTACCGGCGGAGGCCGGACACTGGTGGGCTCTGGCCCTGCGTGGCGCCATCGCCATACTCTTCGGGCTGGCCGCGCTCCTGAGGCCGGATATAGCCCTGGAGGCACTGATCCTGCTGTTCGGCGCCTACGCCCTGGTCGACGGCGTGTTCTCGATAGTGGGCGTGTTTGGGGGCACCCGCGGGGGGACGCCCCGCTGGCTCTTGTTCATCGAAGGAGTGGCCGGTATCCTAGCCGGCCTGATCGCCTTCTTCCTGCCAGGGCTGACCGCGATCCTCCTTCTCTACCTCATCGCCGCCTGGGCCATCGTCACGGGTATCGCCGAGATAGCAATGGCCATCAGACTGCGCAAGGAGATAAGGGGCGAATGGGCCATGATCGTGGGTGGCGCATTATCTGTGCTCTTCGGGGTGCTCCTGGCCGTGATAGGACCGGTAGCCGGGTTGTTCGCGCTCATATGGCTGATCGGGATCTACGCCCTGGCGTTCGGGATCCTGATACTGATCACGGCCTTCAGCGTGCGCGGCAGGGACAGCGGCAGCACAGACAGGCCGAGCAGAGTCGTCTGAGAGCGGCGAGCGGAAGGCCTCGGGCCTTCCGCTCGCTTGGCATCAAGGTTTCATCTGGAAGGGGAAGTCAGTAACCTGTTCGGTTGCCCTGGCTGCCCGTAGTAGCATAGGCTCGGTGAAGTGGTCGCCCATAAGCTGGACGCCGACTGGGAGCCCCTCCGAGAGGCCTCCCGGGACGCTTATGGCAGGGATGCCGGCCAGGTTAGCGGGGACGGCGCAAATGTCGTTGGCGTACATGGCGAGGGGGTCGTCCACCTTCTCCCCTATTCTGAACGCCACCGAGGGTGCTGTCGGCGAGAGCAGGACGTCGTAGCGGGCGAAGGCCGCCCGGAAGTCCTCGATTATCCTGGTTCGAACCTTCTGGGCCTGGGCGTAGTAGGCGTCATAGTAGCCCGAGGACAGGGCGTAGGTGCCGAGCATGATCCTTCGCTTCGCCTCGTCTCCGAAGCCCTCCTCGCGCGTCTTGCGGTACATCTCGTGCACGCCGTCCTCGGGGACTCTCAAGCCGTAGCGCACACCGTCGAAGCGGGCGAGGTTCGATGAGACCTCGGCCGGAGCGATGATGTAATAGGCAGGAAGCCCATATCCGGAATGTGGCAGGCTCGCCTCCCCCACCTCGGCGCCCGCGCTTTCGAGCGTACTGGCCACCCTCTCGACGACCTCGCGCACGCCTGTCTCTATCCCCTCGCCCATCAGCTCGGGTACCACCCCGATTCGCAAGCCCTCTAGACCGTCTTCCAGGTTCGCCAGGTAGTCTGGGACCTCCACGTTGGCGCTCGTCGAGTCGCGCGGATCGTGACCTGCGATTGCCTGCAACAGGAGCGCCGCGTCCCGCACGTCGCGGGTCATGGGCCCCACCACGTCGAGCGAAGAGGCGAAGGCGATCAGGCCGTGGCGCGAGACACGCCCGTATGTGGGCTTGAGCCCGACGATGCCGGTCAGCGCCGCAGGCTGGCGCACGGAGCCGCCCGTGTCCGTCCCGAGCGCCCACCAGCCCTCGCCCGCCGCGACCGCAGCAGCAGATCCGCCCGAGGACCCGCCAGGAACACGGCCCAGGTCCCAGGGGTTGCGGCTAGGACCCCAGGCCGAGTTCTCCGTCGATGAGCCCATGGCGAACTCGTCACAGTTGGTCTTGCCGACCATGATGAGGTCCTCGCCGAAGTTCACAAGCGCCGATGCGTCGTAGAGTGGCTCGAAGTTCTCGAGGATCTTCGAGCCGCACGTCGTCCTCACGCCACGCGTAGAGAGCACGTCCTTGACTGCGAGCGGAACTCCCTCCCAGAGCGCGCGCTCGCCGTTCCTGGTATCCACCGTCTCGGCGCGTTCGAGCGCCAGCTCCGGGGTTTTCGTCACAAAGGCGTTGATCCCGTCCTCTACCGCTTCGAGGCGTGTGTTGGCGACCTCTGCGGCCTCGCGGGCCGAGACTTCGCCGCCTTCTATCTTCTTAGCGAGCCCGTAGGCAGTGAGATCTAGCAGGCTACCAGGCATCTCAGTCGATCCTGGGGACGGCGAAGAGACCGTCGACACGCTCGGGGGCCGGGGAGAGGGCCTCTTCCTGCGTGAGTTCGTGGCGCGGCTCGTCGGAACGGAGGACGTTCGAGAGGTCGAGCGGGTTCGCCGTCGGCGGCACGTCGGCGAGGTCCAGCTCCTGGATCTTCTCTATGCTGTCTAGGATCGCGTCGAGCTGCCCGCCTATCTTCTCTATCTCATCGTCTGTGAGTCCCAACCGTGCCAGATTCGCAACGTGGCGTACCTGCTCTTCGGATATCATGCCAGGCCTCCCGGTCTTTAGTCGTTGAACCTATCTTAGCGCAGCATCAGTAGTCCATGAAGATGATAAGAGTCTGGACTCTGTATAAGTGAGAGGACTCATAAGGTAGCCTGATGGCAAAAGGCGACAGAGACGCAGCCCCGAAACCCCGACTGAGAGGAGGAAGCCAGGAGATGGAGATTCACGAGGCAGCAAGCGCGTCCGAACAGACCGATCCAGAGGGCAGGAGTGGAGAGGACACGCCGGGCTACCAGCCCATTGAGAACTACGGGATCATCGGCGACCTGCACACGACGGCCCTGGTGGGGATGGACGGTTCCATAGATTGGCTGTGCTTGCCGCACCACGACTCCCCAAGCGTCTTCGCAGCCATCCTCGACAGCGCGAAAGGCGGGCGGTTCAAGGTCTCACCAGTAGGGGGCGAGGTCACTACCAAACAACTCTACTGGCCTGATACCAACGTCCTGGTCACGCGGTTCTTCACGCCCGACGGGGTTGGAGAGATCACGGACTACATGCCGATAGGCGCTCAGGAGAGTGGCCACAAGCGCCACCAGATCGTCCGTCGCGTCGAGGTGGTGCGCGGCACGATGACCTTCCGGATGGAGTGTTCCCCGGCCTTCGATTACGCCCGCAAGGAGCACGAGACCAGAATCGTCCCCGGCGGGGCGACCTTCCACACCTCCGATCTCAGCCTTGGCCTGACGTCGTCGTTCCCCCTGGAACAACGAGACAGCGGGACCACCGCCGAGTTCACGCTGCAAGAGGAACAGCCCACGGTTTTCGTGCTCAGGGAGATAGAAGCCGGAGAAGACTGCGGAATTTGTCTCTCCAGGATGGACGAAGAAGAGATCTTCATGCAGACCGTCGAGTACTGGCGCCGCTGGCTCTCCAAATGCACCTACACCGGTCGCTGGCGCGAGATGGTCCGCCGCTCTGCCCTGACCCTGAAGTTGCTCACCTTCGAGCCGACAGGGGCGATAGTAGCCGCCCCAACCATGGGTCTGCCCGAGGGCGTCGGCGGAGAGCGCAACTGGGACTACCGCTACACGTGGATCCGGGACGCGGCATTCACCATCTACGGGCTCTTGCGTATCGGGTTCACAGAAGAGGCCGCAGGGTTCATAACCTGGTTGGGATCACGCTGCCTGAGATCCAAACCCGACGGATCACTGCAACTCATGTACGGGATAGACGGCCGCCAGGACCTGAGGGAGGAGACCCTGGATCACCTCGACGGCTACCGCTCCTCGCGTCCCGTCAGGCTCGGAAACGACGCCTACAACCAGCTACAGCTCGATATCTACGGCGAGCTCATGGACGCCATCTACCTCTATAACAAGCACGGCTCCCCCATCTCCTACGACCTGTGGACCCACCTGCGGGCCCTGATCAACTGGGTATGCGACAACTGGCAGAACGAGGACGAGGGGATCTGGGAGACAAGAGGCGGCCCCAGGAATTTCGTGTACTCCAGGCTCATGTGCTGGGTCGCCATGGACAGGGGCTTGAGGCTCGCCGACAAGCGCTCTTTCCCCGCCGACCACGAACGTTGGCTCGAAGTCAGGGATAGGATCTACGAGGAGATCATGGAGAAGGGTTGGAGTCAGGAGCGTGAGGCGTTCGTACAGTCCTACGGCGGTGACACCCTGGATGCCTCGAGCCTGATCATGCCCCTCGTCTTCTTCCTTTCGCCCAGCGATCCCAGGATGCTCAAGACGCTCGATGCTATCAACCGGCCGCCGAAAGATGGAGGACTCGTCTCGAACAGCCTCGTATACCGCTACGACGTGCAGAAGTCCGCGGACGGCCTTATGGGCGAGGAAGGGACCTTCAGCCTCTGCACCTTCTGGCTCGTCGAAGCGCTGACGCGGGCTGGCCGGCTCGAGGAATCCCGCCTCATCTTCGAGCATATGCTCGGTTACGCTAACCACCTCGGGCTCTACGCCGAGGAGATCGGGCACCGTGGCGAGGCGCTGGGCAACTTCCCGCAGGCCTTCACGCACCTCACCCTCATCAGCGCGGCCTATAACCTCGATAGGGCGCTCGGTAGCAGGGGTTAGCACCGTTAGGAAGGACGCTGAGTCCCTGCTAGCTCCCCGGGCCCATCCGCGCGGCCATGACCGTATTGTGGAGCAGCATTGCACGGGTCATGGGGCCTACGCCTCCTGGGACGGGGGAGATCCAGGCCGCCCTGGGCTCGACCTCATCGAAGCACACGTCCCCGACGAGTCCTCCTTGCTTGCGATGGATGCCAACGTCGACGACCACCGCACCCTCCCCAACGTGCTCGGCCCCGATCATCTCCCGCTTCCCGGCAGCAACCACGAGAATGTCAGCCCTCCGGGTGACCTCGGGAAGGTCCCGCGTACGCGAGTGGCAGAGTGTGACGGTCGCGTTCTCGCGCAGGAGTAGCTGTGCGAGCGGCTTGCCAACGAGGTTCGAGCGCCCCACGATCACGGCCTCGCGTCCGGAGAGCTCTATGCCGTTACGCTTCAGGAGTTGGATCACACCGTGCGGGGTGCATGGGAGGAGGCTCGGCAGGCCGACCGCGAGACGTCCTGCGCTCTCGGGGCTAAGGCCGTCCACATCTTTGGATGGGGTTATGCTCGAGATCAGGGTCATAGAGTCGAGCCCTTCGGGCAGGGGGAGCTGGATGAAGAAGCCGGAGACAGCCTTATCTTCGTTCAACCGCCCCACGAGGCCTGAAAGCTCTTCCTGGGAGACGCCAGCGGAGAAGCGGTGTACCCTCGACTCTATCCCGACCTCCTCGCTGTCGCGCTCCTTGGAGGCCACGTAGGTGATGGAGGCAGGGTCATCGCCGACCAGGATCACGTCGAGCCGCACGGGTACGCCGCGTTCTGTAAGCGCGGCGACCTCTGAGGCAACCTCCGAGCGAACCTCGGCCGCCGCTGTCCTGCCGTCCAGTATCTTCGCCATGAGTCCCCTAGAGGACCGAGAGCAATAAGGGGGCCACCTGCTTCTTGCGGCTCATCACGCCTGGCAGATCTATTACGCCGTTCTGGGCCTGGGAGTCGAAGGCCTGGTGCACGTAGGAGCAGTCTCCGACGCACAAGAGCTGGGTGCCGCCCTCTATGATGTCCGTGACCATGAGCGCCGAGAATAGGTAGCCGTTCTCCCCTTTCAGGTCCTCCAGGGCATCAATTAGCTCGTCCTTGCGCTCGAGAAGACCGGTACCGACGATCTCCACCTGGGAGACGCTCACCTTGTTTCCAGAGCTCGTCCCGTACTCCTTCGCGTCGCGGACCACGATCTCCTCTGCGGAGAGCGAAGAGACGTCCGAGGAGGCCTCGAACATCTCCGTCCCGAACTCGTTCGCGTCAAGGTCGAGCATCTCCTCGAGGTATCGAGCGACCTCGCGGTCGCGGTCCGTGGTCGTCGGGGAGTTCAGGATCACCGTGTCCGAGAGAAGGGCCGCAAGCAACATCTTTGCGGTTGGCTCCTCGGGTCTCAGACCGCTCGCTTTGAAGCGCTCCATGATCAGGGTGGCCGTCGAGCCGACGGGGTCGAAGGTGGCAAGAATGGGAGAGGCCGTCTCGATGTCTCCGATGTGGTGGTGGTCCAGGATTTCGACGACCTCGGCCATCTCGACGCCCGCTACGCTCTGCCCGATCTCGGCGTGGTCGACTAGGAGCACGCGCCTCGGTTTAGGGTTGAGGAGGTCGGTTCTTGTGACCACACCGATGGGCACCCTCTTCTCGTCTACGGCGATCGCCGCCCTGTAGTGGACCTCCATCACCTGCTCGGTTATCTCCGTTACGAGGTCGTCGGGTCTGACGGTCAGGGGATTCTCGCTCATGACCTCCCAGCAGGGAACGGAGAGCTGTATCAGGCGGCTCGTCACGTACGAGTCGAGGGGAGAGAGCAGTACGGCCGTCCCCCTCTCCCTTGCTACCTTCAGGACCTCATCCTCGGGACGTACCCCGTTGGAGACGACGAGCACGCCGGCGCCAAGCTCTATGGCCCTCCGCTGGCCCCTCGGGCGGTCCCCTATCACCACGATGTCGCCTGGCTCCATGGACTGCCCCATCGAGTCCACGCTCATCGAGATGACCCACAACTGGCCCGAGGACTCACGGTCTTCCTCCCCGACCAGGAGCTCGCCTTCGAGCACCCCGGCCATCGCCCCGACCGATACAGGGCTCTCGGCGAAAGTGGAAGCCCCGCGCGACTCCCGCACGTACATGCGCGCCAGGTTCCGCTCCGTGATGATCCCGGTGAGGGAGCCGTCTTCTTCCACTATTGGCAGCTGGCTTATGTTCCGCCTGGCCATGGTAAGGCCGACGTTGCGCAGCGGGTCGTTCTTGCGGGCGACGGCCACATCCCCGGCCATGACATCCTTCACGCGCAGCATGATGTGCTCCAGCAGACCCGGGTTTTCTGCCCCGCTCTTCTTCAAAGCCCACCCTGTCTGGGCGTTTACCTCACCGAGCCGAGCCGCCACGTAGTGGTTCTCAGGGTCGACGAGGTTCTTGTACTCGGCGTATCCGATCGCCGAGGCGATTGTATCCGTATCAGGGTTCTTGTGACCCGTTACGTAGACGTGGGGCAAGGCATCCTCCATTCCCTCTATCTAAACGAATTCCGTGCCGAGTCTCATCGATCTTGATGCCTACCCGACAGCAACACGTGTCAAATTGTGCGCGGAAAGAGTCTATCAGAGAGTCTATAAGCCGTAGAAATCCATGCGATCCGCGGCCATCTGCTAAGTGTCCGAGAGAACGTTGGCATAACGACTCGGGGTCTGGGCTTGGCGGACACTCTAGAGTGGAGTCCTCCGAAAAGAGGTCCACGTGCCGGGACCAACCCCGCGCTATGCACCGGGGTTCAAACGGCAAGCTTCCAGCTCTGCCGCTCCTGGGAGGACGACAACTCGATGGCCAGAAGCTTCGTCGGGGAGAATGGGAGCCCGGCCTAACGGATCGCATTAGCGTCTTGCTCCCATCGGGCAAGCCGAAGGGCGCCGAGAGATCTAGGGCAACCTAATCCTCTGTCCGAAAACCGTGGAGCAGGCCCTGACCGTACTCTTGCTCGTGCTTGTCTATCCACAAGACCAGCGCAGGCTTCTCCGTCTCCATCGCTACGTGTCGCACGGTCGGTATGTCCAAGACTTCAGCGCGGGTGTAGCGGCGCACGGACTCCAGTTGTTCGAGCACCTTTTTCGGGATCAGGACCGGCTCTTGCTCGCTCATGAGCCCGACCACCTCCGCCACCTGGGCCGCTGTACGCCCTCCTCAGCCCAACCCGTAGCGGCAGAGGGCTCTGTTCTCTTCAATTCTTGCGCCCCTTGCTGATACAGAACATGCATTGACCAGAAATCACCCTGCTAGCGGCCCGAGTTGGTAAACGTGCGCCCAGGGATGGAACACGATTTCCTCACCACCCCCGACTAACTGCTCCCGGCGGACGGTGATTCCGATCTGATCCAGACTGAGGAGGGTAGCCTCCTCTTGGGCAGTCCTGTCGGACGTGACCGTGGTGATAATTCGTACCCGTTGTCCGATCCACGAGTCGGGAACTTGCTCCCCTCCCATATCCGCCTTCCTAGTGATCTCTCGATAGAATCAAACTTTGCTCAACGGGGCTATCTCGGGGACGAAGGTCCTCTCCTCGGTCCCGAACCTGATTACCACCTTCCCGACTCCGGCCTCGACGACCTCCCCGACCCCGAATTTTGTGTGCCTGACCTTCTCCCCGGCCTTGTAGGCCGTCGCTCTTGGGGCTGCCCTCTCTGGCCCTCCACGTCCGGACAGGGCAACACCCCATCCCCCGCGGCCCTGGGCGTTCGCGAAACCGGAGACCGTGCCCGACTTGTACTCCTCCGGTATCTCGGAGAGGAAGCGAGATGGCATCCTGTACTCGCGCTCGCCCCAGCTGGAGCGCAGCTTGGCATGCGTTAGCGTGAGTGTCTCCCTGGCGCGCGTGATGCCGACGTAGGCGAGCCTCCGCTCTTCCTCGAGGTTGTGTTCGTCTAGCGAACGGGCGTGCGGGAAGGTCCCCTCCTCCATACCGACGACGAAGACGTGCCCGAACTCGAGCCCCTTCGCGTTGTGGAGCGTCATCAACGTCACGCGACCACCCTCAGAGGTCAGTGAGTCCTGGTCCGAATACAGGGCCTGCTCCTGCAAAAAGCCTTCGAGCGTCGGCTCGGGCTCGACGCGCTCGTACTCCCTTGCAGCGTTTATGAGCTCCTCGAGGTTCTCCAGACGCGACTCGGCCTCGACGGTGTCCTCAGCCTCCAGTTCCTTCCTGTAGCCAGACTCATCGAGAACGGCCCCGATCAACTCCGCCGGAGGCACCTCTCTTGCGGCAACCCTCAGCCCCTCGAAGAGATCGCGGACACCCCGGCAAGCCTTCTTCGCAGCACCCGTCAGGTCGACCGCATCCGCCTCTGAGAGCGCACCATACAAGGAGATACCGTTCCTGCGCGCGTACTCCTGGAGCTTCGCGACCGATGTGTCGCCGAGGCCCCTCTTCGGCACGTTGATGATCCGTTCCAGAGAGACCGAGTCGTCGGGGTTGGAGATAACCGAGAGGTAGGCCATGGCGTCTTTGACCTCTGCCCGCTCGTAGAACTTGACCCCGCCGACGACCTGGTAAGGGACACCCTCGCGCACGAGCACGTCCTCCAGCGCCCTGCTCTGGGCATTCGTCCTGTAGAATACCGAGATCTCCCGCGGAGAAGCCCCCCCTTCGATCAGCCGCTCGACCTCAGAGACGACGAACCTGGCCTCCGCGTACTCGTCCGAAGCAGCGAACACCCTGATCCGCTCTCCCTCGCCTCCGGCGGTCCACAGCGCCTTCGCCTTGCGCGAGGCATTATTCGCCACCACCGCATTCGCCGCATCGAGAATAGTCTGCGTCGAACGGTAGTTCTGCTCCAGCTTCACGACCTTGGCCTCAGGATAGTCCCGCTCGAAGTCCAGAATATTCCGAATGTCAGCCCCTCGCCACGAGTACACGGAATTATGCGTTACCAGCCCATCGGCGACGAAGTTATGCGTCCCCTCGACATCGATATCGTGGACCGGCCGGTCCAACACTACCCGCTCCACGCTCTCGACGACGTCGTAGCCACCCTCCGCCGTGAACATCGCCATTCCTGGTCGCACGGCAGAAGCAGGGATGAACGGCAGAGATTTCCCTTCAACGACCTCGCCGCCATCGGTACCGAGACGGGCCACCCGTTGCACGGACACGTCGAGAACAGAACGTATCCGCTCCACGATCTGCATCGCAGCGCCATAGTCCTTGAAGTACGATTCGTAACGCCAGCTCGAAGAGACCTCCTTCGCCCGTCGTACACTCAGCCCCAGGCTCTCCACCGCATGACGTCCCTCATCGTCACGCCCGACCATCGAGATTCTGTGCATCGGCGTCCTGCCACGCCTGTCCCCACAGAGAGTCACCACCACGTTCCTGCGACGCCCTGTATAGCTCCGGGGCATGTAATGGGGTACATCTGAACTCAGCCCGGAATCAGTGAGCAGCCGATGACCGCCCTCTTCGCACTCGACCTCTGAGAAAACTCGGTCGATCAGAGCCTGGTTGGCCACGAGGCTATTGTCCGATCCAGCCCGCGCCACGAACGGTAGAGTTGGTATCTGGTACTTCAGCGCCAACGTGGTTTCGGCGGCACGGGCCTCGCCCTCCGTCTCGTGGGTCGAAACTACCCATGCCGCGTCCGCGTGCTCCTGGCGCGAGCGCTGCATGAACCCGACGACGGGCTTGACCCGGCCGTTTGTGTACGTCCGCGAGGTACCAACGCGGAAGCCCTTGTCACGTCTTCTCATCAGGTAGGTCATGTGCATCTGCGGGGTTAGCCCCAGCTTGTAACCAGCGAAGTGGACGTGTTCGGGAGTAGAGACCAGCCGCCGTCCGCTCCTGGTGGTGATCCTTACTCCCTCGGATTTCTGCGACCTGGACACTCCCGTGACTCGGGCTGGACGGAAGTCGCCGCTACCGTAACCCGAGAACACTTCGTCCCCCACTACGATCTGCTCTATGGGCTTCGTGGAGCCATCAGCCATCGTGACCCTGGTTCCTTCGATCAGGCACTGATCGTCGTCGCCAACGACACATAAGTTACGATGTCCTGCTGCCAGAATATTGACCAGGCGGTACTGGGCGTGGTTGGTATCCTGGTACTCGTCCACGTGGATGTATTTGAAGCGGGTCTGGTAGCGTTCGCGGACCTCGGGAAAGAGCTCCAGGAGGGCGACGGTCTGCATGATCAGGTCGTCGAAGTCCATGGCGTTGTTCTCGTAGAGGCGCTTCTGATAGAGGTCGTAGACCTCGGCGACATTCTCCGCGATGTAGCCCTCCGTGTTGCGGAGGAAGTCATCGGGGGCCATAAGGACGTTCTTTGCGGAGCTGATCTGGGCCTGGAAAGAGCGGGGGTTGAAGCGCTTGGGGTCCTTGCCGAGCTCCACGATGCAGCGCTTGACGAGACGGACCTGGTCGGCGCCGTCGTAGATCGTGAACTCGCGCTTATAACCAAGCTTCTCGGCGTGGACCCTGAGGATGCGCGCGCAGAAGGCGTGGAAGGTCGAGACCCACATCTTTCTGGAATCGGGGCCTACGAGGAGGGCCACCCTGTCCTTCATCTCGCGTGCGGCCTTGTTCGTGAAGGTTATAGCAAGGACCTCTTCGGGCGCGGCCAGCCCCTGATCTATGAGATAGGCGACACGATGCGTGAGCACGCGCGTCTTCCCACTCCCTGCCCCGGCGAGTATGAGGAGCGGCCCTTCTGTGTGCTCTACAGCGTCAAGCTGAGTCGGGTTTAACGTTTCCAGAAGCACTGCTCGAGAGTATAACAGCAGGCATCGTCCTATCCCGCACCGGATTCTACCGTCGCAGTCGGTGCAGGAGCACCTTCACACCTCTCGGAGGTTGCTCGACGGTGATCTCTTCCGTTGCATTCTCGAAACCGAGTCTTTCCATAACTTCCAGAAAGACCGGCGCTTCGTCACGGCGGGGGTCGGCGAAGATCGCCTCGCCGCCGGGCGCAAGGAGCTGCGGTACGAGGTCAGCGAGAGCAATTGCGTTCTTACGCTCGTAGAGGACATCCGCGGCGAGGACCAGGTCGAAGGACCCCATACCCCTTATGTCCGGTTCGCGCCAGTCGAGGATGGAGACCTCCGGTTCCTGGTCTAGGTTAGTGTGTGCGTTGTAGGCCGTGAAGTCGAGGGCAGCCTCGTAGTGGTCCGTAGCAAGGACTTCGGCGCCGTCGGCGAGCGCAAGTATGGTTGGCAACCCGACGCCGCACCCCAGCTCGATAACGCGCTTACTCCCAAGATCTCGTTCAGAGAGGTGGCGCGCCAGGGCGATGGCGCTGGGCCATAGTTCGGCCCAGTAAGGGAGCCTCTCGTCGCTGTCGAAGTCTTCCTCGTCGATCAGTTCGTCCGCGGAGACGGGATGGATGATGCGGTATGTCCTGCCCCCGACCTCGACCGTGGATGCAGCCAGCCCCGTAAGGCCGCGGAGATGGGCTCGGAGCCTATCCAGAGTTCGTCAGCGGCCTGCGGGGGCGGCTTCGCGGGACGTGCGTTCCTTACGCTCGGCGGCGGCGAGGGCCGCTATGCTGTAGCGGCCGAAGACGTCTTCCAGCGCCTCGCGGGCCTCGTCCCAGACCTTGCTCGTGGCGCAGAGGGGGGCGTCGGCTATGTAGCACACCCCGCCTGCCGAGCAGCGGGCGGGACGGATCTCACCGTCGAGGATCTCCACGATGTCGAGGACGGAGACCTCCTCCGTCGGCATCGCGAAGCGGTACCCTCCATGCGCCCCGCGGCGGCTCTCTATGATATCCGCCCGGCGGAGCTCGCCGAAGATCTGCTCGAGGAACCTCTCGGGGATGTGTTGGCGGCGGGCTAGCTCGGCCACCCCGAGCGGGCAATCTCGCTCGTCGAGCGCCAGCTCCATAAGCGCCCGAACCGCATACTTGCTCTTCTGCGTAAGCCTCAAGAGATAATCACCCGACCAACAGAAGCGTACTGCCAGAAGAGATTGTAGCAGACATACGCAGGTGACGACCCCCGGCCGGCGCGCCGGTCTGGGGTCTCAAGCCCTTGGGGCTACGCCTCGTCGACTGCCCTTTCCATCTCCCTGGCGTCAGCCCTGATCTCCTTCTTCAACTCCTTCTTGGCCCGTTTGGTCGCATCCTCGACAGCCCGCTCGAGCGTCGCCTCCCCGACCACGATCAGCGCCGCCTCGCTATCGTCGAGCATCTCCCCGACCTCCTTTACATCCTGGCGCGACATGCCTCCCTCCAGGTGGCCGATCAGGGCGCCGGCGCCCGCCCCCAATAGTCCACCGACCAGGATTCCGGGCGGGAAGATCAGGCCCATAGCCGCGCCCACGGCCATTCCAGCCCAGCCACCGTGCTTGGTAGGCTTCTCTATCTTGTCGACGATCTCGACTTTGCCTTCTTCGTGCTTGGTGAGGACGGCCGCGTCGTAGGTGCCAACGACGTGCTCGCGGTGCA
>DASSCV010000185.1:0-8393 GCA_035697505.1 Rubrobacter sp.
CATTGGCGGCGCTTCCCGCCGGGAGGTAGCGAGAAGTGTTATCTTCGAGTATCTGGAGGACTTTGCAATCGATGCAGGCTGCATTCGGCTATGAGCTTCCGGAGACCTGCCAACTATGAGGAGACTACAACGGAAAGAGTGGCAGTGGCGTAAATGTTACCCGTCCACGAAACCGATACAGGTCCAAGACCGTCTAGTCGATAATGAGGTACGGTGGCGATGGGACGAGTCCATCCGGCAACTCGAGCGCGTCGTGGCCTAGAGCCGTCTCACGGGAAAGAGATGCCGCAAACTGAGAGAGTATGTTTAGGTAAAGGGACGACAAGGAGGTTCGCGGCATGCCGAAGACACATTACTTTCCAGAAGATCAGGTCCACCACGTCTGGGACAACGAGCAGGAGCCCGTGCTCACGATCGAGCCGGGCGATACGGTCGTCTACCACACCCGCGAGGTCTCGGACGGACAGATAGGGCCAGACTCCACCGCGGACATCCTCTCGAGCCTCGACTGGGACAGCCTCTACCCGCTCGCCGGCCCCGTCGCGATGAAGGACTCCGAGCCCGGCGACATACTTGCGGTCGAGGTCCTGGATATCCATACCCAGGGCTGGGGCTGGACCGCCGTCTTACCAGGCTTCGGGCTGTTGCCCGAGGATTTCCCCGATGCCTACCTCAAGATCTTCGACCTCACCAACGGCGATTACACACTATTCAAGGACAACATCGCCATCCCCATAGAGCCTTTCTTCGGAACGATGGGCGTTAGCCCATCCGGTCCCGAGAAGCCCGTCATCATGCCGCCTGGACCGTTCGGCGGCAACATGGACACCCGCCACATCACCAAGGGTTCCGTCCTGTACCTGCCCGTGCAGCACGCAGGCGC
Source organism: Rubrobacter sp. (assembly GCA_035697505.1). GTDB lineage: Bacteria > Actinomycetota > Rubrobacteria > Rubrobacterales > Rubrobacteraceae > Rubrobacter_D. The sequence goes on from DASSCV010000185.1 coordinate 884, forward strand.
GCTCTTCTCCTGCGGCGACGCCCACGCAGCACAGGGCGACGGCGAGGTCTGCGTCACCGGAATCGAGAGCCCCGTGTACGCCGCGTTGCGCTTCGACCTGATCAAGGACAGAAGCATCCCGGCCCCCCAGTTTCAGACTCCTGGACAGCTAACGCCGTTGGTCGACGAGGCGGGCTGGTACGCCACGATGGGCGTGAACGAGGACCTTATGCAGGCCGCGAAAGACTCATTGAGGGCGATGGTCGAGCACATAAGCACCACCTACGGGCTCGAGCCTGTCGAGGCTTACGTGCTGGCGAGCCTCGTGGTGGACCTGAAGATCTCCGAGATCGTGGACCAGCCGAACTGGATCGTCTCCTCGTACTTGCCTCTGGCCATCTTCGGGTAACTGTCTACGATCCATTTCCCTCGTAACGTTTGAGAGACAGTCGTCCGGTATAGTGGGGTCGTGACGGAAGGAGCAAAGGAACAGGACCGGGGAGCCGGCGGGGCTCTGGTATCGGGGAGTTCGTGCGTAGAGACTGTACGAAAGACCAGGCCGAAAACCGTCCCTGCGCACGATGCATCAGTCCCTTCCTCGCAGTATAAAGCCGCATGAGGCATGCTCATAGAAGGAGGGCTCTGATGAACCACGAACCGCTGACGACGATCGAGCGCGAGGTTGCGAGCTGGCCTGGGGTCAGTACCGGCGACACCGGCAGAGGCGGACTTCAGCTCAATTACGGCAAGGTGGAACTCGGGCATCTGCACGGCTCGAGCTTCGCCGACCTGCCCTTTCCCAAGAAGATACGTGACAAGCTGATATCCGAAGGACGGGCTTCGGTGCATCCGCCGCTGCCCGACTCGGGTTGGGTACGCCGGAGGATGGATGGTCCCGGTGACGCGGAAGCCGTGATCGAGCTCTTCCGCATGAACTACGAACGCGCACGGGCCCGTGCCGAACGTCGCGCGGCTTCCGAGTCTGCCGGGAGATGAACACTTATGTGACCAATCTCAATGCCGCTCTCGAGAACACGCCGAGGCTGACCCCGGCAACGTCCAAGAGTTGCTCGCAAACATAGAATCCGTCCCAGTCGATATCCGCACCGCGGTGAGCGCGAGCTCGCAGAGAAGCCGGAAGCCGAACGGCGCATAGACGAGATCCTCGAGCGGCTGGCATAACGGCGATCGCACCCCGGCGTGATGTAGGCGTGGCGCTCAAAGCCCTGCGGAGGTCTGTCCCCGCTCGTCAGAAATGCCGAGCTGCCGTGAGAGTTCTTCCGGGTCGGTGGTCGGGGTCTGGCAGGCGTAGTGGACGCAGACGTAGGCTGTGGCTTTGCCTTCTCGGGCGGGGCGTTGGGCGAGGAGGGGGATCAGGCCGCCAGCCTCGTCGTCATCGGGACCACGGCCCGCGACGACCTTGTTGGGGAGATAGCCGGCATAGACCGTCTCTAACAGGACTCTCGTGTCCTGCGCTTCCGGGTCGCCGACTATGGCTATCTCGCGGGTCTCCGAGATGGACAGGTCGAGGGCGCAGAGGAGGCGCCCGAACCCGCTTGGGACTTTCTCCATGCCACCTGCAAGCTCATCGAGGACATCCTCGGCGCGCTGACGGTAGTCGCTCCTGTCGAGGAAGAGGGCGAGCTTGAGCAGGACCTCCGTGGCGACAGAGGTTCCTGAGGGTGCTGCGTTATCGTAGACGTCGCGCGGGCGCGTGACGAGCTCTTCGTGGTCGGCCGGGGTGTCATAGAAGGCACGCTTCTCCTCGTCCCAGAAGAGCTCGGAGACGGCATCAAGGAGGGCGTCGGCCTCGACGAGCCATCGCGTCTCGAAGGTGGCCTCGTAGAGGGCGACTAGCCCGTCCGCGACCATCGCGTAGTCCTCCAGGTAACCGTTGAACCTCGCCCGACCGTCTTTGTAAGAGCGGTGGATACGGCCGTCTTCTATTAGCTTCTCCACGATAAAGGTCGCGTTCTCAATGGCGGCCTCACGATAGTCCTCGCGGCCTGTAACGCGGGCGGCGAGCGCGAAGGAGCGGAGCATGAGGCCGTTCCAGGCGGCCAGGATCTTCTCGTCGCGTCCCGGCCTGACACGTTCCTCGCGCACGGCGAAGAGCTTCGCCCGGATGCCTGCGATACTGGCCCACAGTTCCTCAGGCGAGACCCCGAACTCATCGGCGACGGCCTCGGGCGGGCGGGCGACATGCAGGATGTTCTTGCCCTCGAAGTTGCCCCGCTCGGTCACGTCCCAGTAGCGCACCGCGAGGCGCGCTTCGTCAGGGTCGAGGGCGGCCTCCAGCTCGTCGGGCGTCCAGACGTAGAATTTCCCCTCCTCTCCCTCGGAGTCTGCGTCCTCGGCGGAGTAGAAACCCCCTTCCTCGCTTGTCATGTCGCGCAGGACGTAGTCGAGCGTCTCCTCGGCGATGCGGCGGTATAAAGCGTTTCCGGTAGCCTGATACGTCTCGAGGTAAAGCCTGGAGAGGAGGGCATTATCGTAGAGCATCTTCTCGAAGTGCGGGACGAGCCAGTACCCGTCCACTGAGTAGCGGGAGAAGCCACCGCCGAGCTGGTCGTAGATGCCCCCGTTCGCCATCTGCCGGCACGTTAACTCCACGCCGTCCAGCGCGGACCTCTCTCCTGTGCGGTGGTGGTGGCGAAGCAAGACCTCCAGGTTCATGGCCTGGGGGAACTTGGGGGCGCCGCCGAAGCCCCCAAAGCGCCTGTCGAGCTGGGAGAGGAGGACGCCTGCTGCGCGGTCGAGCAACTCGGTGCCTGAGGTCTCGGCCTCGGGTATGACGGCCGCCGTCGAAGCCTGGAGGTAGTCGCGCACCGCCTGCGCGTTCTGCAGTACCTCTTCACGGCGGTTCTCGTAAGCATCGACCACGCTCAGGAGGAGCTGCTGGAAGGAGGGCATGCCGCGCGAAGGGATGGGCGGGAAGTACGTGCCGCCGTAGAACGGAGCGCCGTCGGGGGTGAGGAAGACGGTCATAGGCCAGCCGCCGTGACGGGTGAGAGCCTGGACGGCGGCCATGTAGATAGAGTCGATGTCGGGTCTTTCCTCGCGGTCTACCTTTATGTTCACGAAGTTCTCGTTCATCATGCGCGCGGTCTCATCGTCCTCGAAGGACTCACGCTCCATAACGTGGCACCAGTGGCACGCGCTGTAGCCGACCGAGAGAAGGACGGGTTTGTCTTCCTCACGCGCCCTCTTCAACGCCTCCTCGCCCCACGGATACCAGTCCACGGGGTTGTCCTTGTGCTGGAGCAAATAGGGGCTCGTCTCATTCACCAGCCTGTTGGCCACGGCCTCTCACCTCTCAAAACGGCGTCTAGCTGCGAACTCTAACGTACCACGGATCGGGGGTTCGGTATCTGGCGCCTCCCATCCGGTCCGTAGCCAGGGCCCTTGATCACGTCCGCGCCCGGTATGGAACAAGGGCTCGGGCACCGCGTAGTTCTCCTCTGTAAGTCAATGTTTAGCCCGTCAAGATGCGGGTAGACAGATTACGGATAGGGAAACGTGACCAAGGAGGCGGCGGCCATGTGCTACTCCTATAGGGATAGACGGATGGAAGAAGAGGCCCGCAGGAAGCTGTGGGAGAAAGAAGAACGCAGGCGCAGCGAACAGCAGAAGAAGGAGCACCAGGCGAAGAAGGATCGCGAGTTGGTAAAGGCCTAGAGAAAGGGGCCTTCAAAACTCCATGATCACGGGCCCCGGACCGCGGTCCGGGGCCTCTGTCGTAAGGTTCTAGGGAAGGAGTTCGGTGATGGACGTTCGTAAGCTCCAAGAGACAGCCCGCGAGCTCGTAGCTCCGGGGAAAGGCATACTCGCGGCAGACGAGAGCTTCGGCACCATAGGCAAGCGGTTCGAGGCCGTCGGCATAGAGTCGAGCGAGGAGAGCCGTCGGGCCTACAGGGAGATGCTCTTCACCACGGAGGGCATCGGGGAGTTCCTCTCCGGTGTGATCCTCTTCGACGAGACCATCCGCCAGAAGACCTCGGACGGCACCCCGATGCCCCAGGCGCTCGAGCGCGCTGGCGTCATCCCTGGCATAAAGGTGGACAAGAGCACCGTCGATCTGCCTCTCTCGGAAGGCGAGAAGTTCACCCAGGGTCTCGACGGACTCGGCGACAGGCTTGCCGAATACAGTGAGCTCGCGGCGCGCTTCACCAAGTGGCGGGCTGTCATAACCATAGGGGATGGCATCCCCACCGAGAGCTGCATAGAGGCCAACGCTGAGGCGCTCGCCCTCTACGCGGCGTTCGCCCAGGAGCACGATCTCGTCCCCATAGTCGAGCCCGAGGTCCTGATAGACGGAGATCACTCCATCGAGCAGTGCTACGACGCAACGGAGTGGATGCTGAATCGGACCTTCGACGAGATCTATGAGCACGGCGTCGAACTCTCGGGGATGCTCCTGAAGCCCAACATGGTCATCTCAGGCAAGGACGCGCCACAACAATCCAGCGTGGAAGAGGTAGCAAGGGCGACGGTGGAGTGCCTGCTCAGGACGGTGCCGCCGGCACTACCAGGCATAGTCTTCCTCTCAGGCGGCCAGACCGATCTGCAGGCGACGGCCCACCTCAACGCCATGAACACGCTGTACGGGGTCCTGCCGTGGGAGCTCTCGTTCTCCTACGCCCGGGCGCTGCAGGGGCAACCGATGGAGATCTGGGGCGGAGACGAAAGTAAGGTACAGGCGGCCCAGAAAGCTTTCCACCACAGGGCGAAGATGAACAGCGCCGCACGCTCCGGCGAATACTCGGAGGGGATGGAAGAACAAGCAGCGTGAATTCCAGCAGGTGAGCACGCCGCCTGACGGCGGCTCTCAGCAATTCAGCCGGGTGGTAGACCTCGCGCGAGGCTCGGGAGCATCTCCCTCTGAGGTTCTACCGTGCGACAGGGCGAGGCGCCTCGGGCGGAGATGCTGAAGTGCTGGCATCCGCGATCTGCTTTCAGCTGATCGCATCAGATTCGTTCGGCCCGCACGATCAAGCGCTTCTCGAAGGTGGGGATAGGGGTGCATGTCTGTAACGTCAGCAGATCCCTTCCACGAACCCTCCCCGTTACCCAGTCGTCCTCAGATCCCACTACAAAGCGCTCTATTACCCTGTAGTGGTATCTCCTGCCTTGTGGGTCCCTCAAGGTTACCCTCTCCCCTCCTCTCAGCTCGTTTAGCCTATAGAAAACGAGGTGGCTTCCTGTACCCGGCCATCCCAGCCTGTGTCCTGCCAGATACACGTTTCTCTCTAGCGTATCTGACCAGGGATATGAGGTCCCTGGGAGGTGGATGACGCCCTGATCCAGGGCTCTAGTAGAGGCTGAGGATAGGACGGGGACGTTCTTGAGGCCCATAGATCTTATGGTGAGGCTCATGATGGCCCCTGGGGGCAGGTTGTAGTGTCTTGGTTGGTTGGCAGCCCTTAGTTGCTGATCTGTTGGCAGTGGATAGTCGTACTCCTGTGGTAGGAGGGTCTGGCGGCTTTGATCCGGAGATGACCCGTATCCGGACCCGCCCTCCGATAGTGGACCTGATCCAGGCTCTGGCGGTCTTTCTGGCTCCGATGGCCGGGCTGGTTTGGGTGTTGCCTGGGACCTGGGAGGAGGTATGTCCTTCTCTACCCACGGGTCGACGCCGGGGTTCGATCGGACGAGCGGCTCGGTGGCGGACTTCACCTCTGGTTTCGCGGTCGCAGACTCTATCGGCCGGTCAAGGAAGGCGGCGACGGCCACCACGATGGTGAACCCGAGCGCGAGGATCATAGCGCCCATCCCGACCTTGAGGAGTGGGTCTCCCTCGAATCTGGGGGTTAGATCCGGGAGCCGCACGGCAGAGTCGCCCCCGACGCCAGGAGTCCGGCCGCTACCAAGACGAGATGTAGGATCGCGCCAGTCTCCCCACTGTTGTCTGTCTGCGTGCCGCCGGTGTTGCCGTGGAGTACGAGTCCCCTGTTACTCATGACGCTCACCCCATCCCCTTCCGCTGTGCCCTGAGATCAACCGGCGAGGCTGTACTCGGGAACCCTCAGAGCGTTGCGATGCACGCTGCATCATATACTGCTTGGGTATCCCGTTCTACATCTTCGAGCGCAAATCTCCGAGACAGAACGACAATGCTCGTATACGGATTCACGCCACGTTCTTACCCCCGATGTTACAAGTATGAGTGCAAGAGGAACATAGTTGACCCACCTCACGAAACGAGGTTAGGACCTTCCGTTCGGGGCACCTACAATATGGAGAAGCTGACTGGCTGAAATGCTGAGAAGCCGTCCTACGGGCGGCTTCTCAGCCAGGAGCGACGAAGGAGCGACTATGAAGCGGTCGAAGAGCGCGGACCCGGCCCACGACGTTCTGGGTTACGAACCGCAGCAGTTGGACGGAATCTTCCGTCCCGAGACGGTGGCTGTGATCGGGGCGACCGAGCGGCCCGGGAGCGTGGGGCGCACGATCATGTGGAACCTCGTGAGCAGCCCGTTCGGCGGGACGGTCTTCCCCGTAAACACGTACAGGCCGAGCGTACTCGGCATAAAGGCCTACCCTTCGATCTCCGAAGTGCCGGCCAGGGTGGACCTCGCTGTCATCGTCGCCCCTGCGCCTGAGGCGCCTGGGATTATCCGCGAGTGTGTGGAGGCTGGTGTCGAGGGGGCCATAATCATCTCAGCCGGTTTCAGGGAGACGGGATCCGAGGGGGCAGAGCTCGAGCGCCAGGTCCTCGAGGAGGCCAGGCGGGGCAGGATGAGGATCATCGGCCCCAACTGCCTCGGCGTCATGAAGCCACCAACAGGCCTCAACGCCACCTTCGCCGGCGCAATCGCCCGTCCCGGTAGCGTGGCCCTTCTAAGCCAGAGTGGGGCTTTGCTCACGGCCATCCTGGACGAGAGCTTTATGGAGAACATCGGGTTCTCGGCGCTCGTCAGCGTAGGTTCCATGATGGACGTAGGTTGGGGAGATCTGATCTATTATCTCGGCGATGACCCTTATACGAAGAGCATCGTCATCTACATGGAGTCGGTCGGCGACGCCCGCTCGTTCCTCTCGGCGGCCCGCGAGGTCGCCCTGGCCAAACCGATAATCGTGATCAAAGCCGGACGCACCGAGGCCGCAGGTAAGGCGGCAGCCTCCCATACAGGTTCTTTGACCGGCTCGGATGAGGTGCTCGACGCGGCCTTTTCGCGTAGCGGCGTGCTGCGGGTGGACGAGATCTCCGAGCTGTTCGGGATGGCCGAGGTGCTAGGTAAACAGCCGCACCCCAGGGGACCGCGCCTGACGATCCTGACGAACGCCGGCGGCCCCGCCGTGCTCGCGACGGACGCCCTTATCGGTAACGGCGGCGAGCTCGCGGAGATATCCGAAGAGACAATGGATGCCCTGAACGGGTTGCTCCCCACACCCTGGAGCCACGGCAATCCTGTAGACGTGCTCGGCGACGCCGACCCTGAGCGCTACGCGAAGACGCTGGAGACCGCGGCCAGCGACCCTCAGAGCGACGGGCTGCTCGTCATCCTCACGCCGCAGGACATGACAGATC
>DASSCV010000186.1:0-3279 GCA_035697505.1 Rubrobacter sp.
GGTCTTCCGTCGAAACTTCGCCTGATCGTTTCGGCCGACACTCTAGCTCCTGCCACCTCTCAATTGCCAAAGAACCGGCGACGGGCAATCCACGCACTTTCGACGCCACTTGACCCTAGTTTGACCCTAACCCGCACGCAACACGCTGCAATACCGGGCAACCGAGGGAACAATGAATCGCTTATTTATGCGGTATTTGCAAGCCCGTGCAACGCTGGGCAACCACTGACCGCAAACTCGTAAAGAGATTAGGTCAGCGGTTCGAGTCCGCTCGTCGGCTCTCCAAAAAGTGCTAATTTGCAGGTAAAACATAAGTGTGGCATAACACCTTCCAGCCCACATTACAGCAACTGTACTGCAACCCGAGCGCGGCTAGGCAGCGCCGATCTCGCTGCCCTGAATCTCTTGCTCACACATCTTCCCCCAAGTTCGCCTCCGAGTTTGCGAGTATATGCATACATCGCTTACCTTCATTGTAGCTAAGTGCTCCGAAGTTGGCCCTGGGCTTCGGGAAGTGGCATCATGCTTGTGGTGGAAAGGGATGGTCCGCTTCACATCGGAGAGTAGGCGAACCTGATGCGCTACTCGCACGTGGCGCCGTGCGCTCTCGATGCCGCATTCTCCGACCACGCTCCCATAACCGAAAGAACTGGAGGGACACCATGATGGCTGAAGGTACTCCGCTGGCGGCTAGCCCGACGTTGGCCGACCAAGTCAGCAAGCTTTACGAGTTGGTCGCCGGTTACCATGCGACGAACCTGCTCGAGATCGCGCGGGAGCTGGGCGCGTGGGAGGCGCTGACGCAGAGCCCGGGCCTCACCTCCGAGGCGCTCGCGGAGCGACTGGGTACGCACCTCTTCTATACCGACGTGCTCTGCCGTACCGCATTCGCCTTCGGGCTGCTCGACCGTGAGGGTGCTGGGTGGCGCATGGCGCCGCACTTCGATCAGATCTTGGGCGACCCCGAGTCGAGCTTCTACCTCGCGCGTGCACCTAAGGTGCACATGGTGGTTGGCGAAGACTATCGAGAGTACGTGCGCCACTTCCGCGATGGGACAACCAAGCCCTACCAGGAACATGGCGAGGTGTTCATGCACGAGGTCGCCGAGGCGCTCAAGACGCTCCCGCGCATCTTTCTCGACTTTGTACTACCGCAACTACCTGGTCTCAGCGCCGTGCTTGGGGAAGACAGCCGGATACTGGACGTGGGCTGCGGCGGTGGCTGGGCAGTCGTGCAGATCGCTGAGCGGTTCCCCAAGAGCTATTGTGTAGGGATCGACGTGGAGCCCAACTCGGTCGAGCTGGCGCAGCGGCTCATCGTCGAGCGGGATCTCGCGGATCGATGCGAGGCCCGCGCGCAGAGCGTGGAACAACTTGGGGAGGATGGAACGTACGACGTAGTTACGAGTTTCCTTGTGGTGCACGAGATTGCCCCCACCTTGAAGGCGGCGGCGTTCGCCGCGGTAGCGCGGGCACTGAAGCCTGGCGGCTGCTTCCTGATTTTCGACGAGACGTACCCGGAGACTGACGAGGCGCTGCGGACGATGCCGACCCGTTTCGCTGCGCTGGCGCAGTGGTACGAGGTCACCTGGGGCAACGTGGTCAACACCCGATCTGAGCTGCACGCGCTCTGCCGCGAGGCGGGGCTGCACGTCATTGAGGAGACCGGATTCTCCCGTTTTCATATCTTGGTTGCGGCGAAGGAGTAGCGCCAACTCGGGGGACGATGATCCGCTGGGGAGCAACAAGAGGGAAGAGGTGTCGAATGCCGTCGTTGCGTAGAGAAGACGGAGTGGCTCTGTTCTACGAGGAGGCGGAGGGCGACGATCCGCCCGTTTTGTTGATTCATGGCATAGGCTGCGATCACACCACCTTCGCGCCTCAGTTCGAGCATTTCGCCCGCAGGGGCCACCAGGTCGTGGCCGTCGATCTTCGCGGGCACGGTAAGAGTGACAAGCCACATCACAGCTACACTATGCAACTCTTCGCAGATGACCTGGCATGGATGTGCGCACAGCTCGGCCTGGAGAAGCCGGTCGTTATCGGGCACAGCATGGGCGGCGTGGTGGCCCTCGCCCTGCGCTACCCTGAACTGCCCTCGGCCATCGTGATGATAGACGCACCGGTCGTGCGGCCCGCCGAAGGCAGCGCACCATGCAGCGCTTCCTCGAGCGGCTACGTGGGGTGGACTACCAGGAAGCGATGCACGGCTTTGTCTCGGTAAGACCTGCGAAAGCTGCTGGCAGTGTGCTACGAAGGCCGGCGCCTTGACAGAGCTGAAAGACCCGCAGCAGCGAGCCCTTCCGGAGTAGCGATGGCCGATTAGCAGGCAATCCGATCGACTACTAGGAGGAAATCTCCTCCATGGCCTTGATGTTCTTCCCGACCACCCCGAAGTTCCCACCGCCGCCCCGAATCCCCCGGAACAGGTCCTGGTTCTGAGTCTCGCTGGTGGTCAGGAAGCGGCCGACTGCAGTCACGACGTCCTTCGAGAGGAGGTTGTCGGAGGAGAGGCCGTGCTTGCGCCTAAGCCAGCCGATGCCGCCACCGAGGGTAAGCTCGGCGATCCCGGTCTCCGAGACCACCCCCATGGGCGTCGCCAGGCCGATGACTTCACACAGTCTGAACCCTTGTTAGACGGCGCTGGAACGCGTACGTGTGGTAGCCATTTGCAGGGAGTAACTAGCGCCTCTCAGATGCGATCATGATTTTTCTGCTGTGATGATAAAAGCGTCCATCGGCATGACGACGCCGTCCTCGACGACGAAGCTTTGGAGCTCGTCCTCGGCCTCCTTGATGACGCCTCGATAGCTCTCTTCATCGATACGCTTCTCGAGCGGCGACCCCTTCACCTCCGTCTCCACGAATACTTCGATCGACGGAAACGTCATGGTGCCTTGGTGCAATTCGACCGCCACCTCGTCGATGCCCGCGGAGCAACAGTTGAGACCTTCTCTACGCTGTAGTGTCCTAAACCAACCGGCGCAAAGGAGAAAGGCGACGATCCGTGCAGACCCGGGCGGCCGAAGGCGTAGCCTCGTGTAGAATGGGGCCGAAGAGTAGGCTTCGGCAACACTCCCCCGATGCCGCTGGGGCGCCGAGAGGAAGGCAACGGTTGGAAAGGGCGAGGACCGACGAGGCTGAGCTGGAGTACGAGGTCTCGGGGAGAGGTGAGCCCGCGGTATTCATCCATGGGGCATTCATCGCGGACACCTTCCGGCCGCTGCTAGCCGAGCCCTGCCTGGCGGGCCACTACCGGCTCATCCTCTACCACCGCCG
>DASSCV010000187.1:0-3266 GCA_035697505.1 Rubrobacter sp.
CGCCACCGCCACGGCTTCCTCCAAGGTGCTTACCTCCACGACGCTCGCCTCTCTACGGGTCCCGGTCTCTCTTTCCGGCGGGCCATCTGACGTACCTTCCGGCCTGATTATACGAGAGAAGCCCATCTTGGCCATCTCGGAGGTCCTGCGCGGCGCGCCCGAGACGTAGCGCACGTCCCCCGTGAGCCCGACCTCGCCGAAGCAGGCAGTACCCTTGCCCACGGGTCTGTCGCGCATCGCCGAAGCGATGGCTAGGGCCACCCCGAGGTCGGCCGCCGGCTCCTCGACCCGCACACCACCGGTGACGTTTACGTACACGTCCTGATCCTGGAGCGCGAGGCCCGCCCTCCTGCTCAGCACCGCGCAGAGCATGTTGACCCGCCCCGTGTCCACCCCGTTGGCAACACGCCGCGGGTTGGCGAGCGGGCTCGGTGCGACCAGGCTTTCTATCTCGACGAGCATCGGTCGCGTCCCTTCCAGAAGACAGACCGTGACGACGCCTGGCGGCACTTCCTCCTCCCTCTTCGAGAGAAAAAACGCAGAAGGGTCTTCGACCTCGACCATCCCGCGGTCCGTCATCTCGAAGACCCCGACCTCGTTCGTCGACCCGAAGCGGTTCTTGAGGGCCCGCAAGACCCGAAAGCTCTGGAACCGATCACCCTCGAACTGCAGCACCGTGTCGACCATGTGCTCCAGTACGCGCGGTCCTGCTATCGACCCCTCTTTCGTCACGTGCCCCACGAGGGCCACAGCGATGCCCTCGCTCTTTGCGAGGCGCATGAGCCTGGCCGCGCACTCGCGAACCTGACCGACTCCGCCTGGCGCCCCCGAGAGCTCGGGCGAGTAGAGCGTCTGGATCGAATCCACAACCACAACCCTGGGCCGCTCCTGGAGAATAGTAGCCTCGATAACATCCACGTCCGTCTCGGAGAGGACCCTGAAGCCCTTTCCTTCGACCCCGAGCCGGCGGGCGCTAAGGGCCACCTGCCGGGGCGACTCCTCGCCTGAGGCCATAAGACACCCTTCCCCCATGTGTCCCATAACCTGGAGGAGAAGCGTGCTCTTCCCGACGCCGGGTTCTCCTCCTACGAGAACCATCGAGCCTGGGACGATCCCACCTCCCAGGACCCTGTTCAGCTCCCCCACCCCGGTGTCCATCCTGCCCCCACCCTCCACGAAGGGCACCTCGCTGAGGGCCAGCGTCCTACCTGCGACTCCGCCCCCCCGCCTCGTCGCCCTCTCCGCGAAACCGATGACCTTCTTGCTCTCGCGCACCTCTTCGACGAAGGTGCTCCACTCCCCGCAGTCAGGGCACCGTCCGAGCCACTTGGGCTCCGAGTGTCCGCAGTTAGAGCAGGTGTAGAGTGTCTTCGTGGCCACAATCCGATTGTACTGGATCGGCGAAAAAGTACAGCAAACAAGAGGTCAGTACCGTCCAAAAGGACAAAGAGTTAGAGCCTCATATCTCCGTCGCGCCGTCCCTCACTGGTGCCTTTGTCTCCCCGTAGCCAAGCTCCGCGAGGAGCTTTTCGTTGTGCTCCCCGACCTCGGGGATGGGGGTCATGATCGGCTCCGTGCCGTCCAGGGTGGCAGGGGGCAGGAGCCCGCGCAACGAACCCACCGGCGAGCCGAACTCGCGCCAGCGGTTTCGGGCCTCCAACTGGGGGTGATCCAGGAACTGCCGCATGGTGCGCATCCTGGCGTTCGCCACCCCCGCCCCTTCGAGCCTCTCAATGACTTCGTCCGAGGAGAGGCCGGAGAAGACGCTTTCTATCTCGGCGTGCAGCTCCTCGCGGTTCTCGACGCGTCCGGAGTTCGTGTCGAAGCGGTGGTCTTCCGCCATCCCCTCGCGCCCCAGGACCTCCTCACAGAACCTCTTCCACTCGCGCTCGTTCTGTATCCCGAGGAAGATGACTTCACCATCCCCGCACCCGAACGGTCCGTAGGGTGCTATCGCCGCGTGTGCAGCACCGCTGCGCCTTGGCTCCTCACCGCCGTACCCGGCGAAGTACGCGGGGAAGCCCATCCACTCTCCCAACGCCTCCAGCATCGAGACCTCGAGCGTCGCGCCCTCGCCCGTCCTCTCGCGCCTGAAGAGTGCGGAGAGCACGCCGGAGTAGGCGTACATCCCTGCTGCGATGTCAGCGGCGGAGATGCCGACCTTGGACGGTGTTTCAGGCGTGCCTGTGATGGAGACCAGCCCCGCCTCGCACTGCACGAGCAGGTCGTAGGCCTTCTTCCGGGTGTAAGGTCCTTCCTCGCCGTAGCCCGAGATGGAGCAGTACACCAGCCGCGGGTGCTCTCCTCTCAGCTTTTCTGCTCCGAAACCGAGGCGTCCGGCCGCGCCAGGGGCGAGGTTTTGGACGAAAACGTCGGCCCTGGCCACGAGGCGGCGCAGGATCTGTTTGGTCTCCTCCTGTCCCAGATCCAGGGCCAGCGACTCCTTGGAGCGGTTGAGCCAGACGAAGTGGCTGGACATGCCCATGACCGTTTCATCGTAACCCCGGGCGAAGTCCCCCGCGCCAGGGCGCTCGACCTTTATGACCCTCGCACCGAGGTCGGCGAGCTGGCGGGTGGCGAAGGGGGCGGCCACGGCCTGCTCAAGGGAGACGACAGTTATCCCTTCGAGAGGTAGGTTCGTGCCCCTCATCGTAAGTACCCGTCAGGAGCTGGCACGTATTCCCCCTCAACAGTTTCGACGTTCATGACCCTCCCTGCCGCGCTCCGAGGACCGCTACCATCAGGCGCGATGTTTCGGATACGATCCCTTTCCTTCCTGTCCCGTTCCTTCGACAAAGAAAGGCCGGGACATGCGTCCCGGCCCAAATGTAGCGCATTACTCTACCTTACTCAGATTCTACCTTGACGATCTCCTTGGGCTGGGTGACCTTTATGTCCACTATGGACTCTTCCTCGTTTATCTCTTCCGAGGTCTTGTCGTTGGGCTCTATTATGACCTTGCAGCCGTTGGGGACCTCGCCGCGCAGGATCATCTCGCTCATGGGGTCTTCGATCATGCGCTGCAGCACACGCTTCAAGGGGCGGGCCCCGAAGGCGGGGTCGTAGCCCTCATCGGCGAGCTTGTTCAGTGCCTCGTCGGTGAACTCGATCGTTACGTCACGCTCGACGAGCTGCTGGCGGAGGCGCTTTATCTGGATCTCGATGATGTGGCGCATGTCCTCGCGCTCGAGCTTGTGGAAGACGATGATCTCGTCGATCCTGTTGAGGAGCTCGGGACGGAAGATCTTGCGCAACTCGCTCGTGAC
>DASSCV010000188.1:0-4971 GCA_035697505.1 Rubrobacter sp.
GTCTCGCAGGTGAAGCAAGAGGGCGGCGATTGCGTTGGGTACGACCGAGCTCACCGCCCTCATGACTTTGTGCTTGCCCACCTCCACCCCCTTGACCTCCAGCACGTCCTCGAACTCCGAGGCATCCTCCACGTCCACCTCGAGGAATATGATGGGGACGTTGGGGGGTATGTGGTTGTCCTCGCGTTGCTCTTTCTCCTTGTTATCGTATTCTGCCTTGTCGCCCGCCTGGCGCCGGTTGGCGACGATGTGGATCTCGCCTTCGTGGCTCGCCTCCTCAATGAACCTCAGCGCGGTCTCGTCGAGTTCTATGTGCTCTTGCCTGAGCTCGAGCGAGCGGTACACCCGCGAGATGAGCGAGGTGGCAACGATCGCCCCGATGAAGAACAGGGAGATCACTATACCGTCGGGACGTTCTACCTCGTTGGCCACAAGCGCGTACATGAACACAGCCGTGACCAACCCGAAGGCGGTCGCTGGTAACATGGAGCCTCTGCGCCAGGACGAGAGCGTAACGGCGAAGGCGGCCGAGGACATCATCGCAAGCACACCCGTAGCGTAGGCGCCCGCCTGGGCGTCCACGTCGGCGGAGAAGATGATCGTGACCACGACGGCCACGGCTGTGTAGACGAGCACGAGGGGCCGTATTGCCCGCGCCCACTCAGGAGCCATCCCGTATCGGGGCAGGTAGCGGGGCACGATATTCAATAGCCCGGCCATGGCAGAAGCTCCGGCGAACGCCAGGATGAGAATCGTGCTTAGATCGTAGACCGTCCCTATGGCGTCGCCGAGGTAGTTGTGCGCCACGTAGGCCAGCGCCCGGCCGTTGGCGCTGCCGCCCGGCACAAGCTCCCGGGCAGGGATCAGCAGCGTCGTCACAAAACTGGTGGTGATCAGGTAGAAGCTCATGATCAGGGCAGCGACGGTGAGCATCTTGCGTGTGTTGCGGATGCGCCCCTCGGGGTGCTGGGGATCGTCCCCCTCGTCGCCGCGAACGAGCGGCATCAGGCCCACACCGGTCTCGAAGCCCGAGAGTCCTAGCGCTAGCTGCGGGAACACCAAGAGCGAGGCACCTATCATCAACAGAGGGTTGCCGTAGTTCGTAAACAGCGCATCCTGCCAGCGGACTACGTTCTGTGGGTGCGTTGCGATCTCGTAGAAGCCGACGCCCACGACGAGGAGGTTCAAGAGCAGGTAGGCCCCGACGATGAAGATGGCGATGCCTATGGCCTCCTTGAAGCCCTTGAGGAAGATAGCGCCAAGGAACGCCAGCAGCACCAGCGTGATGAGGACTTCCCGGTCGTGCAAGAAGGACGGCACCAGCGGGTTCTCGGTGACGTGGACGGCGGCGTCAGCCGCCGAGAGGGTGATCGTGACCAGCCACCCCGTCGCCACGAATCCCAAGAGGCAGAGCACCAGCACCTTGCCCCTCCAGAACGAGAGTAACCTCTCGAGCATGGCAATCGAACCCTGCCCGTTGGGACTCTCCCCGGCCACTCGCCTGTACATCGGCAGCGCTCCGAACAGGGTCAAGAGCACTATGAAGAGGGTGGCTAGGGGCGAGAGGGCACCTGCGGCCAGCGCCGCGATGCCAGGGATGTAGCCGAGAGTAGAGAAATAGTCTACCCCTGTCAGGCATATCACCTGCCACCACGAGTGCTGCTCGCTTCGGCCCTCCTTGGCCTCCGGTCCAGGCACGTCCTCGACGATATCTGCCAGCAACCAGCGCTTGAGTCGGCCGACCGGGGCCTTCGGCGAAGCTTCGGACCTCGACACTACGCTCCCCCCGAAACCCGGCGACAACGACAGGGACGCGTCCGGCACGATCCCACTGCGAGCACCCGACTTACCTCCTTCTTCGCGCCTGCGGGGTTAGCTGTCGGGTTCGGGCCGAAAGAGCTAAGCCCTACGCCAGCCAGGGACGCCTAGCCGGCCATTCACCCCGAGGACCTACTAGGTCCCTAGTGGGTCCCCCACCCCCCGGCGCCACCCGGGGGCTCGGCGTCTTCTTGGCATCGCATTGTCACCCGGCGGTATACGCCTCGCGTGCGCGATTGTCAACGTTATCGACCGCTTTATTCACCCGAGTCTCACTCTATCCCTGCACCAGGTTGGCTCCATCATTCCTGGAAGAATCGGCGAAGGCCTTGTAGTCGAGGCGAAGTCTCGCTTCGTGTCCCCTACGGCGAGGAGCCGCCCCTACAGGGCGACTCTCTGTAGTGTCACCAGAGTGATGTCGTCCTCCTGCTCCCACCTCTCCCCGGTGAAGGAGTAGAGTTCTTCCATCATGAAGTCCACCAGCGGCTCTCCCTCAGCGTGCTCGGCCACGAGCGCCTGCAGACGGGGGAAGCCGAACATCTCACCTTCTAGATTATGGGCCTCGACCAGCCCGTCACTGTAAAAGAGGGCTCTGTCGCCAGCTCCCAGGATGATCTCCTTCTCCTCATAGCTCATGCCGGGCATGAGTCCCAGGGGCATCCCCCTGGCCATTAGCTCCTTGGCATGGCCACCACGCTGCACGTAGGGCAGGTCATGGCCTGCGTTGGCATAAGCGAAGCTACCGCTCCTCGGGTCGAGGACGCCGTAGAAACACGTGACGAACATATTGGCCGGGATGCGGGTAGACAGCGCCTCATTGACTCGCTGGAGCACCTCCCCGGGCGAGTAGTCTGAGGCTTGAGTGACCGCCCTGAGCATACCTAAGGTAGTGGACATCACCAGCGCTGCAGGCACACCCTTGCCCGTTGCGTCACCCACCACCAGTCCCAGGCGACCGCCTTCCAGCTCGAGGAAGTCATAGAAGTCTCCGCCCACCTCCCTAGCCGGTCGGTAGCTAGGGTAAATTTCCCAACCCTCTAACGCGGGCACCACCTCGGGGAGCGAAGCCTGCTGGATGCGCCGAGCCACGTGTAACTCCTGCTCGATGCGTTCGCGGGCATGTGCTTGTTGCTTGAGACGTTCCTCACGGGCCTCGATTTCACGCCTCATGAGTATCGCCGTCGCAATCTGCGAGACGAGGTTTGCGAGGCCAACCACGAATTCGCTATCCGCGCGGATATGTGGGTGATACGCCGCACTACTCACTGTGTTTCCTGCGATCAGCACACCAATCGGCTGTTGTGGTTCACCGCCTAGCGGAAATGCGACATACTCGGATATTCCCACGGCTTGCCCAAGCGCAAGCAGGCCGTCTTGATCGCACCCTTCCGCGCAGATTACTCGTTCTGAGTCAGCCAGGATTGGAGCAAGCAGGGGATCGTCCACCGAAAGTCGCAGGCCCGTCACCCGCGCCTGACTCGCCTCGTCGTAGTATCCATCGTGCGCCTTGACGTAGAAGGTGTTCGCCCCGGGGTCGTATAAGAGCGCCACACACCGCTCGAAACCAAGCTGATACAGGACGAACTGGGCCGCGATCTGCAGGAGCTCACCCAGATCCAGAGTCGCTTTGAGCTCTTTGCCAACCTCGTACAGGTGGCGGTAAATGCGGATCTGATCGTCGAGCTGCCCTTGAAACTGATAGAGTTCGTGCTCGGTTCTGACGAGGCGTTTGATCTGGTCAGACAGGCGGCGGTTCTCGTCTTGTAGGTTTGCCAACCGCTGGTCGACTTGTTCGTCCCGCTTACCCGACGCTTCCGGTTGCCATTCCATCGTCAACTGAGGGCAAGGACGACCGAGGTGTAGAGATGACGGTCGTTGTGCTCCTCTACCGAGCCAATCTCCCCGATGGTGTAGAAACCCGCCCATGGCACGTCCGGGCCAACGGATTGCCGAAACCGCCTGAGGAGCTCCTGTTTCTCCTGCTCACGGAACAGCATTTTGCCTCGGGTCAAACACTCAAACTGGAAGACGAGTTTGGGCTTCTGATCTCCGAGTTGCTCCTTGATCTGTCCAGCCATCTGATCAAACCTGGTGGAGATTTTCTCCTTATCTCGGCTCGAGAACCAGATGCTCGTGCCCTCCTGGACCTCCGTTTGAACAGTGATGGACCCGTCAGCCTTCCTAACAGCAGGTACGCCTCGAACCACGTACTCTTCGTCTTTCATGTAGCTAGGGGCTTCGAAAATGAGCGCAAGCGAAATGGCGTAAGGCCTCCAGTCGCGGTCCTCAACGAGAGCATGCTCTGGTAGATACTCCTTGAGCACTTCGATTGCCGGCTTACCGTCGATCTCGTAGATAACGTTTCCCTGGGAGCGCGTTACCTTACGCTCGCCGCCTATCGGGGCCATGCCGTGGCTGATGGCCCAACTAGCCTGTGCCGCACCCGAGAGTAGCGCGTAGGAGACTCCGTCGGAGACGACCTCGTCGTCGCAATACTGGTAGGTTGGCTCCTCCAGATTGAAGTTGTTGCCGGCTCCTCCACCCCAGAGCGGGAGGAACCGCTCGCTTGGGAGGTCCCCGTCCAGCCCTGCAAAGAAGTTATCGAGGTAGTCTATGAGCCCATCAGGGAAGACGAACAGGCCAATGGTGTCATTAGAAAGGTGCGGTAGCAGTTCCTGGGCAACCTGCTGCCCAACGGCGCGTGAATCGGCTCTGAGCCCAGTCGCCAATCCGTTGTGCCACCGCAGCTCGTCCGAAGAGATCGCCGTAATAAGCACGGAGTAATTGGATTCATCGGCTTCGTCTCCGTCAATCGTGCCCTCCGCCGAACAACCTGTGAGGGGTGCGCTTCCGGTAGTCTCGCGGACAGCACGCAACAGGGAGTGTTGATCGTAGCTGATAGAGGCGAACATGAAGACGAAGTCTGGCTTGTCGATGCCCGCTTTCTTGAGTGCCTGCCCGGCGGCCTCACGACCCGCGACGTTGGGATTATGGTGGTGACTCGTGCCGACCCCGGCTTTGGTTGTCATGAGCGTACCTCCTGCTTGTTACGAACATCTTAGCTTAGGAAGGTTTGCGCGGCATCTCTCACTCCCGCTTGCAGGCCGCCCCGTCAGGAGGAACATACAGTTAGCTGCTCTCCCCTACACAGGA
>DASSCV010000189.1:0-4508 GCA_035697505.1 Rubrobacter sp.
GCTGTGGCCAGCATGAGGCCCTGCTCGACTAGTTCGGGACCGCGGTCTGTCGCTAGGAGGCCGGAGACGCACTGGTCTGCGAGGTTGGCCGAAGCGGAACCCAGGATTTCTATGCTCTGGATCAGGTTGTAGGCGATGACAGGGAGCATTACGTTTAGCTCGAAGTTGCCGCTCCCTCCGGCGACAGCGATTGTGGCGTCGTTGCCTATGACCTGCGCGGCGACCATGGTGGCGCTCTCTGCGATCACGGGGTTCACCTTGCCTGGCATGATGGATGAGCCAGGCTGCACTTCCGGCAATGCTATCTCGGCGAGGTTTGCACGGGGTCCCGCCCCGAGCCAGCGGATGTCGTTGGAGATCTTGAGCAAGCTCACCGCGACGGTCTTGAGGGCGCCGCTGGCGAAAACGGCCGCGTCCATCGCACTCTGGGCCTGGAAGTGGTTCTCCGTCTCGCGTAACTCGATACCAAAGCGAGAGGAGAGCCTCTCGCAGACCTTGGATGCGAACTCGGGGTGGGTGTTGACGCCGGTACCCACGGCTGTGCCACCGAGGGCCACTTCGCCGAGGTCTTCTACGGCTTTGTCGACGCGCTGTATGCCGCGTTCGATCTGGCCCGCGTAGCCGCGGAACTCCTGCCCGAGACGTATGGGGGTGGCGTCCTGGAGATGCGTCCTCCCGGTCTTGACGACATCATCGAACTCGCTGGCCTTCCCGTCGAGCGCCTCCTGGAGCTTCCGCAGGCCGGGGAGCAGGTCCTCTTTGATGGCCACGAGCGCGGAGACGTGGATGGCTGTCGGGATGACATCGTTAGAGGACTGGCCCTGGTTGACATGGTCGTTGGGGTGGGCCGGGCTCTTGGAGCCCAGCTCGCCTTCCAGGATCTGGATGGCCCGGTTGGAGATGACCTCGTTGGCGTTCATGTTCGTGGAGGTGCCGCTCCCTGTCTGGAAGATGTCCAGCACGAACTGGTTGTCGAGCCTTCCCTCGACGACCTCCGTCGCCGCCTCCACGATGGCGTCCTTGAGTTCGTCCTCGAGCAAACCCAGCTCGTTGTTCACGTTCGCCGACTCTAGCTTTATGGCTCCGAGAGCCTGGATGAACCGTCTCTGGAACCTGAGGTCGCTTACGGGGAAGTTATCCAGGGCGCGGCGGGTCTGGGCGCCGAAGAGGGCGTCGCGGGGGACCTTCACTTCCCCCATCGAATCTCGCTCTACGCGGTGCGGTGTCTCTTGCTGGGTCAATTGTGCCTCCTCTATCGAAGCCGGAACGCTCTCGTCATATAATCAGGCGTGCAACGGTCGCATTATACGAGAGGTGATGTCTTGGATTCTCTGCAGCACGCGCTGAAGGAGTGGGCGGTCGCCGTCAGGGCACTGGAGCGCGCAGAGACGGCGCTCGTCGTCAGGAAGGGCGGTATAAGGGAGAAAGCGTTCGCCGTGCCCCAGACGCGCTTTTTGCTCCTCCCCGGTTACGAGCACCAGAGGCCGGGACTACTGAAAGAGGAATATCGCGGCCTGATGGACGGTATCCCTGACCTCACCGACGATGGACCCTTGCGCTTCTCGTCGTTCGCAGAGGTCGAAGGCGCCTACGAGATCTCCGAGGACGAAGAACTGTCGGCGCTCGACCCGCATCACATGTGGACGCCCGAGTACGCCGAGCGCCGCTTCAAGTGGCGTCCGAAGAAGCCACTCACGGTGCTCGTCCTGCGCACTTATCTGCTCCCCGAAATGGTCGAGCTCCCGTACAGGGATGAGTACGGCGGATGCAAGTCCTGGATCGGGCTCCATGAGCCCGTCTCTGTGGAAGGAGCGCGGGCCGCTCTCTCCGACGAGGACTTCGATAGGCTGGTGGCCCCTGCGCTCGGGGTATTGGAGAGTCTCGAGCGTGCACCGGTCGGCTCTTAAGGGGGAGATGTGGGCTCTGGAGCGATAACGATAGTCTTGATCTTCCTGCTCCTCTTCGTGAGTTGGCAGACGATCTACGCCGCCAACCGCGACCTGGCAAGGGCTAAAGCCTGGGGAGATCTGGCCCGCAAGGCCCTCCCCTTCCTCGCTCTGTTCTTGATGGTGCTGAGCCTGTTCGTAGTCCAGAGCTACGGAGAGGGGCGAATGCTCCTGGCCTGGATGGCCGTCTCCGCTGTCGCCATAATCGGCGCCAGCTTCCTCTCCGTGTCCTCCCTGGAGCGCAGCGCCAACAGGGCCTTCCGCGCCGGCGATTACGCAAGTGCGGTCGAGCTCTACAAGGAGCTGGTAGAGGAGAAGCCGCTCGCCCGCAACAAGGCCTTTATGGGGGCAGCCCTTGGCGCTTCTGAGCGTTACGAGGAGTCCGTGGAAGCCTCGACGCAGGCGATCAAAGACGATCCAGAGTACGGCCTCGCTTACTACAACCGCGCCCTCGTCTTACAAAGGATGGGGAAGAAGAGCAGGGCCGTCAAGGATCTCGAGAAGGCGCAGAATACGGACCTCCCCCGTCGCTTCCGATCGGCCTCCAGGAGGATGCTGGAAGAACTCTCGTGAAGCTACTCTATCCTACGATCGGCGCGCTGGTAATCCTGATGGTCTTCACCTTCTTGATCGGCCGTCAGAACAGGGATCTGTTGCGCGTAAGGGCCTACAGGGACTTTTTCCTGCGGCTGATACCACCCCTCTCCACAGGCGTCTTTATCGCTGGTCTGCCCTTTGTGATGAACCTCGCAACCGTCGAGAACTATGGCCCCGTCCTCCTCGTATACCTCTGCGGCGCTGCCATCCTCACGGCCCTGATGACCCGCGCCGTCACCCCGGACGAACGCCGTGCCGGGACCGCCTTCCGCAAGGGCGAGTACGAGAAGGCGGCGAACCTCTACGATGAGATCTGCGCCCGCCGTCCCCTACCCCGCTACTACTCGGCCCTCGGGGCGAGCCTGGACGCATCAGGCAACCCCGGCGCCGCCCTGGAAGCCACAGACCAAGCCATAAAGCTGGATCCCAAACTCGGCATAGCCCACTACAATCGGGCCTCGGCCCTCGCGGCTCTGGGCGAGAGGGCCCGCGCCCGCGGCGACCTGCAGAAGGTCTTCCAGGTAGACTCAAGCCGCTCGCTCCGTCGCGCCGCCGCAGAAGCCCTGGAGTCGCTGGAAAAGAGCTAGTCAGCAGATGACTAGCTGACACGCTGAGGCCACAGGCCGAAGCGTGCTGACCAGCGCGGTTTCTGGAAGGGTCGACCCTTCCAGAAACCGCTTTCACGCCTCTGCGATCAGGAACGACAGCAGGAATCCGGCGGCCGTGGCGAAGGCGACCCACTTACCACCCTCCCTGTAGGCATCCGGCATCAGGGTGTCGGCCAGCGAGGCGAGCACAGCGCCCCCGGCGAAGGAGAGCAATGCGGCGAGCGCTCCCTCCCCAGCGCTAGAGAGGGCCACGTTGCCAAGCACCACCGCGATGGCGAGCACGACCGCGGTCGCGCTCCAGACCCCGATGGCGAAGCGTCTGGAGCGGCCCTGCTGGCGCATCCCCACGGCCCCGCCCAGGGACTCGGGCAGGTTGGAGAGAAAGATGGCCACGAGCAGCGTCAACGTCCCTCCACCGGACATCTCGAGCAAAGAGACACCAAGGGCCATGTTCTCGGGGATACCGTCAAGCGTCACTGCTGCCAGCAGGGCGAAGGCTGAGACACCGCTGCCGGCCCCTTCGATGTAGCGGTCGAGCGCCTCGTCGGCTACAACGAAGGCCGCGGCCCCCAAAAGCACCCCGATCGAGGAGAGCCACGCGCCGCCGTGCTTGAACGACTCCTGGAAAAGGTCGAAAGCCAGCGCGGTGATCAGCGCGCCGCTGGCAAAGGCCAGGGCCGAGGCGAGCAGCGGCCTGGGCGGCGTCCAGTAGGCCCCGGCGACCGCGCCGATCACCAGTGCGCTCGAGGCCACCAACCCGAAGATGAAGGCGCTCAGCACCAGGCCTACATACTCCGCCCCGCGGACGTGCCGGTCGCCTTCTCAGCCGGCGAACAGATGACTACCTGACCTTCTGCTGAACGTTCTCCGCGGCGGCCTTGACCTCTATGTTCCCGTCACGCACCCTGGTCTCGTAGCGAGATTGGGGGAAGACGGCCGGGCCGTCGATAACTTCGCCGCTACACAGATCGAAGCGGGAGTTGTGCAGGGGACAGACTACCGTGTCGCCCTGGCGGTCGCCCGCTTCGAGCGGGCCGGAGAAGTGGTTGCACGTGGCGGCTATGGCGCAGACCTGGCCGGCAGAGGAACGGCTAAGCAGGACTCCCACCCCTTCGACCTCGATACGGCGCAGGTCGTTCTGCGCCAGCTCGCTCTCGCCCAGGACGGGAACGAACTCATCGGGACCGGCTTCCTCGGAGACGTTCCTGTCCACGCGTAGCCCGTAGTGGTAGGAGAGTTCCCCACCGAGATGGGCGGCCATGCCACTGATGGAGTACCCAGTCAGAAAGGTCAGGCGCCCGGCATTCCTGCGCCCCGAAGCCCGGAGGATTAGCGAGACGATGCTAAGGACGAGCCC
>DASSCV010000190.1:0-10495 GCA_035697505.1 Rubrobacter sp.
GTGGTGTACAGCGCGTCGTTCCGGAGGGACGGGATCTCATCTTCCACTGCGAGGAACGTCTTGGCATAGTCGCCGACGTCGTGGCCGGCATCGTCCGCTCGGGCGGGGACATCGTGAACCTGTCGGTACAGAAGCCTAATCTGGAGGATGTATTCGTGAAGCTTACCGGGGAGGCGCTCAAGGATGAGGTTTGATCTCCCTGATGCCTATTGGAAGAAGGACGTCGCTCTGTTCTTCTCCAGGAGGTTCGCGCTAGTACTGAAGATGCTCTACCCCATGGCCATAATCGTACCCGTCGCGGCGAGCGGCATGCCCGCGAAGTACGCGGCCGCCGTCATAGGTATCGTTGCGGTGATGGCGGGGACGTTCGGGGCCGGGGAGAGCCTGACCGTAGATCTGAACGACGGCATCCTGGCGCGCGTCGCGCTGACTCCATTATCTCCCTACAGGATCGTCTTCGAGATCCTCGCCGTCAACGCCATCCTCGACCTGGTGCAGCTACTGCCGGCGCTCCTGATCGTCTATCTGCTGCACCCCGTATCCCTCGTATGGATGCTCGCGGCCACCCTCGCCATCTTCGCGACGCTCGTTACCGCCAACTGCATCGGCATCTTTATCGCCAACTTCACCTCATCGCCGGCAGACGTTCTGCTGTACGCGACGGCGATACTGTTCCCCTTGATCTATCTTTCAGGCTTCTTCCGCAACCAGCATCCTACCGGTATTCTCCAGACACTCCGGGGCTTCGTCCCCTTCTCCTACACCGACGACGCCATGAAGACGGTCTTGGGCCTGACAACGGGCACGACGCCGCTGGAGATCCTCCTCTACCCCACCACCATCTGCACTATTCTCGCAGGCGCCGTCTGCCTCACCGCCCCGCGGCTACTCTCCCAGCGTCCGTAGCGCCGGGGTAACACCAACGGAGATGGGCAACGCAGGGTCCTCGTAAAGGGTGTGCGTCTACCGGAGGCGGAATCAAGGCATGTTTAGGGTGGCTTTCGCCGCTCGGGCAGCGGGACTCCGCATTCGATTCGATTTTCCGCTATGATGGGATGCATATGCTTCGGGAAGGGCAGGAGGAATTATGAGTAATAGTCTTCGTCGGTATGGTATCTGGGTCGTCATCGCCCTCGTCGGGGCGGTCTGCTGGGGAATGCTGGCTCTCGCACGAGGAGAGACGGTAAACGCCGGATGGATGCTCTTCGCGGCACTGGCATCTTACGCCATCGCCTTCCGCTTCTACGCTCGCTTTATCCGGGACAGGGTACTGGAAGTCGACGATTCCCGGGCGACACCGGGAGAGCGGCTCAACAACGGTCGGGACTTCGAGCCGATGGACCGGAGGGTGCTCTTCGGGCACCACTTCGCCGCAATAGCCGGGGCGGGGCCGCTAGTCGGACCCGTTTTGGCTGCGCAGATGGGCTACTTGCCTGGGACGATCTGGATCATCGTCGG
Source organism: Rubrobacter sp. (assembly GCA_035697505.1). GTDB lineage: Bacteria > Actinomycetota > Rubrobacteria > Rubrobacterales > Rubrobacteraceae > Rubrobacter_D. The sequence continues at coordinate 1,459 of DASSCV010000190.1, forward strand.
CGTCATACTGGCCGGCGCCGTCCAAGACATGACCACGCTCTTCTTCTCCATGAGAAGAAACGGCAAGTCCCTGGGCCAGATGGCGAGGGAGGAAATCGGACCCGTAGGAGGGGCGGCGGCGCTCATCGCCGTGCTCTCGATCATGGTGATCCTGCTCGCCGTTCTCGCCCTCGTCGTGGTCAACGCGCTCGCGGCCTCCCCATGGGGCTCGTTCTCGCTCGCGATGACCATCCCTATCGCCGTGCTGATGGGCATTTATCTGCGCTTCTTGCGTCCGGGACGCGTCCTCGAGGTATCTCTGATCGGTGTCAGCCTCCTGATACTCGCTATCATCGGGGGAGGTTGGATCTCCGAGAGCTCCCCCTACGCAGCGGCCTGGACGTTCACCCCGAATCAGCTCACCCTGGCCCTTATAGTCTACGGCTTCGTGGCCTCGGTTTTGCCCGTGTGGGTCCTCCTGGCGCCCCGCGACTACCTCTCGACCTTCATGAAGATAGGGACTATAGCCCTGCTCGCCGTCGGGATAGCCATAACCTTGCCCCCGATGCACATGCCCCGCTTCACGGAGTTCGCCTTCAACGGACAGGGGCCTGTCTTCGCTGGTTCGCTCTTCCCGTTCGTGTTCATAATTATCGCCTGTGGGGCACTCTCGGGCTTCCATTCGCTCGTCGCTTCGGGAACCACGCCCAAGCTGATCCAGAAAGAGTCGCAGGTGCGCCCGATCGGCTACGGCGCGATGCTCACAGAGTCGTTCGTGGCGGTGATGGCCATGATCGCCGCCGTCACGCTCGATCCCGGCGTGTATTTCGCGATGAACGCCAACCCTGCGCTCCTCGGGGATACCGTCCAGTCAGCCTCCCAAGCCGTCAACGGCTTCGGGTTCTCCGTAACCCCCGACACGCTCCAGAGCACAGCCGACGCCGTGGGCGAGGACTCCATCGTCGGACGGACCGGCGGCGCGCCGACGCTCGCGGTCGGCATATCCGCGATCTTCGCCGGGGTCACCGGTGTCTTCGGCACGGCCCTGCAGGCGTTCTGGTACCACTTCGCCATCATGTTCGAAGCCCTGTTCATCCTGACGACCGTTGATGCGGGAACGCGCGTCGGGCGGTTCATGATCCAGGACCTCGTAGGCAACGTGTGGAGACCCTTCGCCCGCACCTCCTGGTTGCCTGGCAACATCATAGCCAGCGCCCTCATAGTCGCCGGTTGGGGCTACTTCCTTTGGGCCGGCGTAAACGATCCTCTGGGCGGCATCAACCAGCTCTTCCCGCTCTTCGGCATAGCGAACCAGCTCCTGGCGGCCGTCGCCCTGACGGTCGGTACTACCATCCTCATAAAGATGGGCAAGCTGAGGTACGCCTGGGTTACAGCGTTGCCTCTGGCGTGGGACGCGGCCGTGACGCTCACGGCGAGCTGGCAGAAGATCTTCTCAACCGACCCCGCTATCGGCTTCTTCGCCCAGAGGGCAGCTGCCCAGCAGTCCATACAGGCCGGCGAGCTGAACGACACCATGGCAGCGCTTGGCGCCGCGAGCGTCGAAGACGCACGTCAGATCCTGGTCAACACGACGGTAGATGGCGTGCTCTCTATCTTGTTCGCGGTCATGATCATCATCGTGATAGCGGACGCCTCCCGCGTGTGGTTCGGAATCATCCGCGGCAGCAAGGAGCCGGAGATGACTGAGGCTCCCTGGCAGGAATCCCACCTCGACTCGGAAGGCAACGTAATCGAAAGGGAGCCCGTTGGGGCCCGCTAGGAAGGTAGAACGAACCCTCTACGATCCATCTGGGAGTATTTGAAGGAGATCTCCGGCGAGAACGCCTACGATCGCTACCTGGAGGTCCACGCCGCGACCCATCCTGGCAAACCGGCTATGAACCGCGACGAATTCTACCGCTGGCGCCAGGACGAGAAGTACGCCAACCCGGGCAGCCGATGTCCGTGATGACGCCTTGCCGGCCGGTCGGCCGGCAAGGCGAATGAGGCTTCAGCAGTTAGGAAAGACCTGAGACCTGAAGCCTATCTCACCCGCTCCTCTTGAGCTTTCCGGTCCGCTTGGCGTAGCTCTCGCCAAGGTAGAACACGAAGAGCCCCATCGGCACGAAGACCACGCCCATGACGAGGAGCGGCCAGATGCTGCTCCACAATTGCGACAGACCGACACCGTCCTGGAGCGCTGCGCGGGATCCTTCGAGCGCGTAGGTAACCGGTGAGTATTGCGCTATCACCTGCATCCAATCGGGGAGTACCTTGACGGGGTAGTAGACGCCCGAGACGAGGAGCAGGAGGGCCGAGACGATGTACGTCACCTGCTGGCCCTTCTCCGGCGAGAGCAGCGGCATCACGGCGGCTACGACCCCGAAACCAACGAGCGAGATGCTGCACACGGCGAGGATGACCATGGCGGCCCAGTAGTTGGCCTCCGAGAGGTCGAGATCGAAGGCGAGCATGGCGACGCCGAGGACCACTGCGGTCCGGGCGATGCCGTAGACGACGGCGTAGACGCCCATGCCGAGAAGGTGGGTGACCCGGCTCGTCGGGCTCATGAACGTGTACTCTATCGTCCCCTCCCACCGCTCCCACTGTACCGTCTCCGAGAGTACATCGAAGATCATCGAGAGGTAGCTCCAGATCAGCGCGCCGATGAGCAGGAAGGTCATCAGACGCTCGGTGTCTGTCCCTTCACCGCCGCCGACCAGTTCGACACCAGCCCCTATGAAGGTGATGGACATGGCGTTGACGGTGGTGAACGTCAGCCACACCAACTCCCACATAAAGTAGCGCTTGGTGAGGAAGTAGTTGCGTTGTACGTAGCCCCAGACGGCGATTACCTCGACCAGCCATCGGGGCTTGAGCATGTTATGCATCCTGATCTCCTTCCGCACTGGCCTCTTCGACGGAGTAGCCCGTCGCGGCCATAAACGTCTCCTCCATCGTTGGCACCCGCCCGTTCGTGGCGTAGCGGCGTTTGAGCTCTTCTGACTCTTCGAGGGCCAGTATCTTCCCGTCCATCATGATGCCGACGCGGTCGCAGAGCTCCTCGGCCTCGCCCATGTCGTGGGTGCAGAGCAAGATCGAGGAGTCGTGGGCCTCGCGTATCTTGCGGATAAACTCCTGCACATCCTTCTTGCTCCTGGGGTCGAGGCCGGTCGTCGGCTCGTCGAGGAGCATCACGACGGGGCTGGTGAGCAGCGCCCTGGCGAGCGCAATCTTCTGCTGCATCCCTCGGCTCAAGTGCTCCATCGGCTCGGTGGCGCGCTTGCGGGCGAAGCCGATATTGTCGAGGATCTCCTTTATCCTGGGCCTCGCCTCGGCACTGGTGACGCCGTAGAGCTTGGCCCCGTAGAGCAGATTCTCCATGGCCGAGAGCTTTTTGAAGAAGCTGGCCTCGACGCTTACCCGGTTCATGCTGCGCTGCACCCGCTTGGGATGGCGCGTGGCGTCGATCCCGAAGACCTCGACCTCCCCCCTGTCAGGGACGACGAGCGTGGAGATAACTCGCACCAGCGTGCTCTTTCCGCTCCCGTTGGGCCCGAGGATGCCGACGACCTCCCCTTTCCCTACCGAGAGCGAGATCGAGTCGAGGGCGCGTACCACCTCCCCACGCCGCTTCTTGAAACTCTTCTCTACTCCTCTTAACTCCAGAGCCTTCATAAGAACCTCCTATAGAAATCCCGCCCTGAGGGGCGCCCACCTTACAGGCGCCCCCTGGCCTCCAACCTCTCCCAGACGACGCGCCAGGTCTCCTCGCTCTCGGCGGCTATCGCCAGGGCGAAGAGCCTGCGCGCTACCCTTCCCCTTAGGGAGGGCCGTCCAGGGGACCGAGCGTATCTCCCGCGCTCGGCCACCCTTTCGGCGAAGTCTTGCTCACGGGCTTCCCGGTCCTGTGACAACACGTAGTGCCAGTCGTTGAACATCTCTCTGTCTCCTTCTCTCGTCTCTTCGTCGCGCCCTGGAAGGGCTGATACCGTCCGTGTTGGGATCGGAGCCAAAGACCTTCGCCAGCTCTCTCGGAGCAAAGCTCGAGGCCCCCGGTCCGCTCGGTCCGGGGGCCTCTCCTGAGAAGTTTAGTGGAGCTAGAAGCTCACGTTCTCATCGCGACCTCGCGGACCTCGGGACGCACCTCTCCCCCGAACACCGGAATACCTATGTTCGTGCGACGGATGTGCATCAATCCTTCAGTCCTTCTCGCGACAACAACATCGAAGACACTCTACCCCCCTACCGAGAACTTGTCAACGATCTCACTTAACTTTTCTTAATGCAAGCTGGTCAGCATCTCAGCAAGCGCCCTGTCGGGCGCTTGTCAGCTTCTTGTGCGTGCTGCATGATTGGCCGAGGACGACGAGACCTGAGAGAATCAAGTTCCTGATAAATGGCTGTTTCGAAGAAGGATTACTCATGACCGAGATGAAAGCAACGCCGGAGGAATCGATCGCCCGCGTCACGGTATCAGCAGACACCGGGTTCTTACCACCCCTGATCGACTTCGTGATGCAGATTACCCATCGGCTCGGCCTGGGGGACGCCGAGCATGTGGACAGAGCCGTAGAACTGGTTTGCACGAACGTCATCGAGCACGCCTTCGGGCCCGAAGAGGAGGGTTCCTTCGATGTCCAGGTCCTGCGCAGACCTGGGCAGGTCGTGGTGGCAGTCGAAGATCAGGGGCTGCCCTTCGACTACAAACGCCTGCAGGACGGTGAGGATCGGACCGTGCTGGAGATACTTCACGGGTCCTTCGACGAGACCCGCTTTGTAAACCTCGGCCGGCGCGGCAACAGGGTCGAGTTACTCAAGCACCTTCCTCATACCGACGTCAGGGACCACCTCCCTGAAGACGAGCACCGCAGAACCGTGGAAGCCACCCCTGCGCATGAGGACGTCCCTCTGGAGATTCGCATGATGCATCCTGATGAATCATTCGAGCTTTCGCGCTGCGTCTACCGCTCCTACGGCTACAGCTACGACTGGGACTACATCTACTATCCTGACAGGATCAGGGAGCTTCAGGAGGAGGGGCTCATGATCTCCTGCGTCGCGGTAACGCAGGAGGGCGAGTTCGTGGGGCATCTAGCGATTACCGTGGAACGTCCCGGCTCGCTTGTGGGGGAGTCCGGACAGGCGGTCGTGGACCCACGGTTTCGTGGACACCATCTCTTCCCGAGGATGAAAACCTTCATGGCGGAGTGGGCCGCTGACGCCGGCATGTACGGGCTCTACAGCGAGGCGACCGCCTTCCATCCGTACAGCCAGAGGGGCAATCTTCATCTCGGCGCGCGGGAGACGGGGTTCTTGCTAGGCTATATTCCTGCGTCCGTCTCGTACAAGCAGATCGGTGAGGAGAGGGCGGCTCGTCGCGGGTCCGTCGCCCTGTTCTACATGCGCGTCAGAGACGAACCGGAGCGCGAGATCTATCCTCCGGCACCTTATCTGGGAGCGGTCAGGCGCGTCGTCGAACACAACGGGCTGCGACGGACTATCGGCGGGGTCCCTGACCCGACGCTACAGCACTCCCTGATGAGCGTCGAGGTGCGTCAGGACCACAACCTCGCCTTCCTGCGCATCGAGGAACCCGGGGCCGACCTACAGGAGCTTGTCCACCGCCACCTGCGAGATCTCAGCCTGCACCGCGTGGATTGCGTCTACGTGGACCTTCCTCTCTCCCATCCTGCGACGCAGAGATCTGCGGCCGGGCTGAATAACCTCGGGGTGTTCTTCGGTGGGATCATCCCCGAAGCCCATGTCGGAGGAGGAGACGTGCTCCGTCTCCAGTACCTGAACAACGTCGAGATCGAAGCTGGCGACGTCAGCACGGCATCTGACTTCGGAGAAGAGCTACTTGGCTTGATCTTCCGCCAGAACACGCTTCCGTAAATTTACCGGCGGCTGGTCTGCAGGATCACGCGACCGTGAGGGCCAACTCGCTGGAGATTTCGATGCTCCCCTTTACGGAAGCCGCCACCGGACAACTATCGGCGTAGACTCGGAGTACCCTTTCTATGGTCTCGCGGTCGCTTTCGTCGGCGGTAAGGTGGAAGGTCTGCTTGATGCGCTTGATGACGAGCACTTTGCTCTCAACCTCGATCTCTCCGATCGTCTCGGCGTGGAGGTTCTCGAACGATACCTGACGCGCTGCCAGCGCGCCCGAAAAGGTGCCGAGCAGTCAGCCGCCCGCGGCGGCGACCACGTAGTCGAGCGTTGTATCGTAGGGTTCTACGTCCTCCGGGGAGACGCCGTAGTGTTCGGCGACCTCGCTGTGGACACCGAACAGCACCGGATCCTCCTGTACGGGGAGATAAGCGCGGCGGATCTTCCCCTCCACCGGCTCCAACTTCACCTTCGAGACGTACTTTACTCCGGACACGCTCTTTTCCTCTCCGCTTCTCTTTCCGCCCGCAGTATACAAGACCCCCTCTAGCGCACACCGCCCGGCGCTCGTCTCCCGCGCAGGGCGGAGAAGATGCCCCAGAGGCTCACCAGGGCCCAGGTGCCTTCCAGAAGTAGGAAGCCCAGTTGCTGGTCTACTACGGCCACCACCGTCAGCACGGCCGAGCCAAGGAAGTTGGCAACCGAGTACCAGAGGTTGGAGGGCTGTATCCAGCCAAACAGGTTGGCGGCGAAGGCGGCGAGGATAGCCAGCGCCCCGAGAACCGAGATCACCTGCAGCACGGCAGGGCACCTTCCGAGTTTCTATCTCGCCAGCGCGTGGTATTCCTCGTTGGGGATCATGCCGCACGCCAGCGACATACGGTTGGTGAAGTTATACATACTTGCGATCTCCACTACATCCCAGACCTCCTCCTCGGTCAGCCCGTAGCCCCTGAGGCGTTCGAGGTCTCCCGGATCGCAATCCAGCGGGCGCTCGGTGACCTTGACGGCGAAGTCCAGGATGGCCGTGCGGCGTTCGTCGAGGCCGGCCCTCCTGTGATCTAGCGTGATGCGGTCGGCAAGGATGGGGTCGCCCAGCGCCTGGCGAAGGGCGGCGCCGTGGGCGACCAGGCAGTAGAGGCAGCCGTTCGCCATCGAGACGGCCACGGCGATCATCTCCCTCTCCGCCGCGTCCAGGTTAGGGGTCGCCTCGTGGAGCTGGCGGTAGTGGGCGAACCAGGCGGAGAGCCGCTCGGGACGGTAACTGTAAGCTCTGAAGACGTTGGGGACGAACCCGATCATCTCCCGCGCCTTCCTGAAAAGCCCCTGCAATTCGTCGGGAAGCTCGGACTCTTCGGGGATGGGGAACCAGCTTATGGGCACACCCGTCCCCTTGCTCGAGATGTGCTCGACATCGGTCATCAGCTCCTCCTAGCGGCCTACGGCCCGCATCTGCTCTTCACCGTAGCGCTCGCCGGCGGCCGATCCGCGAGGCATGGCCTCCTCGATGCTGGCGAGGTCATCCTCGGTGAGCGTTACGCCTGCGGCGCGAGCGTTCTCTTCCAGGTACTTGCGGCGCTTGGTCCCTGGGATGGGGACGATATCGTTACCCTGAGCGAGGAGCCACGCGAGGGCGAGTTGCCCAGGGGTGATCCCCTTGCCGTCGGCGACCTCGCGCACCCTATCTGCCAATTCCACATTTTTCTGGAAGTTCTCCTCAGCGAAGCGTGGGAAGCGGGCGCTGCGGGTGTCGTTCTCGGGCATGTCCTCGATGCTCTTCCAGCGTCCTGTTAGGAAGCCTCGCCCGAGCGGGCTGTAGGGGACGAACCCGATACCCAGTTCGCGCACGGTCGGTAGGACCTCGTCCTCCACGCCGCGGGTAAAGAGCGAATACTCCGACTGGAGGGCGCTGATGGGGTGCACGGCATGAGCCTTCCTGATGGTCTCTGGCCCTGCCTCGGAGAGCCCTAGATACCTGACCTTGCCGGCCTCCACTAGCTCTTTCATCGCTCCGACCGTCTCCTCGATGGGCGTCTCCGGGTCCACGCGATGCTGATAGTAGAGGTCTATGTGGTCGACCCCGAGGCGCGAGAGCGACGCATCGCAGGCCTCTCTCACGTAGTCGGGCCTACCGCTCACGCCACGGAAGCTCCCGTCTTCGCCGCGCACGTTGCCGAACTTGGTGGCGAGCACGACCTCGTCCCTGCGGCCGGCTATGGCTGTGCCCACGAGCTTCTCATTGGTGAACGGGCCGTACATGTCCGCCGTGTCGAGGAAGGTTATGCCCAGCTCTATGGCGCGGTGGATGGTGGCTATGGATTCCTCCTCGTCGCCCGTACCGTAGAACTCGCTCATCCCCATGCACCCGAGCCCAAGCTCCGATACGACGAGCCCTTCGCTACCCAGATTTCGCAGATCCACTGATGCCTCCTCTAGCCTGGTGTTTCCTGATGTCACCGCCCGAGTTTATTACACAAATCGCCGCGAGCATATTTCAGCTATTCAGCTTTGCGTGTGAGAATAGAGGTCTCGAGAAGCCCGTGTGAAAGGAGGAGTCGTCGGCTTGCGTGACCTGGTCATCCGGCGCTGTGAACCGGAAGATTACAAAGCCGTGCACCTCATCTACTCCTCCCCACGGGCTATGGCCGAAACGCTGGGAGTTCCGTACTCTTCGGAGGATGCATGGCGCGAGGAGCTTGCCAGAGAACGAGACGATAACTTCTCCCTGGTGGCTTGCGTACAGAGTGAGGTCGTCGGCCACCTCGCGCTCAGTGTCCACATGAACCCGAGGACACGGCACTCAGGACACTTGGGGATAGCAGTGCGGGATGACTGGCAGGGCAAGGGCGTCGGCACCCAGTTGGTGGAAGCGTGCGTGGACCTCGCGGACAACTGGTTGGGCCTTACGAGGTTGGATCTCCGCGTATACACTGATAATGCGCCCGCGATCGCACTGTACGAGAAGTTCGGATTCAAGGTCGAGGGGACCCACAGGCGATTTGCACTCCGCAACGGCGAGTACGTGGACGCCTACGTCATGGCCCGTCTGCAGGAGTAGGGGCAGATTGCGATTCCCTGACACCGGGCATGATCTAAAGTAAGTAAACGTGGGAAAGGAGCCGAGCCATGGCCCAGTGCGAGGTCTGCGGCAACGACTATGACAAGG
>DASSCV010000191.1:0-6799 GCA_035697505.1 Rubrobacter sp.
ACAACACCCCTGCCGTGGTCTACTATGAACCGGCCCAGGGCGACGGCTTGAAACTCACGATGCTGGTCAAGGGCGCGGGCTGCGACAACATGAGCGCCCTCAAGATGCTCACCCCCGCGGAAGGCCTTCAGGCGATGAAGCAGTTTGTCGTCGAGACTATCGAAAGGGCCGGCCCGAACGCCAGCCCGCCGCTCACCGTTGGGGTCGGTATGGGCGGACCTTTCGAGAAGGCGGCAGTACTCGCCAAGAAAGCGCTCACCCGTCCTTCTGGCGAACCTAACTCTGACCCCGAACTGGCCACCCTCGAGCGCGAGCTACTCGACGAGATCAATGCCACAGGCATAGGACCTGCCGGCTACGGCGGCACGCAGACAGCGCTCGCGGTCCACATCGAGAGCTTCCCGACCCACATCGCAGCCTTCCCCGTCGCCGTCAACCTCGACTGCCACTCCCACCGCACGGCCTCGGCCGAACTGTGAGTCCCGCGCCCATCAGGCTGGAAGCACCACTCTCGAAGGAGGAGCTAGAGCCTCTGAGGACAGGCGACGTCGTTCGCCTGAACGGGGTGATCTACATAGCCCGCGACGCGGCCCACGCCAGGATGAAAGGGGCGATAGAGGCAGGAAAACCGCTGCCCCTGGATCCTGAAGGAAACATCGTGTACTACTCGGGCCCAGCCCCGGCGCGACCCGGTTACGCGTTGGGGCCAGCCGGGCCGACGACCGCCTCGAGGATGGACCCTTACGCGCCGCTACTGATCGAACGCGGTTTGAGGGGAATGATAGGCAAGGGAGTGCGCTCCGAGACGGTGATCGAGTCGATGAGGGAGCACGGTTGCGTGTATTTCGGCGCCGTCGAAGGTACGGCGGCACTTCTGGCGGACTGCGTGAAGGAGGCCGAGGTCATCGCCTACGAAGACCTGGGGGCTGAGGCGATCCACCGCCTCTTTGTAGAAGGATTTCCGGTAGTCGTCGTGAACGACCTCTACGGTGGCGACCTCTACCGCGAGGCCAGGGAGCGCTGGCGTCGCTGAAAGCGGTTTCCGGAAACAGCGCTAGTCAGCATTTTGGTTGCTGAGAGGGCGGCTATTTCATGGCTTCCCGGATCACGCTGTAGTCATAGGCGGCTACGATTGCCGCCAGCACGAGCAGGAGAGTTGCGAGGATCAAGATGGGTCCTAGAGATCTGGCGGTGGAAATCCCGTGCACCCGCTTCAGACCGATGGTGTGCAGATAGAAACAGTAGAAAGCAGCCAGGATGCCGGCCAGGGGTATCCAGGCTACCCCCACCGGGGCCCCTACCGCGTAGCATGAGACGCGCAAGGTGGCGGCTAGACCTTTCTGATCCCGTCCCGCGATGAGGCGGATAAAGGCGTGCAGGATGAGCACCGATGCGAAGAAGCCGGCGACGAACAATGCGGGCAAGACCACCAACGATGCGAGTACAAATATCGTCAGGACGCGAATGAGCAGCCCTGCGTCCAAGGAGCCGGTCGCCACGCCGATCCCCACAGGCACGGCGAGGAAGGTGAGGCTGGCAACCACACTCGTAACCGCCGTGATCGCCGAGCAGATCAGGAAGTAGAGTATGGGCGCTCCGAGCGGCCCATCCGGCGACAACTCATCGAAGAAGCGCTGCGGTGAGAAGAGCACGGCTCGCGTAGTCGAGAGCAGGCTTGGGAAGGGCTCGTCGATCTGGAATTCGCTTGCGGCCGCCTCCGTTTCGCGGGCCGTGCTCTCTATCCCCTCTCGCAACCCCAGAGTCCTGCTCATCGAGCCTTCCGGGCGGAAGTATACGATGAGTTTCAGGTTCTGTACGCGCTATCTCTGTATCTTCCGCGTCGCCATTCGGTGCTTACCTCCAGAGTTCTCGCCTCAAAGCAAGCTTAGAGGAGGTCGGCTTGCTGGATGGATCAGAAAACACAAAGACGCCCCCTACGAGACGGTAAGGGGCGTTATGAGAGGCTAGGAAGTTACTCTGGTTCGGCTTCTGGGTCGAAGCGGAGTGCGGCAGAGTTGATGCAGTAGCGCTGGCCCGTAGGGGCCGGCCCGTCCTCGAAGACGTGTCCCTGGTGGGCGCCGCAGACGGCGCAGTGTACCTCAGTGCGGCGCATGAAGAGGCTCCGATCCTCTTCCGTCTCGACGTTTGCTTCGTCGAGTGGCTCCCAGAAGCTCGGCCAGCCCGTACCGGAATCGTACTTGGTGGCCGACGCGAAGAGGGGCGTCCCGCAGGCCACACAGCGGTAGACCCCCTCCTCTTTGTTGTCGTAGTACTCACCACTGAAGGGCCGCTCTGTGCCCTTCATCCGCGTTATGCGGTACTGCTCGGGGGTGAGCTGATCCTGCCACTCTGCTTCCGTCTTCTGTATCTTCCTTGGCGTATCAGTCATGTGGAAAGTCTACCACGCCGGTTCCCGGCTCTTGAGGAGGCGAACAACGCACTTCAGAGCGCTCTCTCTGAGCCGAGGAGGGCGGTTACCTGGCTCGAGAGGACGCCCCCGTTTCCGTGGACGAGGGCGATGTTTGGGGTCTCCACCTGGCGGTCGCCGCATTCCCCACGGAGCTGGCGCACGGCCTCGACGATCAGGAGCAGCCCGTACATGCCAGGGTGATTGTATGAGAGACCACCCCCGCTGGTGTTGACGGCGAGCTCTCCTCCCGGTGAGATCCTGCCCCCCGAGACGAAGGCCCCACCCTCCCCTTTCTCGCAGAATCCAAGATCCTCCAGGAACAACACGGTGTTTATGGTAAAGGCGTCGTAGAGCATCACCACGGCGACATCTTCCGGTCCTACACCGGCCATCGCGTAGGCCCGGGGCCCCGACTCCGCGGCGGCCGAGACCGTGAGATCTGGCATCTGGCTTATGTTGCGGTGCCAGTGGGCCTCACCGGCCCCCAGCAGATAGACGGGCGTCACTTCAAGATCCCTGGCCCTCTCGGCGCTGGTTACGATTGCCGCCCCGCCACCGTCGGTGACTAGACAGCAATCCCTGACGCTGAGAGGCGAGGAGACCATGCGCGAAGAGAGTACGTCCTCCACGGTTAGGTCCTCGCGCATGAATGCCTTCGGGTTGAGCTTCGCCCATTCTCTTGCGGCGACGGCAACCTCGGCAAGTTGCTCGCGCGTGGTGTCGTACTCGTGCATGTGCCGGGATGCGGCAAGGGCGTACATGCTGACGGGGTAGCGGGGATTGTAAGGGGCCTCGTAGGGGTCGGCTTCCGAGCCTGTGACGAGGCGTCCCCCGCCCGAGCGCTGCGTCGAGCCGTACGTTATGAGTGCGACCTCGCAGAGCCCCGTTTCTATCGCGGCGGCGGCGTGGAAGAGGTGGGATACGAACGAGGAGCCGCCCATGCTCGTCGCGTCCGAATAGCGGGGTCTTATACCGAGGTACTCGCCGACCGAGAGGGTAGGCATGTGATAGTAGGCCGAGGCCGTGAACAGGCCGTCCACATCAGACTTGCCAAGGCCGGCGTCCTCCAGGGCACGGAGGGTAGCCTGCCCGATCAGATCCATGGGTGCGAACCCAGGCCCGACCTCGCCGAGGTCAGACTCAGCGACCCCGACGACGGCCACCTTACCCCGCAGGCTCACGGGCCCTCGCCTTCAGGCACGAAGACCGGGACCGGACCGTCATCAGTGAGATCCAACCTGAGCCTCACCCTAGCCCCAACCTCCACTTCGTCCGCCGGCACGCCCTCGACGCGGCTCATCATCCTGAAGCCTTCTTCCACGTCGACGAGGACAACGCTGTAGGGGTCGTCTTCCCGCCTGTACACGGCCGTCGTCGCGTAGACCACCCCCCGGCCTGAACTGGTCTCCCAGGCGAGATCGGGGCTCCCGCAGACGGGGCAGAGTACGCGCGGGTAGAAAACCGCAGCCCCGCAACCTGCGCAGCGCTGGAAGCCGAGCCTGCCTGACTCCAGGTAGCGCCTGTAGACCTCGGCGGGTGGCCCGCCATCTTCCGGGCTCATCTCACCCCTCTCGTCATGGACAGGAGGTAAGCATCCACGAAGCGATCGCAAGGCGCAACCCCGGCATGAGATCGGGGACTGAACACCAGCTCAGGGAGGTGGGTTGCTATCGGAGTTTCGAAAGAGACACGCGTTCTGGCAGACGCGGCTCCAAAGTCGAGCTACCCGTCATCGGGCCCCGGTCCCCAGCAGGGCCACGGGGAAGTTGCGAAGCAGACGACCGATGCCCAGCGACACCTCCCCATTGTGCTCCTCGGCGACCACTATTTCGCCTGTGAGCACGTTGCGGCACGAGACCTCTGCCAGATCATCGGGAAGGAGTATGGACGTATCTCCCCAGGCCTCGGGAGCCGCCACAAGGGGTCCTTCCGCGTCCATCATCTTCGCGTAGAGCCGCGGAGCAACGGTGATCGCCACCTCTCTCCCATGCCGCCGGGCGAAAGCGACGATATGTTCCCTCCTTTCACCCACGGCCCGAAGCGCTACGTAGCCGCCGTCTTCGAAGAGTTCGGGGCTTTCGCGGCGCATCTCCAGCGCCTTCCAGATGAGGTAAAGCTTCGGACGGCCATCCTGCCACGAACCGTCCTTGAGGAGCGCGCGTGCATCGGAGAGATCGAGCCGCCTCAGGTCGGCCAGGAGCCTCTTCCGCAGCTCGAAGTCCACCGGGCGGCGGTTGTCAGGGTCAACGAGGCTGAAGTCCCAGACCTCGTTGCCCTGATACACATCAGGGACACCAGGTACGGTCAGCTTGAGCAGGCTCTGGGAGAGGCTGTTCAAAGCGCCAATGCGGGCCACGCGACGCTGGAAGGGCAGAAATACTTGCAAGAAGGGGCTCGTCGCAGAGAGAAGGACGTCCACGAAACCGGCGACTCCTTCCTCATACCCCTCGTTCACGTCGGTCCAGGATGTGCGTACCTGTGCCTCCCGCATCGCCTTCTCCATGTACGCCTTTATGCGCTCCCGAAGCGCTTCCAGCGCCTCTGCGTCTAGTTCTCCGAGCGCCCAGGCGCCCAACAGCGTCTGATACAGGAGGTACTCGTCGTCACGGCTCGGGGCGAGTTCCCCACCAGCGTCGCGGCGGTGCGGGGCATTGAGCTCACTCCAGCGCACCACCCTCTCGCGCCACTCGCCGGGGATCTCCGAGAGTACGTCGATCCTGGCGCGCACGTCCTCGCTGCGCTTGGTGTCGTGCGTGGAGGTCGAGAGCATCGAGTGCGGCCAGCACTCAAGGCGCTCGGCGTTCAGACGGTGAAACTCGGGGACGGAGACGCCGAAGCGCTCCGGCTCGCCGCCGACCTCGTTCAGGGAGATCAGTCGGTTGTAGACGTATAGGGCCGCATCTTCCATGCCCTTCGCCATCACCGGTCCCGTGTACTGCTGAAACCTTGAGGTGAAGGCGCCCGCCTCGATCTCTTCGGGCCCCTGGCGAAGGACGATGTCGCGGATGAAGTCGAAGACCTTCGGGTCGCCGCCCTCGCTCCTCTCCTTCGCGTGATGCACTGCCAGATCCACGTGGCGCCTGTCTGTCTCAGAGATTGTCCCCGAACCTATGTAGGTGCGGTAGACGGGGAAGAGCGCGACCACGTCGGAGAGCGCCTCGCGCAGGGTCTCCACGCTAAAGTCGTGAGAGCGCCCGTGCTCGGAGATGCGCCGCAGACGGCGCGAGAGCGCGTTCAACTCGCTCGAAAGCGCGGTGCGCATGACCTTGTGCTTGCACTCGTACAGCAGACTCTGGAAGTCGAGGGGCCGTCCGATGAAGCTCTGGTAGGCCTCATCCATCCCGCCCTCCCCGGCCGGGTCCACAAAAAGCCCGTTGACCAGGTTCGTGAACTCGTAGCCCGTCGTGCCAGCGACAGGCCACTCCTCGGGCAGACGCTCGTGGTGCGCCAGGATCTTCTCGACCAGCGTGTAGATCTGCCCACCCGATACTTCCACAGCCGCGTCATGCAGGCGCCTGAGGTAATCGGCGGGATCTCGGAGTCCATCAGGGTGATCTATGCGCAGTCCGTTCACCGCGCCCTTCTCCACCAGCCGCAATACGAGCCTGTGCGTCGCCTCAAAGACCCGTTCGTCCTCGACCCGGATGCCGGCCAGGTCATTGACGGCGAAGAAACGCCTGTAGTTGATCTCATCGCTTCCCACCCGCCAGTACGCAAGCCTGTACGCCTGCGCCTCGAGGAGACGATGCAATCTCTCGAACCTCGCGTCTCCTGAGGCCTCGTTCAACTTGCGGATGTGCTTCTCGACAGCACACATTACTCCGGGAGACTTTGCGCACAACGCCGCGAGATCCGCTTTGAGGTTTGCAGCGTTCTGCGCCCGCCCGGATACACCCCCCTCAACTGTGGCGTCCCTGCCTGGAAGGTCGCCAAAGGCAACTATCAGACCATCTATCTCCTGGCGGTGCTTGTCGTCCTCGGGTAAAGATGTCCGGTAGAGGATCATCGGGTAGGTCTGCGGGTCGATCGGGTAACGGTGTTCGTAGTAGTTGACCGAGAAGGAACCCTCTCCGGCGTCGAAGGCCAGCCGGATCTCGCCGCGTTCGAGGGCGGCGCGGTAGTGGTCGCCCAGGATCGGGAGCAGGACCTTACCGCAGAGCTCCTTCCTGCCTGCGGGGCACCAATCAATATCGAAGAAGGCGGCGTAGGCCGAGGCGGGGCCATTCTCCAGCATGTCGGACCACCAGACGTTGTCGCTCCCGACGCCCATATGGTTCGGTACGATATCTAGGAGCTGGCCCATCTCGTATTCTCCGAGCGCCTCTACCAGCCGGCCGTACTCCTTCTCGCCCCCGAGTTCGGGGTTCAGGGAGCCGGGGTCCACGACGT
>DASSCV010000192.1:0-7345 GCA_035697505.1 Rubrobacter sp.
GCGGCGAACAGATCGGCGATGTCCTTGTGCCTTTCGCCGGCGTAATCGGCCGGGGCAACGCGTGCGGCCGGGAAGAATTGCCGGCCCCAACTGCGGGCGGCCGCCACGCCCTTCCCGCCATCGTTATCCGGCAGGATGGTAATCCGCTCTATGTCCAGGTGCCTAAGCTCGGCACTCTGCTCCTCGGAGATCCCTGTGCCCCCCACCACGACTACCGGCTTGCCCATCGCGGCGAGTGCTAGGCCGTCGATGTAGCCCTCCACCATGAACGCCTCAGACGAGATAGGCGCAGGGATGAAAAGCGGGCGGTAGCCGCCGGGGAAATTCTCGGCCTTGGGCAGCTTGTACTTTGGCACCCCCTCAGCCTCTTTGATAATCCGGCGGACGGTGCCCGCTATGCGAGAACCGCGCGTCCAGAACGGGATGGTTGCCCACTTACCGTCCTCGGTGGTGCCGAGCAGGAAACGCTCCCGCACCTGGGCATCGAATCCGCGCCCCTCCCACCACTCGCGCGAAGCGGGATGATCCTCCAGGTAGCCGAGGAGCGTCTTTGCAAGATCGAGCAGCTCGTCCTCCCGCGTTCGGCGAGCCTCGGCCGCTTGGCGGCCCTCCTCACTCATTTCGGGTAGCCGCACCCCGTACTCGCGGGCAAGATCGAAAGCAGCCTCTATCGGCCGCTCGAGTCCTCTGCGTGCCCGGTGGACGTCCACCACGTCGCCGTGAAAGCCGCACGAAAAACAATGGACATGGTCCCCATAGACGTGCATGGATGGCACCGTGTCATCATGCGAGACGCACAAGGCTTTCCTTGAGCCGTTCATCTCGAGGAGGCGCTCGAGAGGCACCTCGGCGCGCAGGATCTCGAATACCGAGGTCCCGCCCTTTAGGCTCGTGTACAATCTAACACCTTTCTTTGGTGGTCCTCGGCTCTCCTGATCACTAACGGAGCCAGGGCCTTTTGTTTGCCATAACGTCTCACAGTTTAGGGGGTAGGGCGCCATACAATCAAGGAATTTCTAGAACTTACTCGGCAGATACGGAGCTATCCTTGAAGCATCGCGAGTTTGATGCTACATTCTTGGTATGGTACGGCGCGCACTGTATGAAAGGATCGCTACATGACGCATGAATCGCTTGCGCTCAAGCTGCGAGTCTTGCGGGCCGAGCGGACGCTGACCATAGAGCAGGCCGCCAGGCAGGCCGGCGTGACGCCGGAGACCATCAGCGATGCTGAGCGCGGGCGTCGTCGCCCTTATCTGCCGACGCTACGCAAGGTGGCAGCGGCGTATGGCGTCCCGGTCGAGGAGCTCCTCGCCGAAGAGGCCGAACCCGCCCTGGCTAGCGCAGCTACGGGAAAAGGTGAGGCCTCGGAGGCGGGGCGCGCAGGGTCCCGTCAGGAACTGGTAACAGAAGCGCAGCAGCGCGCTTCCAGACTTCTTCACGCTTGGCGGGCTTATGTCTGGGATCTGGTGCTTCATTGGGAAGAAGAAGGCGGCCAGCCAACAGCCGCACAGGTGCGAGACGTAATCAACGCTTTGCATAGGTTGATCGACTCGGGGGTGTTCGAGCGGCCAGCAGAGACCCTAACCACAAAAGATGAGCGTGAGCTCTCGGATTGGTTTGAGGTGTGGTGGCTGTTCAAGGGTATAGACAAGCTCCGCGCCATAGCTGAGAGAGCGGTAACCGACGAAGAGACGATTACCGACGAAGAAGCCGAGCAGGTGCGGAACACCTTTAAAGTAATCGACGGGTTGATTAACACATGGGAGAACCCGCCGGTACCGGCCTCAACGCTCGGTAGCCCCGGTTTAGAGAAGCCGGGGTAGCCGAGCGTTGAGGAGCCGGAGGGGGCCGCGGTACGCGACATAGCGTGTACAGCCGCCGCGGCAGAGATCGAGAGAGATCGCGGCGTACTTACACGTGTGCGAAAGGAAGCAGCTTTGTACAGGGTGTGTTCTATCCCGAGCACGCGCGTGCCTTCGAGGAATTACGCGCGCTCTCCCAAGGAGCTGGCCGACTACGAGAAGCTCGCGAAAGAGAAGATTGAGGCCACCGAGGCGAACCTGAAGAGGACGCGCTGCAGCGTTCAAACCCCGCGTGGGCACGGACTCTCACACACAGGTACAGATGAGCATGAGGGACGCACTCGATAGGCTCGAGGGTGTCACCGACCCGCGCGAGCTGCGCTCTAGGCTGGCACAGAGCCATGAGCAAGGTGACAGCATCCAAGCCAAGGCGAATTTCCTCAGCATGTATCCCGGTGAGGTTGAGACCTGGAACCAGTTTATGGACGCCGCCGAGGCGCACAATGACCTTGAGCGTATGGGTCCAGGCTATGCGCCTGATCCACCGCGCGGGGTAAACGTGGCACCAGAGCAGGGCCTAGCTCCGCTACGGGCGGTAGAGTAGGCGAGCTTCGCTATGCCTAGGACCTGCACCATCTGCTCACACCCGGCCCGCGAGACTATAGACTCCTCACTCATTCGTCGCGTGTCTTACCGCAATATATCGGACCGGTTCGACGTCTCGGAGACCGCCCTATCGCGTCACCTCAATGGCCACCTCGCTGACTATGTACAGCAGGCCCTCAGCAAGTACGGTGAGAAGAAGGGTGTAAGGATACTGGACAAACTCACCGCTACGCTTGATAGGCTGGACGGCTTTCTGGACGCGGCCGAGGCGAACAGCGACGCGCGTGAGTTCGTCCTCGTCGCCGGTGAGGTGCGCAAGGAGCTGGAGCTGCTCGCCAAGCTCCAGGGCGACCTGGCTCAAGAGGGCACTATCAACCTCAACCTCTCGCCCGAGTGGATCGAGATCCGGACGGTTATTGTCCGGGCCCTAGAACCGCATCCAGACGCCCGTAGAGCCGTCGTGAGCGCCTTGGAGGGTGGCGGTAATGGTGGGGCCTAGCCAAGGCTCTAGCCAAACCATACAGAGCGATCTGAGGCTTGCCCTTGATCGGGCGGCATTTGCCGAGGATCTCGGGATCATGCCTGATCGGTGGCAGCGGGACCTCCTGGCCTCGCCTAGTATGCGCATTCTCCTCAATTGCTGCAGACAAAGTGGTAAGTCTACGATGGCATCGATCATCGCCCTACACCGCGCGCTGTACTACCCTGGCAGCTTGGTGCTATGTCTCGCGCCGTCCTTGCGCCAGTCGCGCGAGCTGTACGTCAAGCTGGCTGGCCACTATCAGGACCTTGGCAGGCCCGTCCCGCCCACGGCCGAGAGGCGCCTGTCCCTCGAGCTGGAGAACGGCTCGAGGGTCCTGACCTTGCCGGGCACAGAGAGGACGGTGAGAGGATTCTCTAAAGTCTCCCTGATCGTGGCGGATGAGGCCTCGAGGGTCCCGGATGAGCTGTACTATGCTGTTCGGCCCATGCTCGCGGTCAGCGGTGGCTCGCTGCTGATGCTCTCCACGCCGTGGGGGCGCAGAGGCGTATTCTGGGAAGAGTGGATCGAGGGCGAGGGCTGGCAGCGCTATGAGGTACCCGCGTCACAGTGTCCTCGGATCTCGGATGAGTTCCTGGAAGAGGAGAGGCGTGGGCTGCCGGACTGGGTCTATCGCCAGGAGTACGAGTGCAGCTTTGAAGAGACCGAGGACCAGATATTCGGCCATGATCTGATAAAGGCGGCGCGCACCGATGAGTTACAGGAGCTGCGTTTCGAGGGAGACGAGGACCTATGGAGCTAAAGTACGTCGTGGCGTGCGACTTTGGGCAGACCTACGATTACTCAACCGTCGCCGTCACGGAGCGCGTGCTCGAGGAGGTTGGCAAGCCATACGAGCACACCACGCGCGCGGTAGCCGGTTCTCGCCGGCGCGAGGTACGCCAGGATCTCGAGGGCCACTACCGCCTAGTACGGTTGGACCGTGTCCCGCTGCGCACGCCCTACACGACGATTGCCAAAGGCATCGTGAAGCTGGTGAGAGAGCTTTACCGCAAGCAGCTAGAGGAGGCCCCCGCGGTCCCCGCCATCCCCTACCCTAGGGACGGAGGACGGCAGATCACGGTAGGGCTGAGCATAGACGAGGGTGGGGTAGGCAAAGCGGTCAGGGACATCCTCCTACAGGAGATGATTGGCAACATCCCCAAGAACGAACCCAAGGTCAAGTTCTACCCCGTCACCGTGCACGGTGGTGCGAACACCTCCAGAGACAATGGCTTCTGGCACGTCCCCAAGCGGGACCTGATCTCGGCCGGTTTGGTCTGCTACCAGAACAAGACGCTCAAGGTAGGTGCGCTCAAGTGGCGCGACGTGCTCGAGCAGGAGCTGGTGAACTACCGCTTGAAAGTGAACATCTCTACATCCAACGTCGCCTTCGAGTCGTTGAGATCCGGACAGCACGATGACCTTCTTTTCGCGGTGTGTCTGGCATGCTGGACGTGGGAGCAGGCGCTTCCGAAACGGAAATACACCACGCTGTAGAATCACATCCTCTCGGATATGCTCACCAGTGTCGTCGACAACGCGCTGGCCAGCTTTATGCGGGCAAAATAGCCATACAATTCTTTCTGAGGCGCGTGAGGATCCATTCCCCCGGCCCCTAAGCTTTTGTTCTACCTATAATACAAAGGCACGATCCCTCTCCCCTGGCCCACACCCCAAAGCCGGACGGGGCTATAGAGGGGTTTAGGATCCCATAGGTATTATACGACGTGTTGTGTGGGCACCGCACAGGGGACTCTAGGGGGTCGGGGTGGGGCTAAGCGTCCTACACCGCATTCGGGCCGAACACATTCCTGATTTGTTCTACTCGCCGCTCGGACTCCCGCTGGCGCGCGCCGTCTTTTTCTTTTGCTGATAATACCTTTTTATTAGTTTTGTTCTCTATAGTTTTGTAAGGGTTCTCCTCAGAACTACCCCCCTGGTTCTCCTCAGAACTACCCTGGTTCTTCTCAGAACTACCCTTTGGAACCTCTAGTAAGGTATAGGTGTTGGTCGTCTTGCGGTCGCCGCGCTCTATGGCGATCAACCCCACATCACGCAGCTCGCCTAGGGTCTCAAGTAGCTTTGCCCTCCCCATCTTGAGGTGAGTGCAGAGTTTGGTAAGCGACACGTTGGCCTCCTCATCCCCCGCGTAGGCGTGGCGAGAGAGCGCGCAGTAGACGGCGAAACCGTGCAACCCTATAAGGGGGCCGAAATCGTCCAATACTTCGTTGTCTACGGAGAACCACGAGGCGCGGCGGCGGTCCCGAACCCGGGCGTCTTTGAACGAGCTGCGGGGCTGCGTGCTATCATCCGAGGCGCCCATGAACCGTCCTTTCGTGGGCCACGTCCCGAGGCTCCGAGAAGGCCGTCGGGACTTTCTATTGTCTTCTGCCTACGTTAACTCACTTTAGGATTCTGCGCCACCACGGGGGCTCATCCGGGGCGGGGCTATGCAAGACTCTTAGCCCCCTCGACCTGGCCCGCCCGTCTCCGGTCTTCCCCGAGGGGTTCTGGTTCTATTTATGCCGATAGACTCGGCTTCCTCGTCGGTTAAGCTGAGGTTCTTCAGGTGCTCGCGCTCCCCTACGTCCTCCTTCCTGCACCAGTAGAAGAGTGTTACCGACCCCAATGCGTTCTGGATGTCCTCGACCTCCAGCGTGGGGCAGTCCACGGCTGTTATCTTCCTCACCAACGCTATGATGCGCTGCCGCTGTTCTTCCTCGCTCGAGTAAAACATGCTCGCCTTTCCTCCCTGTCACCTACCGAACATCCTACGCCACAGCTGTCTCCACCGGGGCGTGGGAGCTTCTACGTTATAGAGAATCTGGGCGCTAGCACCCGCCACCAGCGGGAAGTCTATGTACCTACTCAGGTAAAGGGGTTCGGTATCGTCGTTAAACTCCACCTTGGCTAGGCACAGCACTGGGGAATAGAGGGAGAATTCTAGAGCGAAGTTATCCTTCCTGTTGCGCTTGACAACCGTCTCTTCCTCAAATCTTGGCCCAAGCTGATATGTAACTCGCTCGACCAAGCCCTCCTCTAGGGGGGTCTTGCGGCCGTCGGGATGTCGGTGAGCAAGTAGCTGTACTCGTATGTCCGCTTTCTGTCCCTCCTTAACAGATGGCTCCCAGTAGTGCGCCAGGAACAGCCCACGGTTGTCTTCGTATTCCTTCAACCGCCGGGCCTCTAGTGGTTGGTCGTTATCCTCGGGGAACTTCGGCTGGTCCACTTGGCCGATCGCTGCGGGCTGGATGGCCTTGTTGGTGGCCTTCTCATCTTCCTTTTGTCCAAACGTAGGTTGGATGTACTTCAGAAGGTGCTCGCCGGTCAAGCCCAGCTGTGGGTATCGGATAAAAGCGGCGACGATGAGGGCCACGAACCCAACCACCAGAAAGTAGACCCACCAAGGGGCAGACGCGAAGGCTAAGGCGGGCATGACTATGATAGATACGCCCGCGAGCGATACCACATGGGTCACGCGCTGCGCAGGTACTCGCGGGAGCTTATCCACCGAACACCCTCCGCCACCACGGACGCTGCTGTTCTGGGGTTGGGCTATCTACCCTCTCCGTCTCCGTGGCCGTCTCGGGGGACTCTCGCTGCTCTGACGGGGCTTCTAGCTCGGGGATGCGTTGTGTGAGGGCGGCGATGATGCGCCGGTTCTCCCGGTCACGCTCATGGGCACGCTCTAGTTCTTGCTCTAATAGCTGTACACGGGCCTGTATCTCAGATATGAGTGCGTTAGACTCAACCTGTACATTATGTTCGGTCTCTGTGCGGTCAAGGTTCAGGTAGACGTACACTCTACCGTCTTCCTTCGTGGAGCGATACTGACCGCGCCTGATCCGCTGACGTAGCGCATCGGGCGTGATACCTAACTCTTGTGCCGCATCCTGAAGTGTAAGCCTGCGTTCGTTCATCCGTCTATACATCGTGCGGTTATGTACAGACACAGCCTAACAGAACCTCATGAGAGCTGCGAGGTTGGTGCCTGAGGGGCACGGTTACGAGGGGCCGCTATTCTTCTCCCCGCGACCCTTGATCCGCTCCTCGTACTTCTGGCGAAGCCAAGGGTACGACCTGACGGCCTCATGTTCCGGTGGCCTGTGTCGATCAGTCCTTGAAAGTCCCAGGCTACTATTCACCCGAGTGCGTGGAAGTGGTGTTCTGCGAACTTCGCCATAACGGAGTTCTAAGAAGTTCGCACAAGGTTTCGGCAGATGGCATCATGCTTGGCAGTGGAACAGGTTAGCCCGCTTTCGGGGCCGAAGCGGGAGGCGAGGAGGAGGTGCTCAAGGGTGGCGCGTGTTCTCGGAGACGATCATCTGCTCGAGCTCGTCGACGGACGGACCATAGGGTACGCCACCTGGGGCGATCCCGAGGGGACGACCGTGTTCCTCAGCCACGGGAT
>DASSCV010000193.1:0-14768 GCA_035697505.1 Rubrobacter sp.
GTTCCAGGGAGGCCGCCCGGCAAAGAGCGAGTACAGGCGGTTCAGGGTAAGGACGGTCGAGGGTGCCGACGACTTCGCCAGCATGGCCGAGGTAATCCGCCGCCGGCTGGAACGCCTCGAGGCCGAAGACGAGAAGTTCACACCTGCCCCGGATCTGATCTTGCTCGACGGCGGTAAGGGTCAGCTCTCCGCTGTCATCCCCGTCCTCGAAGGGATGAAGGTCGGCGACGAACTACCTGACATACCCCTACGCTCGCTCGCCAAGCGCGATGAGGAGATCTTCGAGCCGGGTCGGCCCGAGCCGGTGATCCTGGAGCGCAACTCCCCCGAACTGCACCTCCTCCAGCGCGTCCGCGACGAGGCCCACCGCTTCGCCAACGCCTACCACACCAAGCTCCGCGGCAGGGCCATGACCGCCTCTGTCCTGGACGACCTCCCAGGCGTCGGCCCGGAGCGAAAGAAGAAGATACTAGCCCACTTCGGCACCCCAGAAGCATTCCTGAACGCCTCCCTCGAAGAACTCGAGTCCGTCCCAGGTCTCCCCGGAAGAGTAGCCCGCGAAGTACACGCGAAAGTGCATAGGTAGGTTACAGGCATCAGGTTTGATCCGGTGCTTCCGCATCTTGCGTTCGTTGTCCTAGCGGGTCGAGGATCAACCATACAACCAAGAAATGCTGTCGGTGGGCGGCCTCATGCGTGTAGTCTGACACCTGATGTTGTTGCAATCTGCGACTCGCGGTGCTAATCTCGACTTCCGAAATGGCTTGCGCATCCCAGGAGGGACGGACGACGCGACGTGGATGAGCAGGCGTCGCCGGATACCAGCTCTCGGGTCTCGGGCAAGCGTAGGATCGTCATCATCACAGGGCTTTCGGGTGCAGGCAAGAGCAACGCCCTTCAGGCTTTCGAAGACGCAGGGTACTTCTGCATAGATAACCTCCCGCCGCGTATGATCCCTGCAGTCATGGAGACGACCGCACAGGGAAACGGCGGACCGGACGGGGTGGTCGTCGTGGTGGACATGCGTGGCAGGCGGTACTTCGGTGAGGAATTGGAGCGCAATCTGGAGGCCGTGGAGAAGGAGGATGGCTGGGAGCACAGCATCCTGTTCATCGACTCTGACGTCCCGACGCTGGTCAGGCGTTACAAGGAGAGCCGCAGGCCACACCCTGCTGCCCGCAACGGCGACGTCCTGGAGGCCATACGCCTTGAGAGGCGGGATCTCGCGAACGTGAGGGAGATGGCCGATCTCGTCGTTGATACCTCGGGCTACTCAGCGCTAGACACCCGCCTGCGTTTCAAGAAGCTCGCGGAATCCTTCTCCAGCAGGATGACCGTCAGCCTCATCTCCTTCGGCTTCAAGCACGGCACCCCCCTCGATGTGGATACGCTCCTTGACGTCCGCTTCCTTCCCAACCCCCACTACGACCCCGAGCTCAGGCCGCTCACAGGCCGCGACGCACCCGTCCGAGAGGCGGTCCTCGGCTCTGAAGACTGCCAGGAGTTCCTTGATAAAACCTGCGATCTCTTCTCGTTCCTCATCCCCCGCTACGCCGCAGAAGGCAAGACCTACTTCACCATCGGCGTCGGCTGCACCGGTGGAAGGCACCGCTCCGTAGCCATTACCGAAGAGATCGCAGGGCGCCTAAGGCAGGAGAATACCGAAATAGACCTCTTTATCAGGCACAGAGACGCGGAGAAGTAGCACCCTCTGGTCGCGTCCGCCACGGGTCCGCAGCGGTAAGCTCGGGCGAACCGGCACACCTCAACTGGGAAGCAGTCCACCAAGAGGCATGGTACGACAAGAGGTATCCAACCTTTTCTGAGGCTTTGGCGCTGGTACGCAAGGAGCTGTGGGAAGAGCAGACTTTTTGCGGGTCGGCGCAGGAGAACGAGATGGTAAAAGTCTTGCAGGTCCAGGAGAGTACGATATAGGCGATACATAAGGAGACGGGTGAGGAGCAGGAGCAAGTTATGTATCGCCCAGTAGCTGGGAAGCCACACCTTGCTGTGGGACTTTTGATGTTGCTTATAGTTGTACTGACCGCCTGTGGTGTGGAGGCTCATGCTCGCAAGATACCGGAGAGCCCAGGCGGGAGATCAATGAAGAGCATTCCACCCGGTAAGTACGTCTCAGATGAATTCAGACCGGCTATGTCGTTCAGACTGAACGAGGGATGGCAAACCGGCCCCGCCGCCGACTTCTCCTACGGGCACTTTATGGAGAAGTACAATCGTCTCACCCTCAGCAGGGTCTCGGAGTCGGAGCCCTCCTACTTGGAGTTCCTGGTTGTACCGAAGGTCTACCAGGTCGTGAGCTCCTACGAGGCAAAGGTGGAGCCTGCGCCCGAGGACATGGTCTCCTGGTTGCAGAACAACCCTAACCTGGACGCAGAGAATCCGGAGCCAATGACGATTGGGGGCGTGAAGGGTGCGCAATTCGATGCGGTCGCTTCCCGCATACCGCAGGAGTATCTCTCTGGGGGTTACCATGGCATTAACACCTACTACGTACGCCATGGCGGTAATATCTACGATGACGGGCCTTGCCTGCCACTCTTCCAAACATTACCTGGCTACGGAAGAGACAGCACTTACGAATTATGCAAGATGTACAAGATCCGGTTCATCGTCCTCGAGAACGTCAATGGTAAGATGGTGACTATCGCCGTTCTTGCGCCGAAGGTCGAGTTCGACGAGACCTGGCTCAAGGCGCGGCGGGTGCTCGATACTGTGGAGTGGAAAGGCACCTGAAGAAGCACTACTACAGGAGCCATGAGAGCATCAACCCGACCCGCATAGTGCCGAAGGGTCCGATCCTCGACTCACCGAAGCGCACGACCGCGGGCGCTTCTCCGACCAGACGACACAAGGAAATGGGTATACTCGAGATGCGTGAATAGAGTCGAGGATACAAGGCTGGTAGCGTTCGGCGGTGGCACGGGGCTGCCTGTCTTGCTCAGGGGCTTGAGGGACAGGGTTGGGGACCTTACGGCCGTCGTCACGGTCGCCGACGATGGGGGCTCCAGCGGACGATTGCGCCAGGAGCTCGGGGTCGCGCCCCCAGGTGACGTGAGGAACTGCCTTGTGGCGCTCGCGGGACGCCGCAGGTTGGCCGAGGTCTTCGAATACCGTTTCGAGGCGCCGGGGGACCTGAACGATCACAGCGTGGGAAACATTATTATCGCGGCGCTCTCTGATATGGCCGGCGGCTTCTGTGAGGGTGTTGAGCAGGCAGCCCGATTCTTGAGGATAAAGGGCCGAGTCTTTCCGGCGGCGACGGAGAGCCTTACGCTCGTCGTCCGCTACGCCGATGGGACCGTAGCGCGCGGGGAGTCCGTAGTCCACGAAGTCGGAAAACAGGTCTCTGAGGTCTCTGTCGAGCCGGCAGGAATTCCTGCGCCTCCCGGGGTCATCGAGTCGATCGAGGCCGCCGACATGATCGTGCTCGCTCCTGGCAGCCTGTTTACCAGCACCATCCCGGCTCTGCTCGGCGGCGGGGTGAGGGAGGCCCTGGCGGATTTCGCCGGCCCCATACTCTACGTCGCAAACGTGATGACGCAGCAGGGAGAGACGGGCGACTTTTCGGTGTCGGACCACGTGCGGGCGATAACGGAGCACGTCGGACCCGTGGTTACCGACGTGCTCGTCCATTCTGGAGACCTGCCTCCTGATACCCTCGCCCGCTATGAGGCCGAAGATGCTGCGCCGGTCGCTGTCGACACGAAAGTCCTGCGCGAGATTGGCTTGAGGGTAAGGGAGTCGAACCTGCTTTCGAAGGAGAGCCGCGCTGGTGTAAGGCACGACCCCTCACTGTTGGCGAGGGAGGTGTGCGAGGCTGCCCTCGTTCGCCTCTGAGGTCCGTCGCCAGCTCGCCGCCAGCGCGGCTTCGGGTGCCCGAGGGGTTGGTCGCTCCGAACTCGCCGGACTGGTCGACGCCTGCGGCGTCTGGAACGAGGAAGGCGTTACTCTACGCACCCCAAGCGCTGCCGTGGCCCGCTCCGTGGTGCGCCTGTGGCGCTCGGAGTTCGGGATGGAATCCAGGCTCTCACCGATCGAACCCGACCGCTTTGGCCGTACCCGCTATGCGGTGCGTACAGCGGGCAACGGGGCTATACAGGCGAGGGAAGAGCTGAAGTTCGCCCGCACCGCGCGCACTCCGGCTGAGCGGGCCGGTTACCTGCGGGGTGCGTTCCAGGGCGCCGGCTCAGTGAACCGGCCAGGCGGTCGTGGGGGCCACCACCTGGAGTTCGTGCATCGCGAGAGCGAGTTCATCCGCCGCTGCGCGGATTTCTCCCGCGCGCCATTGAAGATCGTGCGCCGGCGCCGCCGGTGGATCGCCTACACCAAGAGCGCCGACGGCGTGACGACCGTCCTCGCCCAGATGGGCCTCAACGACGCGGTCCTCCAGTACGAGGCAAGGGCCGTCCTGGGTGAGGCCAAGGCCAACGCGAACCGCCTCACCAACTTCGACGCGGCCAACGCCGGACGCACGGCGACGGCCGCGGCCCGCCAGCAGAAGGCCTTCCAGGCCATCGATCCCGAACATCTCTCACCCGCGCTCCGTGAAATGCTGGAGCTGCGGCTCGAGTACCCAGACGCATCGCTCGCCGAGCTCGCCTATCTCGGAGGCCTCTCCAAGAGCGCGGCCAATCACAGGCTGAGAAGATTGGTGGAGATAGCCAGGTAGGGAGCCCCGCAAAGGGAGGTTAAGCTTCCGGCTTTTCGGGCAAAGTAAGAGTCCATGGCAAGCTAGAGACAGGAGAGAAGAGTGGCCGTAAGAGTAGGCGTAAATGGTTTCGGCAGGATCGGGATGCTTTTCACCAAGGCAGCGATGGATCGCGGCGACATAGAGGTCGTGGCGGCGAACGACCTGATGCCTTTCGATAGCCTGGCTAACCTTTTCAAGTACGACTCGACCCACGGAATCTGGCCCGAAGACGTTTCTTTTGACGGCAACGTCCTGCACGTGGGCGACCATGAGATCAAGACCTTCGCAGAGCGGGACCCGGCCCAGATACCCTGGGGCGACGTCGGCGCCGATATCGTGGTCGAGTCAACGGGTGTCTTTACGAGCCGTGACGGGGCAGCGGCCCACATCGAAGGCGGGGCGAAGAAGGTCATCATCTCAGCCCCGGGCAAGGGTGTCGACGCCACCTTCGTCTACAAGGTGAATCATGAGGACTATGACCCCGAAGCCCACGAGATCGTCTCCAACGCCTCGTGCACGACTAACTGTATTATCCCTATGGTCAAAGTGATACAGGACAACTTCGGCATCGATTCGGGTTACATGACCACTGTGCACGCCTACACCAATGACCAGAGCCTCCTCGACGCGGCCCACAAGGACCCGAGGCGCGCTCGCTCGGCACCCAACAACATCGTTCCGACCTCCACCGGCGCGGCGCGTACGGCGGGTGTGATCTACCCCGAGCTCCAGGGTAAGGTCGACGGGATGTCTATGCGCGTCCCCGTCGCCGATGGCTCCATAACGGACTTCGTGGCCCGCATCTCCAGCGAAGCGTCCGCCGACGACGTGAACGCTGCCTTCCGATCAGCCGCCGACGGAGAGCTCTCGGGCATCCTGGAGTACTCGGAAGCCCCACTGGTCTCCAGCGACATCGTCGGCAACAAGGCCTCGTGCGTCTTCGACTCGCAGCTCACCATGTCCAACGGCGGTACCGTCAAGGTGCTCGGCTGGTACGACAACGAGTGGGGCTACTCGAACAGGACGTGCGACCTGGCAGCATACATGGGAGACAAGCTCTAGAAGCTTGTCAGCATGGCGGCTCCGCCGCCTTTCAGCCAGTCAGCCAGGGCACTTGGCACTCGAAAGCTGGCTGGCTGAAATGCTGCCGACGAAGGAGGCACCATGAACAAACGGAGCGTCAGAGACCTCGACGTGCGGGATAAACGGGTGCTTGTGCGCGTGGATTTCAACGTGCCCGTCAAGGATGACGAGGTCACGGACGACACGCGCATCCGGAGGGCGTTGCCGACGATCAGGTATCTCCTCGAGGAGGGGGCTCGTCCGATATTGATCTCCCACCTCGGCCGTCCCAAGGGGGAACCTGACCCGAAGTACGCCATGGACCCGGTCGCCGCGCGACTCGAGGAATTGCTCGGCGAGCCCGTAGTGAAGCTCGACGCCGCTGTCGGCCCCGAGGTGGAAGTGGCCATCGATGATTGGGACGGAAAGGGCGTGGTGTTGCTGGAGAACTCCCGGTTCTATCCCGGCGAGACCAGTAACGATCCGGAATTTGCAGACCAGCTCTCGGCCCTCGCCGACCTCTACGTGAACGACGCGTTCGGCGCGGCCCACAGGGCGCACGCCACTACCGTGGGTGTGGCCAAGAGGTTACCCGCGGCCGCGGGGCTCTTGATGGAGGAGGAGATCGACTACCTCGATAAGGTTCTCGAAGACCCCGAACGCCCCTTCGTCGCCATCCTCGGGGGGGCGAAGGTCTCGGACAAGCTCGGCGTCATAGAGAGCCTGCTCGAGACCGCGGACTCATTGCTCATCGGCGGTGCCATGGGGTTCACGTTCTTCAGGGCCCAAGGATATGAGATCGGGAGCTCCCTCGTCGAGGACGATTACCTGGAAGAGGCGAAGCGTCTCATGGAGGAGGCCGGCGACAGGCTGGTCCTGCCGGTCGACGTTGTCATCGCCGAAGCCATGGAAGAGGACGCCGAGTCCGAGACGGTTGCCGTCGACGGCATCCTGCCGGGCATGATGGGTCTAGACATAGGCCAGGAGACCGTGGATCTCTTCGAGGGACACATCTCGGGTGCTCGCACCATCTTCTGGAATGGTCCTATGGGCGTCTTCGAGATCGACGCCTTCGCGAAAGGCACGGAGGGCGTGGCCAGGGCCGTCGCCGAGAGTGGGGCGACGAGCGTGGTTGGGGGCGGAGACTCTGTCGCAGCCGTCAACAAGCTCGGACTCGAAGATCGGATGGGCCACATCTCGACCGGTGGTGGGGCTTCGCTCGAGTACATAGAAGGCAAGGAGCTGCCCGGCATAGCTGTTCTGCCCGACAAATAGAATAGGGAGGAGATCATGGCCCGACGCCCGATGATGGCCGCGAACTGGAAGATGAACAAGACCGTCAGGGAGGCCCAGGAGTACACGGCTGCCCTTCTCCCACGCGCCGCTGATGCAGAGGAGGATGTTGATGTGGCCGTCTGCGTCCCCTTTACTTGTTTGCACGAGGTGGGGCGGATGGCCGACAACTCTGCGGTTACCGCGGGCGCACAGAACTTCTACTACGAGGACTCCGGGGCCTTTACCGGCGAGATCTCGGCCCCCATGCTCCTCGACGTCGGGGCAGGAGCCGTGATCGTGGGCCACTCCGAACGGCGCGAAGTCTTCGGCGAGACCGACGAGATGGCCGCCAGGAAGGCCAGGCGTGCGGTGGAGGCCGACATCCTCCCCATCGTCTGCGTCGGGGAGACCAAGGAGGAACGCGACGCGGGGGGTATGTGGGAGAAGGTCTCGGGTCAGGTCGGGCGGGTAGTCGAAGAGCTCGAAGACGTTGGCGGGGAGAGCGTAGTTTTCGCCTACGAGCCGATATGGGCAATAGGGACAGGAGATACAGCCACCCCCGATGATGCGCAGGACGCCATCGGTAGGATCAGGGACCTGCTGAGGGAGACGAAAGGAGAGGACTTCGCAGAGAGTGTTCGAGTCCTCTACGGTGGCTCCGTCAAGCCTGAGAACGCGGCTGAGATCATGGCCCAGGAAGACATCGACGGCGCCCTGGTCGGCGGGGCGAGCCTCGAGGTCGAGTCCTTCGTCGAGCTGATAGGGGCCGCGCAGAACGCCGTCACGAAAACAGAGTAGTAGTGCGTGTGGTAAGGTAGATTCATGCTGTACTACATCGTCGCTTTCTTTCAAGTCGTGTTCTGCATAGCCCTGGTGGGCCTCATCCTCCTCCACTCGGGAAAGGGAGGCGGGCTCTCCTCATCGCTCGGCGGCGGAATGGGCGGTACTTTCTCGGGTACCACCATCATGGAGAAGAACCTCACCAGGCTTACCCTGATCGTCGTAGGGCTCTTCTTGCTGACCAACGTCACCCTGTACTTCATGGGATAAATCATTCCAGCCCGCTAACCGGAGGGGCCAAGCGCCGTCCTGACAAGCCACGAAGAAGGACTCGCCCGGGGAGGATGGGGAGAACAGGCGAGTCCAGCCTAATTATACACCCCGAGGTACCTCCGGGCGTATACAAGGTTACACGGTGGATGGGCTATTCGGGTCCAAGGGGTAAGCCTAGTGTCGGAGGGGGGACTCGAACCCCCACCCCCTTAGCGGGGACTAGGCCCTCAACCTAGCGCGTCTACCAATTCCGCCACTCCGACAGGGTAGCCCGCTGAGTATACGAGAGACATATAGTGGGGTCAACGCCTTAACTCCTCTGTCCACTATGCTAAGGTCTCCTGATGAGCAGAAGGCACTTCGTCCTGATCTCCCTCGCAGGGTTGGCCTGCTTTGTCGCGCTGATCTTGCGTAAGGGGAGAAGGAGATCCATCCGAGGCGAATGGCCGGTCAACCTGGCACACAGAGGCGCCTCGGACATGGCCCCGGAGAACACCATCGAGGCATTCCGGCTTGCGGTGGAGGCAGGGGCCGGCGGCCTCGAGCTCGACGTCCACATGACCCGTGACGGGCACATCGTCGTGATCCACGACGCGACCGTGGACCGGACCACGAGTGGGTCTGGCGCCGTCTCGGAGATGACTCTCCACGAGCTTCGCAAGTTGGATGCCGGGCACAACTTCAGGCCCGACGGCGGACCCACCCGTCCATACCGCGGCAGAGGCGTTCGGGTGCCGACGCTTGGGGAGGTCCTCGAGGAGTTCCCCGGCGTCGCGGTCAACATCGACATAAAGGCCGGTACTCCTGGTATCGAGGAGACGGTCTTCGGGGTCTTGCGCGAGGCGAACGCCTTGAGGCGTGCCATCGTGGTCTCGACCCCCCACGCGACCGTGAAGCGGTTCCGTAAGGTCTCGGGCGGCCACGTCTCCACGGGGGGGTCGAAGTGGGAGATAGGGCTTTTCTACGTTCTGAGCAGGCTCCGTCTGGAGCGTCTCGTGCGCCCGGCCTACGACGCGCTGCAGGTTCCCCTCAGGCACAGAGGAATATTGGTGGTGACCCCGCGCTTCGTCAGGGCGGCGCATGCAAGGGGCGTGAGGGTGGACGCGTGGACCATAAACGACGCGGACGAGATGCGCCGTCTGCTCGACCTCGGGGTCGATGTGATCATGACGGACCGGCCAGGCACGCTGGCTGAAGTGCTAGATAAATCGGTCTCCGATCCTCACGCTGCCATGAGCAGCACGATGGAAGCCACGCCGAAAAGCGTGTAGGCGGTGCCGAGCGGCAGGAAGTACCTGGGCTCTTCTCGCAGGGGTGTGAGGTACTGGGCGTAGGGGAGGATACGCATCGCGCGCCTTAGTACAGCGTTGTACTCGTAGCGGAAGAGGATCATGTGCAGCCCGTTGGCGACCGTGACCAGGCAAAATGGCAGGGCCCAGAGCTTCGAAGGATAGAGCTTCAAGGCAGGGGGCGTGACGAAGATGCAGAGCAGCCAGATCACCTGGATAGTCACGTAGCTTACCCAGGCGGCCGTGATCCTGTATCTGTGCTTCTCGTCGATTGTGAGATTCTAATGTAGAGATCGACACGAGAGCATTCATTTTGCCCTGATTGTAAACTTGTCGCCACCAGGGTAAGGCTGAGTCCGGCCTGTAGAACAGTATATAGAGTAGGAGAAACATGATCGGTGAATCGCTCGTCAAAGACCCTTCCCTCGCCCCTGAGGGCCACCGCAAGATCGACTGGGTCGCCCAGCACGCGCCGGTTTTGAACAAGATCGCGGGCGAGCAACTCGCCGATGGTTCGCTGCGCGGGCGCAAGGTCGCGATGACCATCCACCTGGAGGCGAAGACGGCGTATCTGGCATTGCTCCTGTCTGAAGCCGGGGCGGAGGTCACCGTCTCAGGGAGCAACCCGCTCTCCACCCAGGATGACGTTTGCGCGGCGCTCGCCGAGCGGGGCGTGAGGGTCTTCGCCACCCACGACCCTTCCGAGGAGGATTTCGAGGGCTACCTGCACAAGACACTCGAGACCGGGCCCGACCTGATCGTCGACGACGGCGCCGAGCTCGTGGGACGTCTGATCGAACACCACCCCGAACTGGTTGGCAACGTTCTTGGAGCCTCCGAGGAGACAACCACAGGCGTACTGAAGCTAAGAGCCATGACTGCCGAGGAGGTACTACCCTTCCCTGTTCTGGCCGTTAATGACGCCAAGATGAAGCACCTCTTCGACAACCGCTATGGTACGGGCCACTCCTCCATCGTCGCCTTGCTCTCGAATACCAACCTCTTCATCTCGGGCAAGGCGGTCGTGGTTATGGGCTTCGGCTGGGTGGGGCGCGGCCTCGCAAAGTACGCCGACGGTATGGGCGCCCGCGTCATCGTGTGCGAGCCTGACCCCGTGAAGTTGCTGGAGGCATACTCCGAAGGCTACGAGGTGATGAACTCGCTTCAGGCTGCTGAAGTGGGGGACGTGTTCCTGACGGGCACGGGCAACCTCAAGGTGCTCGGAATAGAGCACTTCGCGCGGATGAAGGATGGCGCGCTTCTCGCGAACGCCGGACACTACGACCACGAGTTCGATCTCGCCGCCCTGCGCGAGACGGCTGCGGGTTCACGCGAGGTTCGGCGCAACATTACCGAATACGAGCTCCCTGATGGAAGGCGGCTGCACGTCCTGGCCCGCGGGCGGCTGGTCAATATCGCCGCCGCAGACGGGCATCCGGTCGAGATCATGGACCTAACCTTCGCGGTGCAGGCGCTCGCTGCACACCACCTCGCTACCCACGCAGCGGAAATGGCGCCTGGCATCCAACCTGTCCCCGAGGCCATAGACGACCTCGTCGCCCGCGCCAAGCTGGCCGCCCTCGGCGTAGAACCCGAGACCCTGACAGAGGAGCAGATCTCCTACCAGCAGCGTTGGCGGTAGGACGGCAGTATCAGGAGCATGAGGACGATAACGATCCGGTACACGGCCTTCCGGGAGTGCCCCAACTGCGAAGGGCGGGGGGACGACGGCGCCTCCTGGCGCCCTGCGGAGTGCAGGCGGTGCATGGGAAGGGGCAGGCTCGTGACCGGCGTCGAGGTCGAGGACTCCGTCGAGGGAGTTCTGCCGCGCTCACGCTACGATTTCAACGCCCTGGGCGAAGTCTACCTGCTCGACTTCGACGAGGATGAGGAGCTCGAGGTCGTGCGGCCTAGAGACCCCTGGGGTTGACGTTGGCCATAATTCGAAGGCCTTGCGCCAGGGCGGCGGAGATCCCAACCCCGAGAATGTCGAAGGTTGTCCAGTCGACGTAAGAGGGACGCCCGACGCTCCCGAACTTGTCGGCGTAGCCTGCGGGGTCGTCGACGGCCGCCCACGCGTAGGCTAAGGGAAAGAGCACCCACTCGGCTGACGTGGCCGCCGTGGCCATAAGGATGGCGGCAAGAACCCCGGGCCACCCACCAAGGAACGCGAGCAGGACCCCGAGTGCGATGAAGACGAACAGGCGCGTCGCCTGGATCAGCTCCTCGCGGCCAAGACCTTCGTAGACGCTTCTCCAGGAGAAGATCTCCGACCCGAACCCGAAGATCGTGGCAGCCACGGTGCACCCCAGGGTCAGCGCGATCAGGGATCCCAAACTCTGCTTCATACAAAGGATTATATTGGTCGCGTTACTGCAGCGCCGCGAGTACGGCCTTCGCCGGGAGCCGGTCCTTGAAAGGCACGACGCCTCCTTCCACGGCTCCTGAGAGGGCCTCCTGCGAGGCACCGAGCCTCTCTGAGGCGGCGACGAGCACGCGGTGGCCCTGCTTCCCGGCCTCCCTGAGCAGGCCCACGCGCTCGACGAGGTTGCGCTCGGACCAGAATCCGAGGATCTCGAGTTGGACCACCTCCCCGGTGTCCGTGTGGCGCAGTGTAAAGTCTGGGACGAGCGCCGCTCTCCGCTCGGGGAAGGGCAGCACATCGCCTCCCCGTTCGAGTTCCCAGCCGCCCGTATCCTTCGCGCGTTCCCAGGCCCGGACGAACGCCCCGCGGATATCGTCGGCCTCGCGCTCGTCCTTCGGCCCCAGGTAGTGACTCTCCAGTCCTGACGTCTCTGAATCCAGCTCGAGAACTGTGTCCCTGCCCTTCCACTCTACGTTTGCCGACAGTTTCCAGGGGGACGTCATCAGTAGGCCGGGGAGGAACTTCGCCAGGCGCAGCCCGTACTTGCGGGTGCCACCGAAGATCGAGAGCGGGCCGTCGAGGTGGAGCCTGTGGCCTTGGGCCAGCGGTTCGAGGTCGTAGATCAAACCAAGGAGTTTTACGTAATGGAACACGAGCCTCGCGTCTGCATCTTTACCAAGTTCGACGACGAGATCCCGCGCCGAATAGAGCACCCCCTGTACCTGGGCGACGTTGTAGCGACGGACGAGATCTCCCGGCGAGGGCCGGTCGAAGTCGCCGAGTAGTTGGGCACCCTGCCTGTCCGCGTACATCGAGGCGGCCGGGTCTTCGACCCCGGTCTCTACTGCGACCTGCGAGAGCACGTCCCCGCGTGTCGGAACCTCCAGCAGACCCGGCTCCGCAGCCGGTGGTTCGGGCAGGGCCGCAGCGAGCTCGAAGAGCCGGGTGCGAAGCGTGTAAGGGTCGGCCTCGGTCGGAGCAATCCAACTCGCCCGCTCCTCAAGAAGCTTCGAGAGGGCGCGTACGATCTTGAACCCTCTGCGGGGGTCGAGGCCTGGACCGAGACTCTCCTCCCGTACCGTCAGCTCCCTCTCCAGGCGGGATCTGGTTAGTCCGACGTGGGCGTCGTAGATGTCGCAGAGTTCCACTGCGGCAGCGAGGGCGTGCCGATCGTCCGGCGAGAGCCTGTGTGGGACAAGCCTGCCGCGGTACAGGCGGGCCATGACGTGCTCGCTGCGCAGCATTAGAGGACGGCCTCCTTGCGGCGGCGGGCCGTGAACTCTTCGCCGGTCTGGGCCGTGACGAGCTCGTAGAGGATTGCCCGTTTGCCTTCTCTTGGGCGGAGGATACGGCCAAGACGTTGGACGTATTCGCGACGGGAAGCGCTGCCGGCGAGTATGATGGCGACCCCGGCGTCGGGAACGTCGACCCCTTCGTTCAGGACGTCAGAGGCTATAACGGCCCTGTAGCGGCCGTCCCGAAAGCGGTCCAGTGTCTCCTTGCGTTCGCGGGCTGGCGTCTCGTAAGTTACGCCTGGTATGAGGAACCTTCTGCTGAGTGCATAGACCTCATCGACGCTCTTGGCAAAGACGATGACGCGGTCGTCCCAGTGTCTCCTGAGGAGCGTCTCCAGCGTCGCGCCCTTCCGCATCGCTCCCTCCCTGATCTCACGCCGCTGCCGCGCCGCGAGCAGCGCCTCCCTCCCCCCCGAATGGCTCGT
Organism: Rubrobacter sp.; assembly: GCA_035697505.1. Classification (GTDB taxonomy): domain Bacteria; phylum Actinomycetota; class Rubrobacteria; order Rubrobacterales; family Rubrobacteraceae; genus Rubrobacter_D. Next base: position 13,476 of record DASSCV010000193.1, read on the forward strand.
GGAGGCGACCATGATAAAGCGCTGCCAGTCCTCGGGCGAGCGCATCGGTAGACGGTGCTTCTCCAGGAAGTCCCTGTAGACGGCCTCGGCCTGGGCATAATCGAAGCGTTCCTGGGCCGTGAGCTCTATGGGTATGCGCACCAGCTCGAAGGGGGCTAGGTAAGTCCCGGCGAGATCCTCGGGCGAGCGGCGGTAGACGACGGGCCCCACGAGCTCGGGGAGCAGCCGGTGCCCGCCGTCGGGCCTCTCCGGCGTGGCTGTGAGACCGAGGGAGTAGGGCGCGAGGAGCATCTTCGCGATGATCGCGTTCTTCGGGGCAGGCAAGTGATGCACCTCGTCGTAGACGACGAGCGCGAAGCGGTCCCCGTAGCGCTCGGCGTGGATGTAGGCCGAGTCGTAAGTGGTCACCGTGATGGGCGTTATCTCGTGGTAGCCGCCGCCGAGCAGCCCGATGGTGACCGAGCCACCGAAGGCATCTTGCAAAACGGAGTACCATTGCTTCAGGAGCGCGAGGGTCGGAACGACGACGAGCGTGCTCCGCCCGACGCGCTCCATCGCGCTTACGGCCACGGCCGTCTTCCCAGCACCGGTAGGCAGGACGACCACGCCCCTGAGACCACCCCTCCGCCAGGCGCCGAGAGCCTCCTTCTGGTAAGGGCGGGGCTCCATGGCAACGCGGGACTCCAGCGGGACCTTTTCGAATGCCGAGGCTCTGTCCACATGCGGTACGTCCTCGGCCCGCAAGCTCAGAACCAACTCGCGGTAGGCGCTTGCGGGAGCCCGCCACTGGCGGGTCCTCCCGTCCCAGACGAAAGGCTCGGGTAGCCCGGAGGAAGCCCCGGTCGCGACGAGGGTGCCGGCTTCGTAGAATAACTCGATCACGCTCCATACAGCATAACCGAGACTTCTTGCGCTCTCAGCGGTGAACTGGAGGCACCGTGACTGAAGGCAGACCCCAGATACAGGCGCACAGACCGTTCGAGGCGGGGGTTGAACTGCTCATAGTCTCGAGCCCGCAGCAGCAGCAAGCCGACGCTTACCATGCCGTGGTGGCCGCCGTGGAGTCAGGGGAGATCCCGAGTGCGAGGATCAGGAACTCGGTCGAGCGCCTGCTCGGGGTCAAGGAGAAATACGGCTTGCACGGGAGGCGCCGGCATTAGGTAGAATGTAGCCAGGTACAGGGGTAGAAGAGCCCGAGAGGCAACGAGGGAATCCTGGACGACGGGAGCTGTTCGGGTAAACGGAAGGAGGAAGTGGGATGGCTGAAGTAACCCTGGAAGAGGTAACCAAAAT
>DASSCV010000194.1:0-5314 GCA_035697505.1 Rubrobacter sp.
TAGTACTAGTTCTTGGTGCGAAATGCCCATATCCATGGGCAAAACTCCCGGAAAGCGCTTCAAGCAGCGCCTTCAGACTCCTTCGTACTCATGCGGCCCGCCGCGCTGCCTGCGTCCGGGATATCTGCCTCAAGTTGTGCACCAGTATGCCCCATCCTACCCATCTCTCCATCCCTTCTTCTCCGTGATCGAGGCATACATCCAGCCCGAAGGCACGCCCGAGCACGCTGATGCGACCCTCGATCCCCGCCCTAAAGCGGAAGCCCCTGCGGAACCATCTGTGTTTCTCGTAGTGCCTTCTCTTCTCGGAGAGCTTTCCACTCTTGGGCAAGACCACCCGCTCCACCCCCGCCTGATGGGCCAGTCGCTCGTTCTCGACCGAGTAGAGACCCCGGTCGCCGGCCAACAGATAAGGTGCCCGCCCGAAGCGCTGCTGGTGCGCCTTCAGGCTCGCGCTAAGCTCGGAGCGCTCCGAGGCGCTCTCCGGGAGAACCTCGTAACGACTGATGATGCCCCCCTCTACCTCGTCGAGTACTATCTTGCGTCCGAACTCCCTGGGCTTGCCCGGCTTGTGGCGGGTGATGATCCGAGTGTGCTCCTCGAAGAGGCTAAGGAGCTTCTCGGTGGCCGGTAGGCGCTCCCCACGCAGGACGCGACGGTCCGCCTGCTCGATCCCCTGCTCTACCAAAGGCAGGAAGTGCTCGAACTTCTCCATCAACCCTCCGCTTTTCCCGGCGGCGTGCGACCTCAATGCCTCGACGACTCTCTCGGCCCCGGCGCAGCTTGCCTGGGTGATCGCGATCAGCTTCTGGTAAGCCGCTTTGAGATCCTCTTTGGCTTGCTCGCCCTTGCGCCGGGCGATCCTGTGCAGCCTTTGAGCCACTCGCCTAACGCTGCGGTTGCGGGTGCGGAAGACCTCCTTGCCCAACGCCTCGGTCTGTTCGGTTGAGAGCGCCTTTCTCGCTCGTCTCAAGAGTCGGCTGATGACTCGAACTCCATCGCCAAGCAGGGCGCTGTCGGTGGGATGATGGATGTTGGTCTCGACCACCGTGCCGTCGATCCTCAGCTTCCTTCCGCGGGTAGCCTTCAGGCAATGGGCCAGCTCCACCGCGCGGTCGTTGAGGGTACGGACCGTCTGTGAACCGATCGCGTTCGCCCAGCGGATAAGGGTAGTGTCGTCGGGGACACGCTCCAGGTAGAGTCTCGTGAACTGCCTCAAGACGATCGAGTCGTTGACGAATCGCTCGGTCTGCTCGTAGCTGAAGTTGTACGGACGCTTGAGCACCAGCATCCTTAACACGACCTCGACGGGCGTGGAGTGTCGCCCGAGCCTTCCTGAGTTGGGATAGCGTTTTAGAAGGTCGGCTTTCACGAGGCTGAAGAGTTCGTCGTCATCGAGCAGTCGATCGAGGTGGGCAAGCTCCGGCTCGAACTCGAGATCGAGCTTGGGGACCAACTCGAAGAGGTTCACGGGGTCGTAGCGATCGACTATCATGATGGTTGGCTCCGGTTCTGTGGGCTTTTTGGGCATAAGAATCCTACAGGACCGGCCTATTTCGCACCGCAAACTAGTACTAGGAAGTAGCAACTGTGTTTAACCGTCCCCCATCTGGGGAACGAGACAAAGCAGATACACGACGCCGGACGGTACCCCCTCCATTAGAACCCCGTCCGGCGTCTTTAGTTGTTACCTGCTATTGACCCGTTCTAAAGCCAGGCGAGACTGCTGCCCTTATCAACCGAAACTCGAAGAAAGTAGATTCTCGGAAATCCGCACCTCGCATTGCTCCGATCCAATACCTATAGGCGTTCCTAGCGGAGACCGGCTGCACTGGGGGATTATCCCGACTTCCTGAAGCTACTGGAGCGACATCTGCAAGACGCCCATAGCCTTGTCATAGTGCTCGGCCCAGATGTCCTCCTGGCTACCCTTCGGCGCCCTTCGCCACTCCTCCAGCTTCGAGGGATCGGCGTCGTGAGCTAGGTGCACCCGGTGGAGCACCTCCCAGAGGTGCGGGTGATGGACCCTCATGCGCTCCAAGGTGCGGTGCAGCTCATGGTCACCCTCAGGTTCGGAGAGCCTCCTCAAAGCCTCCTCCTTGGCCAGGTAGTCGCGTTCGCTCATGGTCTGCTCCTTCTTCGACCATTACATAATAACCGGGCGCAAGAGCGTTGGCGCAAGTGTACTCCTAGCCCAAAGGAGCGGGGCAACGGGCATTGCGTGTGAACGTCGCCTTGACGGAGTTCTAAGAAGTTCAGCTTAGGGATGCGGAACGCTTCAGCGTAAGGAGGGTTATGTCGTCCTCCTGATCCCAGCCTTCCCCTACGAAGGAGTAGAGCTCCTCCACGAGGAAGTCTCCCAAAGAGCTCTCCTCAGCAGCGTGCTCGGCGACGAGTGCCCTAAGCCTAGGGAAGCCGAACATCTCACCCTTGGGGTCGCGGGCCTCTACCAGTACGTCGCTGTAGAAGAGGGTCGCTTCGCCAGCTTCGAGGATGGTCTGCTTCTCTTCGTAGCCCATGCCTGCATGAGTCCTAGTGGCATCCCTGTGGCCCTCAACTCCTCGGCCTCACCATTATTGCGGTGCAGGTAAGGCAAGTCGTGGCCCGCTTTGACGTAGGAGAGGCGGCCGCTCTCGGGGTCGAGGATGGCGTAGAAACAGGTGACGAACATGTTGGGTGGGATGTCGGTGGCCGGCGGCTCGTTGACCCTTCTCAATACATCCCCAGGAGAGTCGGAGCCTTGGGCGATGGCACGTAGCATGCTGCGGGCGCTGGCCATAACCAGGGCCGTAGGCACGCCGTGGCCCGTTGCGTCCCCCACGACAATGCCCACCCGCCCGTCGTCTAGCTCGAAGAACTCGTAGAAGTCACCTCCCACCTCCCTACCCCCGGCCGGTAGTAGGGAGCGATCTGCAAGCCCTCTAGGGCGGGCACCTCCTTGGGCAGGGAGGCATGCTGGATGCGCCGCGCCACCTGTAGCTCCTGTTCGACGCGCTCTCGCTCGATTATCTCTTGCTCCAGGCGCTGGCGCGTCGTCTCCAAAGCACCCGTACTTTCGCTCCACTCCTCGACGATCTTGCCCCCCTCTATGCGGTGGATGACGATAGCACTCGTCTTGATCTCCATCCCGCTAGGCGCTACGCCCAGAAACTCCCCTCGATCGTGGATGCGCCTCATGGTGAGGCGGCTTATCACCTTGTCCCCTTCGGCCGCCTGGTCCTCGATGTTGACACGGAGCACTTCTCTCCATCGATCGATTCAACCTAGTGACTAGAACAAGCGTGGTGTGACCTTCGGTATGTACAGTATCCTCGGAAGCCCTAGCGATGGAGCCATGCACCCTGCGCCACGTATGCTTACACTTCCCTGACCGCCAGCACCACGAAGAGGAGAGCTAGATGGATCAATGGCACGACTTCCTTCTGGCCCAAGCTGGGGCCGCGGGGGTCCTCACCGGTTTGGTGTTCGTAGCGGTCTCCATCAACCTGCAGGAGATCGTCTCCGATCCGGGCTCCGGCTTGCCTGGGCGCGCCGCGGAAGCCCTGATCCTGTTAGTTGGCGTGCTCACGGCATCGGTCTTGCTGCTGGTACCGGGGCAGGGTCCGATGATGGTCGGCGCAGAGGTGCTCGCGGTTGGGCTCAGCACCTGGGGGTGTGTCGTTGGTATCCAGCTGCTTAGGCTTAGGAGCTGGGGGACCATGAGGTCAGACCTCCGGCGAGTCTTCGTGCTGCGCGTGGCACTGGGTCAGATCGCTACGCTACCGTTGGTGGTGGCAGGCATCGCCGTGCTGGTAGGCGGGTTGGGAGGTCTATACTGGCTTGTGGCGGGCATGGTCTTCTCGATCCTGGTGGGTTTATTTGAGGCGTGGGTGTTGCTCGTCGAGATCAACCGGTAGGAGAAGGCCGATTCGTCTCACCACCTCATGCACCCTAGTGTGTGGAAGGTGTATTCTCGGAAGTTCGGGACACATCTCGGCATGCGCAAAAAGATGTTTAGCCTCCCCTTGAAGCTGGTAGGCAAGAAGGCGTACCAAGAAGGGAAACTACGCGTGGCCAAGAGCGATCCACCGGGCACCCGCAATGCCCGGAAGCCGTTGAGCCTTCCGGTTTACGGCAACTACTGCGGAGTTGGACACGGCGACCCGACCTTCCAGACTCCGCCCGTAGACGCGGTAGACCTAGTCTGCCGAGAGCACGACCTCTGCTACGGCCTTTTGGGCGACTTCGACGAGCGGTGCGACCGGAACCTGGTCGAGATGATGCCGAAGGCCATAGCCATCACTCCCACCCCGCTGGGCAAGCAGGTGGGCCTCCTGACGCTGCTTTACTTCTCGACGTTCGAACGGAACCTAGTGCAGCTCCAGACAAGTGGGTAGTCAATGATTATCCTGCACACTATGAAACCACCAATCTACGTGCGTCCTTTGAGTGACGCCGAGCGCAAAACCCTGGAGGCGGGATTGCGTTTGCCGGATGCCTTCACTTTACGTCGTTGCCAGATCTTGCTTGCCAGCGCCGATGGACAAAACGCCTATCAGATCGCCCACAATCTTGGCTGCAATCCGCAAACCGCACGCAATGCCATCCACAAGGTCAACCAGGAGGGCCTCCAAGAGGCGCTGCGAAGAGGTTCTAACCGCCCGCACACCGTCAATCGGTCCTTCGACGAGGAGGGGGCCGAGGCTTTGCGCCAGATGCTTCACAGGAGCCCCAGGGAGTTCGGCAAGCCAAGCAGCCTGTGGACGATGGAGATGGCCGCGGAGGTGAGTTTTGAGGAGGGACTCACAAACAAAGGAGCGCATTAGCGGGGAGACTGTCCGAGCGACGCTTTCGCGGATGGGGGTCCGCTGGCAAAGAGCCAAGCACTGGATTACCTCTCCGGACCCCCTGTACGAAAGAAAAAAAGGCGGCGCGACCGACTGATGCACCTGGCCGAGGATAAGGTCGATTGGGTGGTCGGCTTTGAGGACGAGTGCTGGTGGAGCAGAGTGAGGCAGCCGAACTTGCACAGCTTTGGCGAAGCTGGCGAGCCGCTTCGTCTTGTAGAGCAGTCGCTCGAAAAGGACGACCCCGACCCGAAGGCCATCTCTTGCTACGGGCTGTACATACCCGAGCTCAAAGATGCGTGGTTGCGCTTTGTGGACGGTCGTCCGGTGAGCGCTATAACCACGCGCTTTTTGGAGTGGTGCTGCCAGAAGCTGGCCGCCATCAGCAAGAAGGTGTTGGTGTTGATCTGGGACAACGCAAGTTGGCACATAAGCCGGGAGGTCAGACGGTGGATCGGTAGGAGCAACCGGGCTCTGAAAAAGGGCGA
>DASSCV010000195.1:0-2008 GCA_035697505.1 Rubrobacter sp.
ATATGAGCGGTCACAGTAAATGGTCGACGATCAAGCGTAAGAAAGGCGCCGCCGACGCCAAGCGCGGGGCGCTCTTCGGGAAGTTGTCCAAGGCTATCAGCGTCGCGGCGCGCGAGGGCGGCGGGGACGCCGAGATGAACCCCGCGCTCGGGCTCGCCGTACAAAAGGCGAAGGATGCCAACATGCCCAACGACAACATCCAGCGCGCCATCGACAAGGGTACCGGCGCCGGCGCCGACGCCGACGCCTACGAGCGGATCACCTACGAGGGCTACGCGCCAGGTGGGGTCGCCGTCCTAGTCGACGTGCTTACTGACAACCGCAACAGGGCCGCCTCCGACGTGCGCTACCTCTTCTCCAAGAACGGTGGCAAGCTGGGCACGAGCGGCTCGGTCTCCTACCTGTTCGAGAGGAAGGGCGTCATCCTGGTCCCCAGGGACGCCACAGACGAAGACACGTTGATGGAGGTGGCCCTCGAAGCCGGGGCCGAAGACGTCGAGGAGCAGGAGAACGATTACAGGGTCGTGACGGCCCCGGAAGATTTCTCGGCCGTCAGAGAGGCCCTCAGCGAGGCGGATATCCCGTACGAGAACGCTGAGATTACCATGGAGCCCCAGAACAGCATCGACCTCGATGCGGGGACGGCGAGGCAGACGCTGCGCCTGATCGACGCCCTCGAAGAGAACGACGACGTGCAGGAAGTCTACGCGAACTTCGATATCTCCGAGGAGGTCATGGCGGAGGTGGTTTCGTAGGGCGTCCTGCTTGCGCCGGCACCCTCTCTGGCAGGGTTGGACCGGGGCCTTGCACCGGTAAGATTCTGACTCTCGCGGCTGTGCTTGCAGCCTTGCTGGTGGGTTCGGCTTGCTCCTCTGGAGACGAGGGGAAGAGCAGAGAGGGGGATGTGATCGCCGGTGCATCCAAACAGCGCACCATGGATCTTGCACCGAGACAAACGGAAACCGACGGAGGGATCGGCGACGGTGTGGAGGCCGGGGACCTGCGTTTCCGGATCTTCGAGGTGCGGGCCAAAGACCGCGTCTACGCCATGTCAGGGCCAGGGAAGAGACCCGTAACGCGGGGCAATATCTCGAGCGAGTACGTGGCCATAGACTATCTAGTGAAGAACATCTCCGGGTCACCATTGACCACGGGGGCAAAGGCGACGCTTCTCGATGACCAGGGCAATTCCTACAGGCAGGACAAGTCTATCGAGCCTCCTTCCGGCGGCACCGACGGCATGGAGCTCGGAACGGCCCAGATAAATGCCTCCACGATGTTCTTCGAGGTCCCCAACGGCATCATCCCCGCGACGCTCGAGATAGAGGCTTCGGGTCGCCAGGCACGCATCAATCTGCTGGAAAGGGACATGGAGAATGTACCACCCGACGATTACCTGCGGGTGTACCACCTCTATTTCAACGAACAGGCCTACGAGGAGGCCTACGAGATGTTCGATCCGGCCTCCGTCCAGAACATCACACTCGGCGAGTGGCTGTCATTCTACGAGCCTCTATGGGGCAAAAGGTATGTGAGCCTCGACAACCTCACGCTACTTTCGGAGGGCTCTGGTCGGGCGGTCTTCCAGATGACGCGTACGTTCTACGATGCGGACGGCGACATCGTGGCGGACCCGGAGATCAACCCTTCCGTAACACAGGAGATGGTCGAGGTGGACGGAGAGTGGAAGCTCGTGATGCGCGACGACCTGGTCTCTGACATCATAGCCGTTATAGGACCTGATGAGTCGCCTGAGCCGAAAGCCCCCGAACCTGAGAAGAAAGCCCCGGAACGCACCCAGCCACCTTCGACCGTCCCCGAGACCACGGAGCCGTCCGAGGCCACCACATCCGCGGCCCCGGCACGCGACTACGACTGCGATGATTTCGAGAGCCAGGAAGAGGCCCAACTCTACCTCGCGCCAGGAGACCCCTACGGACTCGATGAAGACGGCAACGGCTTGGCTTGTGAGACCTTGCCGTAGAGGGAGTGAGAGTCCTCGGGCATG
>DASSCV010000196.1:0-12221 GCA_035697505.1 Rubrobacter sp.
GATCATCGCAACAGGCCGCAGCGACTACCCGAACCAGATCAACAACGTGCTCTGCTTCCCCGGTATCTTCAGGGGCGCCCTCGATGTCAGGGCCCGTGAGATAGACGAGCCGATGAAGCTCGCAGCGGCCGAGGCGATAGCAGGCGTGATCCCTCCAGAGGACCTCTCGGAGGACTACATCATCCCTTCCGTCTTCGACGAGCGGGTCGCCCCCGCCGTCGCGGAAGCGGTCGCCAACAAGGCCAGGGAGACGGGCTCGGCCAGGCGCATCCAGGAGCGCGCTGAGACTGAGACTGGCCTGACGGCTACCAGCTTCTAGGGGCCACCGCGTCTGGACTTCTCCTGGCTGCAGCATAGAATCTGGGCATGAGGAAGTTGTGCCAGATCTTCGTTTGCGCCACGCCGGGCGAGGGACGCTGCGGCGCGAAGGGGGGCGGCGAAGTGCTCGAGATGTTCGAGGAAGAGGTGAAACTGCGCGGCATGCCGCCATCCGCCGTCCTCCGAAATGTCTGCACCCGCCGTCACGAGGAAGGTCCCGTCGTCTTCATCTACCCTGATGACGTCTGGTATACCCGCGTAACGTCCGAGGACGTGCCAGAGATAGTGGAGCGCCATCTGACGCCGATGCGGGAGCAGAAACCTGCCCGTCATTCTCGCGCAAGCGGGAATCCACTACGGTAGGATCTCCGCCCCTCCAAGAGCGCGCATCAGTGGGTTGCGTCACAGAACATCATTGGCCTTGCTAACGGCTGATGGCCTTTGGCTACCGAAGCCGATCCGTCCGAGAGTCCGCTCCATCGCCCAGTCTGCGCCGGTGAGTATCCTGTCGCGCCGGCTCTTCATGTAGTAGAGGAGGACGCTTCTGTAGAGCGCCTGTGCCGCAGGGCCCCGCAGCCTGAGGCCGACGGCGTCAGCCACGGCGCTCTCTGGGCCGAGGCTCACGACGTAGCCCCGGTCGAAGAAGCGGAAAGGCGGCCTGCCGCGCTTACTCTCTGCGCCACGCAACCGGCGCTTGAGGTCGCGTGCCACCCAAGGCCCCTGTTGCACGGCGACGGAGGCTGTGGGGGGCAGGGGACCGATGCGCGGATCGGTGTATACCCCGGCGTCACCGAGCACGTAGACCTCGGGATGATCCGGCAAGGTAAGGTGCTCGCCCACGTGCGAGCGGCCTGCCCCGTCGTGCTCCCCTGGCAAACCTCGCACCAGGGGTGAGGCCTCGACGCCGGCCGTCCAGATTCGGGTGCTCGCCTTCAGCCAGTCTTCACCGGCGAGGACGCCCTCGACGCTCGCCATCTCTACGGGGGTGTTCAGGCGCACCTCGACGCCGAGGCCAGAGAGCGTCTTCCTCGCGACGCTGTCGAAGTAGGGGTCTAGCCAATCTATCAGCCGGTGCGTAGCCTCGAGCAGCACGACCCGCGGCTTTTCGAACGGCCTGCGATGGGAACGTTTACCAAGATAGTCGAAGAGGGCCGCCACCTCGGCGGCGACCTCCACGCCCGTCGCCCCACCGCCAACGATGGCCACGGTCAGGATGCCCTGTGGCGGCTGAGGGCCTGGGCTGGTGGCACGGCGCCAGGCATCGCCAAGTGCGCCGCGCAGGCTTAGCGCATCTTCCAGACTCCAGAAGGAGTGGAAATAATCCTGCAGCAGCGGTCCCGGCTCGGCAGCGACGCTGCCAGGGCTGAGGACAAGATACTCGTAGCCGACGGGGCCTTCCGGGGTTTCGAGGATCTTCCGGGTGAGGTCTATACCCGAGACTTCCGAGTGGAGGAACTTGCAAGCCCCGGCGCAGATCGGGGCGATGGGTGAGCTTACGGTCCTCGGATGCAAGCGACCGACTGCGACCTCGTGGATCAAGGGCACGAAGGTGTACTTCTCCCTGCGGTCTATCAGCAGGGCCTCGCCGGGTCTTCGCAGGGCCGGAGGGAGGTGCCTGAGCAGGGAGGCTCCCGCGAACCCGGCGCCGAGGACGACCACGCGCGCACTGCGCCGGACGCTCACGCTACGAGCCATCCACGAGAGCTTCGTTCTGGCATGTCCCTGTCTCCTTCGCTACACCCGTCATCTTCCGGGAGTATATCGTTCGGAGTGCCCCCTCTCGGCGAGACTCTTTACAAAACGCGCGCCCGAACGTAGACTGCACGGATCGCCTGCGGATGGGGTGCCGGCGGTCTGAGGGGTGTCAGGAAAACGGGGAACGACCCCTCCGGGGGCTAGAAAGGGACCGTCTTGGTGATGAAGGAGGGAATGGGACTGGGGGACATCACCCCTGGGCTCATCGTGAGGCACACCAACCGTCGTCTGGGCAAGCTGGATCCCTACGAAGCGTGCGAGCGTTTGATCACTGGCCGCATCTCATTCTCGGAGTTCGTGGATCAGGTCGGCGAAGAGTACAGGGAGCTCCTCGATTTCATGATGGAAAACGACCTGCACCCTGGCCGCCCTGAGGAAGTGCTCTTCTGCATCGACTGTCAAGCGGGTCTCTACGACCGTACTGTCCTTCGCTCGCAACTGGAATGTCTCTACGGTCACGACAGGCGCGAAAGGATCGGCTGACCGGGAATGCGACGTCTCAGGCTACGCGAGGTCTGGCTCTGCGGCACCGATTCGTGGTTCGTGAGGTCGATGTAGGGGGAGGGCCGCCCACGCCGAGGTAGGATGCGTTGGGCGCATGGTGCCTGTATCCTGTTGGCGCGTTTTTGCGCTATCATGGCCTCCGTGGGCATCACATTGATAGTCTTGTTTGTTGTGGTAGCTATGATCCTCGCTGCCTCCATCGTGCTCGGGCGTGACGCCAGGGAGGTAGAGAGCGCCCGTGACACGGAGTACCTGGAGCTCGAAGGGGTCTGGATCCGCTATGACGTCATCGGCGGGGGGCCGGCGGTCGTACTCGTACACGGATGGTTATCCTCGTCCAGAATCTGGGAGCAACTCGCAGGGCGGCTGGCGCAGCGCTTCACCGTGTATACCCTCGACCTGCCCGGTTTCGGGGAGTCGGACAAGCCACTCTCCGGATACGGGATACGAAACGGGAGCAGGCTTCTCTACGCTTTCTGCGCCCACTTCGGCCTGACCCACGCCAACGTCATAGGCCACGACCTCGGCGGGGCCATGGCCGTAAAGCTCGCGGCCGATCATCCCGACGTCGTCGGACGCCTCGTCGTCATCTCTGCTCCTGCCGACGAGGACCAGATCGACCTTCCTACCATGCTGTGGCTCGTCACCGTGCCCGTAATCGGTCCCATCGTCTACGCCCTGGGGCGTGTGGCACGTCCCGTCCGCCGCCTCTGGATGCGGCCCTTCGTCGCCGACGCCGACGACCTCAGCGAAGGGATAGTGGATGACGCCGGCCGGTCCACGCCCGCCGCCGTCTCCAAGACCTTGAACATCTCGAGGCGTGAGATCTCCCGCGGCAGGCTCGCCAGGCAGGCCAGGATCATAAAGATCCCCATTCTCGTCGTCGCCGGGGAAGAGGATCAGATCGTCGACCCTCAATCGGTGGGGGTATGGGCAGAGGGCGTGGAGAGGGCCGAGATCTGCCTTATAGACGAGTGCGGCCACATGCCTATGGTCGAGCGTATAGCCGAGTTCAACGCCCAGATCCTCGCCTTCCTGACGGGCGACGCCCGCTACCTGGATTACATCCACCCGGTCGCGGAGACGAACGAAGGTGGCGATGAGGAGGAGTACACTGCCACAGGCCCATCGGACGATACGGTGGATCTCAGCCCACGCCCCACGGAGCTCGAGCCTGAACGTGACAACGTGCCGAGGGTAGTGCGCAAACACGGAGGAAGGTATCCCCCCAGAATCGGGCCGCAGCAGCCTCACCCTGACCCCGTCGATGAGCAACCGGCCTCGGGCGATCGGGCCAGGCGTGAGCCCTCTGATGAAGGTTTTTTGCCCGAACTGCCTGAGGACCTTTTCGACTGGCCTGAGACGCGGCGCGAATTCGGGTCCCGCGAGCGGCGCCAGGATGGCCTTTCGGACGGCCAGGACGACGATACCAGCTAGTCAGCTTCGTCAGCCCGGGGCCACGCCCTGTCGCGTAGGCACATAACTCGGAGGGTTTCCCGAGCCTCGGACGAGGCCTTGAAGTGCCAGCCGCCGCCGATCAGAGAGAGCCGGCGTGTTGATCTCCTGACAAGCGGAGGCGGAGCTTGATGAAATGCTGATTGCTCGCTCTGCCGAAAGCAGAGCGCTCTAGAGCTTCTTCTTCAGATACAGCCACTCGCGGATATCCATAAACCAGGCGGCGATCAAGGATCTCTGCCGCGAGACTTCCACGTAACCCTCAGCCTCGTAGAGTCGCAGGGCGCCCAGGTTGTTGCCCGTCACGTGCAGGCCGACGGACTTCTTACCCGCGTCCCTGGCGAGGTCTTCCGCCGCTGATAGCAGGCGCCGCGCCATGCCCTGGCGCCGGAAGGAAGGGGAGATCACCAGCCGCTCGATGTAGGCCTCCGAAGCTATGGAGGAGTATGTCGGGTAGGAGAGCAGCGTCGTCGCCCAGACCGCCCGCGGAAGGCCGAGGTTGCGGGTGAGAGCCCTCCACAGACCGCGGGCGAGGATGTCCTCTCTGGAGACTTCGGTCCTCACACCGATGCTGCCAGCGATCTCTCCATCTGCGTACCCTTCGACCACCAGGGAGGTCACCCCGCCTGAGGTGTGCTCCAGGCGGATCCACCGCTCCATGACCTTCAGGGAGCGGTCCATCCTACCGCCGAAGACGTGCCTGAACTGGTCCAGGAATCCTTCCACGACGAGGGCGGCGATAGCCTGGTCATCATCAGGCCGGGCGAGACGTACGGTGAACTGCTCGGCCTCCATCTGACCATCCTACCAGAGTCCCGACCCTCAGCCGATGAGCCGCCTGCGCATGATCTGAACCGGGATCAGGGCCAGCACTCCCGTAAACACGAGGATCCAGGCCACGTCGACGAGTACTCCAACGGAAGGTCCCGTAGCGAGCTCCCTGCACACGTTGACCGCGTGGTAGAGCGGGGTGAACCAGGCGACCTGCGGGACTGGCGCGGGGAAGTCGTCTACGGGGAAGAAGACGCCAGAGAGCAGAAAGAGAGGCGTCACGACCAGGGTAAAGTAGTAAGCATAGAGGTCTATGCGTTCTATAAGGCTGGTAAATAGCGTGCCCATCACGCTGAACATGATGCCGATCACGAGCAGCATCAAGGGCAACAGCAGGGCCCACCACGACGTGACGAGCGGCTGCCCGAATACGATCCCCAGCACCACTATAGTCGCGAGAAACGCGGTGCCGTAGAGCGCCGCGCGCGTCCCCGCCCACAGATACTCACCGCCGACCACGTCCTCTGCGTTGATGGGCGTGGTTATTATGGCGTCGTAGATCTTGTCTATCTTGAGCTTGACGAAGGTGTTGAACGTGCTCTCGAAGGAGGCGGCGAACATGGCGTTGCTCGCCAGGAGACCGGGCGCTACGAACTGGACGTAGGGCTGGCCGTTGATGCCTCCCTGCTGGATAAACGCCCCGAGCCCGAGCCCGAGGGCCGCCAGATAAATGAGCGGTTCGACGAAGTTGGGGAACAGGATGGTCTTCCAGTACTTCCGAAAGATGGTGATGTTGCGCTGCCACACCCTGAACGACCCGCGCGCCGAGGGTATCCTTATCGTACCCACTATTCGACCAACCTCCTCCCCGTGAGCCGCAGGAAGACGTCCTCCAGCCCTGCCTGGCGGTAAACCGTGTTCTCGATCTCCGTCCCCGAGCCCCGCACCCGCTCCAGGAGCGCATCAGCGTCGTCGGTGTAGGCGAGGATCGACTCATCGCCTGTACGCTCGACGGCGTCTGATGCCGCCTCGAGAATGGGAACGAGCTCTTCGAGAGACCTGTGGTCCGTCCTGAACTCCAGGACCTGCGGGCTGACGTGCTCTTGGACCAGCGCCTCCGGAGTTCCTTCGGCGATGATCAAACCCCCTTCCATGATAACGAGCCTGTCGCACAGCCGCGCAGCCTCCTCCATGTAATGGGTGGTTAGGATGAGGGTCTTGCCCTCTACCGTGAGCTCGCGTAACCGGTCCCAGACGAGCAGGCGCGCCTGCGGGTCGAGCCCCGTAGTCGGCTCGTCGAGGACGACGATCTCGGGGTCGTTTAGCAGGGCCCGGGCGATGAGCAAGCGCCGCTTCATCCCGCCAGAGAGCTGCTCGACCGTCGCTTCGGCCTTCTCGGAGAGCTGCATGAAGTCGAGAAGCTCCTCCGCCCTCCTGAGTACTAGCTTGCTGGGAAGGTCGTAGTACCTGCCGTAGATGAGCAGGTTCTCCTCTACCTTGAGCTCGTCGTCGAGGTTGTTCTCCTGGGGGACGACCCCGATGCGGCGTTTGATCTCCCGCTCGTGGTGGTAGACGTCGAGGCCGGCGACGGCGAGTTCTCCGCCCGTCGGTATTACAGCCCCGTAGATCATCTTCATTGTCGTCGTCTTCCCAGCCCCGTTAGGGCCGAGGAAACCGAAACACTCTCCACCGAAGACCCTGAAGTCGACACCCTTGACCGCCTCGAAGCCCGAGTAGCTCTTCTTCAAACCTCGCGCTTCAAGAGTCGACTCCCCAGACAGAGTCCCCTTGGTTCTCTCCGTCTCCGTGTTCAACCGCCAACCTCTCTATATTCTTGGAAACGTTCACCAGTCCCGACCCCGGGAACCGCCGCCACTAGCCCGAACCGGCCGGCGTTTCGGACCACGCCAGGGTCGGGGAAGATCTCGGGAACGACACTTATACTACCGTATCTCGGCTCTCGGACCAGGGCCAGGGCACCAGCGTCCCACGGAGTATAAGGCCAGCCAGGCTCACCGCCATCGGCGGAGAAACTTTGCCGACCATTAAGAAATGTTCACTAACTCCTCTACCGCTTTGCGAAAAGTGCTGCTAAAATCTCGCGCATGTTTCGTTCGGCGAAGCGACAGCGACGCGGTTCGTGTACAGCTTTTGCGCAGGTGGGAGGAACGGAGAGGGCACATGGGCAAAAGATCTGATCGACGCAAATTCAGGAGGCGACGCAGGTGGGCCGCGTTCTTCGGGCTGTTGTCGCTTACCCTTATGGTCTTCGGTGTAATGTTGTTGAGTGGGATGGGCTCCCTTGACCAGCAACCGGCCGCCTCCGGTGGGGTAGAGAGGGCCACGGTGGAGAGGGCGGCTTCTGTGCGCGTGGCCGAGGCCCCTGAGGCTGCAAGCGGGCAGAAGGAGGAAAGGGCGCAGTTCCTGGCCTCAGAAGAAGAGGACAAGAAGACAGCGGCCGAGAAGAACGAGGCCGCGCAGAAGGCGGATGAGACAGAGGCTGCAAGTCATCAGGTGGCCCAGAGGCCTGACCAGAAGAAGTCCTCTGGGATACCGACGCCGCCCACGAACGACCTGTGGATGTCCATCCCGGCACTCGGGCTCTACGACAACTACGTGACCAACTCTGGCGCCCATTCCGCGATGGATTATGGGGCCATCAAGTTGCCCCATACGGCCTTCCCCTGGCAGGACAACGCGAACACCTACATTGCGGCGCACAGGCTTGGGTGGCCTGGCACGGCGAGCGACCATCAGTTCTACAATCTGCCGCTTCTCGCTGAGGGGGATGTAATCTACCTCGGCGACGTCAACGGGACTACCTACACTTACGAGGTTACGGGGTTCAAAGAGATAACGCCGGATGAGACGTGGGTAACCACTCCCCAGGGAGGAAGGGACATGCTCTCGTTGCAGACGTGTATAGAGAACTTCGGTGACTACTGGACGATGGGCCCGAACTGGTACGTTCGCTACATCGTTCAGGCCGACAGGGTCTCCGTGGACGTCGCGAAGTAAGCATTTCAGCAAGTCAGCTCTCTGTCTTCGACTATAGCCTCACGCTCCAAGCCTAATGCCCGACCCGCAGCAGGTCGATGCCTCTGTCTATAGTGACAGGAGCAGCGCCCCTCGCAGATGGGCCCACTTTCTTTGGTAAGACGCGCAAAAGCGTCTATACTTGCCGCTCCTGTCACGGTGGCGGGTTCTGGTACTTCGAGTAGGAGGGAAACTCACATGGCACTGGTTACGATGCGCCAGCTTCTGGACGAAGCGGCGAACGGTGGCTATGGCGTTGGGGCGTTCAACGTCAACAACTTGGAGCAGGTACAGGCGATCATGGAGGCCGCGCGGGAGACAGGGTCTCCCGTCATCATCCAGGCTTCGCGAGGAGCGCGCAAGTACGCCAACGACCGCTTTCTGTACCACCTCATGGAGGCCGCGACGGAGGTATACCCCGAGATCTCCGTCGCCCTGCACCAGGACCACGGTAACTCCCCCGAGACCTGCAAGAGCGCCATAGATCTAGGCTTTACCAGCGTCATGATGGACGGTTCGCTCATGGACGACGGCAAGACACCCGCGGACTTCGAGTACAACGTAAATGTCACGCGCGAGGTGGTCGAGATGGCGCACGAGTCAGGCGTCACAGTAGAGGGCGAGCTAGGGACGCTCGGCGGCATAGAGGACGACGTTGGCTCGGGTGAGGTGAACCTGACGGATCCCGACCAGGCCGTGGAGTTCGTCGAGCGGACGGGGGTAGACGCCTTGGCGGTCGCCATCGGGACGAGCCACGGTGCTTACAAGTTCACCAAGGAGCCGGACCGCGAGGTCCTCGCCATGCATATCATCGAGGAGATCAACGAGCGGCTTCCCACCACGCACCTCGTTATGCACGGCTCATCCAGTGTTCCCAAAGAGCTCGTCGACATTATCAACGAGTACGGCGGCGACATACAGCCCACGTGGGGCGTGCCTGTGCGGGAGATACAAGAGGGCATCAAGCACGGCGTGAGGAAGATCAACGTCGACACCGACCTGCGTCTGGCGGCGACGGGTGCGATCCGCAAGGCCTTCGCCGAGGATCCTTCGGAGTTCGATCCCCGCTACTACCTGAAGCCTGCCAGGGCCGCGATGCAGGAGGTCGTAAAGGCGCGCATGGAGGCCTTCGGGCAGGCGGGCCACGCGAAGGACTACGATCCCATCTCGCTCCCAGATATGGCAGTCCGCTACAAGGAACAGGGCCATCAACTGACGGTTACTTGAGCAAGAATCGTCCGGCCCAGAGCAGATGGAGGTCCCTCGCCGAGTCCCCTACACCCGGTGCCTGACCTGGATGGAACGCGCAAGGGGTGCGCCGAGGACGTGGGAGACCCCGCCCTCATCCTCTGCGGTGACGACACCATCCAGCGCGCGGACCTCCCTCACCCGGAGCGCTCGCCCTGGCACGAGCCCAAGACCCCGCAGGGAGGTAAGCACGGCGGGGTCCCTGTTCTCTACCCGCGAGACGATGAAACGTCCGCCGGCCTCTGTCCCACTGAGGGGTTGCGAATCCTCGGGCGGCAGCGCGCCGTCGGACGCAGGGATGGGCGCGCCATGGGGATCTCGCTCCGGATGGCCCAGCAGCTCGGCCAGGCGCTCCGTAAACTCGTCGGAGACGGCGTGCTCCAGCCTCTCGGCCTCCTCGTGTACGTCCTCCCACGAGTACCCTAGATGCTCGAGTAGGAACGTCTCGATCAGGCGGTGCCGCCGCACCAGCCGCAAAGCCTCCGCAAGCCCCCGCCTCGTAAGGGAGGCCCCCCGGTAGGGCTCATATAGGGCGAGGCCCATCACTTGTAGCCTCGCGAACATGTTGGTTACCGAGGCAGAGGAGACGGAGAGCCTGTCCGCAACGCCTTTGGTCGAAGCCGCCCCCGAGCCCGCAGTCTCCCACACGGCCTTGAGGTAATTCCCGACCGATGCCGAAGGCTGAGTGACCCCTAAGTTCCCCATTTCCGATCACAATATAGGCTACTCGAACAATTTTATCAAGCGAGGATACTTTGACATGTAGCCTCAGTTTGTCGTAATATTAGACAGGACTAAAATTATCTCGGGGTACGAAATCCCGTGAGGGCGCAGCGAACGGAACAGGATGGCGCGCATGGATGGATCGAGATGGGGGGTTTCACGCCGGGACTTTCTGCGGGCTGCGGGCGTCGCCGGGGCTCTAGGGGTTTCCGGTAGCCTGTTGGGGGCCCGCGCGGCCCTGGGGCACGACGGAGAGCAGCATGGGGCGGGCCATAGTGTTAGCCACGGGGCCGCGAACACTGGCGGCATGGCTGCGCACGGGGGGAATGGGACGGTTGGGGATGTGGACCTCTCGAGGTTCGACCCATCGACGTTCTTGAGGCAATTCTACTGGGGTGAGGAGCGGACCGAGGGCGGCAGGACGGTTCGAGAGTACGAGCTGAGTGCGGAGGCGGTGGAGGTAGAGGTGGCGCCTGGGGTGATGTATCCGGCGTGGGCCTACAACGGGCAGGTGCCTGGGCCCACTTTGCGCGCCAGGGAGGGCGATCTTTTGCGGGTGGTGTTCAGAAACAGGGATGCGCACCCGCACACGATCCACTTCCACGGCTTCCACCCGGCTGGCATGGACGGGGTGTTCGAGCTCGTCGCGCCGGGGCAGGAGTTCGTCTACGAGTTCGACGCCGAGCCGTTCGGGTGTCACCTCTACCATTGCCACGTCATGCCCCTCAAGAAGCACATCGAGAAGGGACTCTACGGCGCTTTCGTCATAGACCCGAGGGAGGGACGTGAGGAGGCCGACGAGCTGGTGATGGTCATGAACGGCTTCGACACCAACTTCGACGGCGCGAACGAAGTCTACGCCGTGAACACCGTAGCCTTCCACCACCAGCGCCATCCCGTCCAGTTAAAGCGTGGGCAGCTGGTGAGGATCTACGCGGTCAACGTGCTGGAGTTCGACTTCGTGAACAGCTTCCACACGCACGCCAACTTCTTCGACTACTATCCAACGGGGACCAGGCTCGAGCCTTCCGAGTTCACGGACACCAAGATGTTCGCCCAGGGGGAGCGCGGCATCATGGAGTTCCGCTACGATTTCCCAGGACTCTTCATGTTCCACGCCCACGTCAGCGAGTTCGCCGAGCTCGGTTGGATGGGCCTCTTCGACGTGAAGGAGTAGGAGTGGGACGAGAGCGTGGACCGGTCTGGGTGCTTCTGGGGCTCGCGCCGCTGCTGGGGTTGGGCGTACTGCTGGCCGCAATAGTGCTGAACGGGGCAGGGATAGACCGTAAGGACCGTCCGCCCGTAGAGGATCTCACCATCGATCGGGTGTCGTTGCCCACGCCAGACGAGATAGTGGTGAGCGTGACCAACGGCGGTCCCGAGCCAGTTACCGTGAGCCAGGTGACGGTGAACGAGGCGCTCTGGGACTTCCGGGCGGAGCCGGATGCGAGGATCTCGCCGCTTGGTTCGGCGGAGATCACCTTGCCTTACTCCTGGATCGAGGGCGAGGCATACGGGATAACCCTCATTACGGGCACGGGGACCACCTTTTCCGCTGAGGTGCCTGCGGCGGTGATCACACCGACGTTCTCGGCAGAGACGTTCTGGCGCTACGCGCTGATCGGAACCTACGTCGGCGTGATACCTGTGGCCCTCGGGCTGCTCTGGTACCCCTTCCTCAGACGCCTCGGCTCCGCGGGGATCGGGGCGGTACTGGCCCTCACGCTTGGGCTCCTGGTGTGGCTGGTCGTGGACACGCTGCTCGAGGCAGTGGAGGTAGCCGGACGGTTGCCCGGGGTCTTCTCCGGCGTCCCGCTGGTGCTGATGGCTGCGCTGCTCGCCCTCCTCGGGCTGTTGGGGACCGAGCGGTTGTTCAGGAGGCGCGGGGAGACGAGCCGGCTCTCGACATCATACCGGATTGCCCTGGGGATAGGTCTGCACAACCTGGGGGAGGGGCTGGCCATCGGCGCGGCATTCGCCCTCGGGGAGGCGGCACTTGGGACGTTTCTCGTGGTCGGGTTCACGTTGCACAACATTACAGAGGGTGTAGGTATCGCGGCGCCCATTCTCGAAGAGAGGCCACGCCTCGCGCACTTCGCGGGCCTGGCGCTTCTTGGTGGGGGACCTGCGGTGTTGGGGACCTGGATCGGCGGCTTCGCCTACTCCAACCTCGCCTCGGCCGTGTTGCTCGCTGTCGGGGCCGGCGCCATACTCCAGGTGATCTACGAGGTCACGCGGCTTCTCCTGAAGGATTCGGCACGGTCGAAGACCCCTGCCCTCTCCGCCCCGAACCTGGGTGGGTTCACCGCCGGGGTGGCTATCATGTACGCCACGGCTTTGCTGGTGAGCGTTTAGGATCCTGCGTATGAACGTCGGGTTCGTATCCAATTAAGTGGGCAGGGCTATTCGAG
>DASSCV010000197.1:0-5308 GCA_035697505.1 Rubrobacter sp.
TTTCGCTCCCAGCGAGCGGATGGTGAGCGAGCAGCCTCCGCAGAGCTTGGGCGTCGATTCGTCCATGGCTCAGCGCGTTGTAGAGACTGCCCCAGCCACGGCGGTGAGAAGGCTGTAGGCTCAAGTGTACTGGCGAAGGGACTGGCTCCGCTGTGAGGATGGCATCGGTGAGTTCGAAGAGGGTGTCAGCGCGGCGATGGAGGCAGTTGTAGAGTGAGTTTCTGAAGGCGCGGAAGGTGTCCAGAGCAGAGGAATCCATAGCGCGAAGTATTGTGCCTCGCAGTGAAATCAGCGGCCACTCCCGGAGTCCCTGTGCTTAAATCGCACGCTTAGGCTGACCGCTGCCGGAACATGCGGATGACCCCGGAGTCGTCCTCGTTGCCCAGTCTCGCCGCTTTACCTGCCAGATACAGCTCCAACGCTGCAGAGGACAGGGGGGTCTCGAAGCCCCGCTCCTCGGCGGCCTTGCGTACGAGGCCCATGTCCTTGACGAAGATGTCCAATGCACTCTTGGGGGGGACAAACTCCTCTTTAAGCATCCGCTCGCCGCGGTCCTGGAGCATGAAGGAGTTGGCTGCGCCGTGCCGGATCGCCTCGAAGACGAAGCGCGGGTCCAGGCCTAGAGCCTCGGCGTAGGCCAGGGCCTCTGCCGCCGCCGCGATGTGCACCCCGCAGAGGAGCTGGTTGACGAGCTTGACGGCCTGCCCGTCGCCCACCCGTGGGCCGCAGTGCACGACGCTCGATCCCATAGCCTCGAGCGCCGGGCGCAGCTTCTCGAAGAGGTCTTCCGAGCCCCCGGCCATGATCAGGAGGTCCCCCTTCTCCGCTCGCGCCACACCCCCGCTCACGGGCGCGTCCAGAGTCCGCAGGCCGCGCTCGGCTAGAGCGTCGGCGAGCTCGCGAACCGCCTCGGGTCCTATGGTGCTCATGACGACCACGGCCGCGCCCTCGGGGAGCGCCTCGGCGGCGCCCCCCTCGCCGAAAAGGACACCCTCCGCCTGCTCGGCGTTCGCCACCATGAGGACGAGCGCCTCGGTGCCTTCTGCCGCCTCTACGAGGGAGGGGGCGCTTACGGCTCCTAGCTCGATGAGGGGATGGGTGCGCTCGTCGAGTACATCGAAGACCTTGAGCTCGAAGCCCGCTCCCACCAACCGCTTCGCCATGGGGGAGCCCATCGACCCCAGTCCTACGAACGCCAAGCGTTCCATAGCTACGCCTCCTCTCTCGACCAGCCGAAGGCGGAAAGCTTCGCCTCCACCACCTCCTGTACCGCCTCCACGACGCCGTCGCCTAGAGCCTTGAGGTTGACCGTCGCAGCTTTCACGCCGAGATCTTCCCCGAGGCGCCGGAAATACGCCGTCCTGAGTTCAGTGTTGACGTTGAACTTGGCTACTCCTAGCGAGACTGCCCGTTCGAGGTCGGCCTCGGGTAGCCCCGAGGCGCCATGTAGGGAGAGGGGGGTAGAGATCCGACCCCGGACCTCCTCGAGCCTACTCCAGTCGATCTCAGGCGTGCCGGAGTAGTGGCCGTGGACGTTGCCGACTGCGACCGCGAGGCAGTCCACGCCGCTCCGCTTGACAAACTCCTCGGCTTCGCCCGGCTCGGTCGTCGTGCCACTCAAGGTTTCACCCGCCTCATCCTCGTGGCCCTCCACCCGGCCAAGCTCAGCCTCGACTCCGACACCGCGGGGACGCATCGAGTCCACCACAGACTGGGCAAAGGCCAGGTTCTCAGCGAAGGGGAGCTTCGAGCCGTCGGCCATCACTGCCTCCACCCCGCAGTCGGCGGCGCGCTCTATGAGACGCTCGTTCCCAGCATGGTCGAGCTGCACAAGGACCTCGACCGAGGAGGCCTTGGCCGCGGCTCCGAAGGCGCGCACGAGCCGTCCGCCGCCCTCCGCCTCGAAGGAGGACGGGCTTACGAGGATCATCGCTGGCGCGCGATAAGACTCGGCCGCGCGGACCACGGCCTCGAAGCCCAAGAGGTCGTAGCAGGTGAACGCGCCGACAGCCCGGCCAGTTTCCTGCGCTCGGCTCAGTATCTCTCCGAATCTGGTCTCCGTTGCGGTTTCCACCGGGCTCGTGCCTCCTTCGCGTCCTCGTACACCGGCCACTAGAGCCTCTAGCGCTCTCCCCGCAGGATCTCTATTGCTTGGGCCAAAGAACTCGGGCCGCCGACGTTGCCCGGGAAGATCACATACGGTAGTCCCGGGAAGTCGTTCTCTTCCGGCAAGATCCAGACCGGCACGATCCCTGGCGGCAAGAGTGGCCCCGCAACCTCGGCCCTCCGCACCTCGAGCCCCTTAGTGGCGATGTCGCTGGACGTGATCCCGCCTTTCGCCACCACGAAGGAGAGCGGCAGCGTCCGGTCCACCCGCCTCATCACGTCGACCAAAGCGCCTGAGACCGCAGTCCCAATCTCGAAGTTCGAAAGTCCAGCGCTCCCCGCCTTATCTGCAGTTACGAGCTCGCGGCTGGTGTAGACGACGACCTCCGATAAAGCCAGCGAATCGTTGACGTCCTCCGCCACCCGTCCCAGCTCGTCCTCCCTGCTCCCAGGCTCCAGGAGCCGCGGCACCAACATCTCGACGCCGCGTACCCCGTCAAGCGCGAGCACACCTTCGAGCTGGCGGGTGGTCGTGGGCACGTAGGAACCGACCAAGACGAGCCCGTGGCCCTCTTTAGGCCTCTTGCGGTAGAGATCCTCGGGTCGGAGGATCTTCGGCTCGGTGATGCCACCCCGCGTCCGCACGAACGATGGCCCCGTACGGCAGAGGAAGCGTTTGCCCTCCTCCTCCGCCGCAAGCAGGCCGAGCACGAAGACCTCGAGGTCCGCGAAGGATGCAGCGTTGATCACCACCGGTCTCCCTCCGCTCGCCTCCTCAAGGAGCTCCAGGACACGCTCGGGACCGCCCTCGCGAAGGTCGGCGAGGCCAACGCTGACAACCTCGTGGGTCTTAATGCGTCCCCCTGTTTTCTCCTCGACCCACGCCTTGAGGTCCGAGGAGCGGTAGCCAAAGCTGTGGTCGGAAGCAAACTCCGTTCGTCCTGCCGGGACTAGCTTCCCATCCTGGCGCACCCAGTGGATGTCGTCAACCGTGATCCTGCCGGCTTCGAAGAAAGCGGGGCACAAGACAAGGCCGTCGGGTCCACGCCCTCCCTCCCTGAGCACCTCCGCGAGCGCGTCAGTCTCCGCCGGGTAGTGGCCGCGCAGAGTCGAGTCGCTGCGGCTCACGACATCGAAGTCCGTCCCAGGCGCGGCAGCCTCCGAGAGGTTGCGGGCGATTTGCTGGTTCATGACAATCGCCTCTTCCTCCGCGATACTGCGGGAGTTGGTCAGGATGTAGAAGGTGGGGCTTGTTTGTTCGAGCGCCCAGCGCAGGTCTTCGATCGCCCAGGTGGTAAGAACTGGCACGCCGTGCACGCTCTGGACGCCGGTCGGGTCGTCGTCGAGGACGACCACCCGCCTCCCGCTCTGCACAACCCGCCTCCGGATCTCCTCTAGAGCTCCCTCGATGCGCAGCTCGGGCGGCTGCGAGTCCAGAAACCCTCGCTCGTCCACCGGACGCCCAGAGGCTCTCCCCTTTGACGGACCAGACTTCATGTCGGCTAACCTCCCAAACTGGGGACTGATCTCTCACATAAGCGATAGGAGAGGGAAGCGGTCTCGCGCTCCTATGCACGTCTCCGGTCGCATAACAACGACATCATACTCCACGGAGAGGTTAAGCTGCCCGAGTTCACTGCACTATTCTTGAAGCTTCTTCGTGGACTTCGGGCAACACCTCTTCTGCTCAACATTTCCCCGCAAAGCCCAAAAGTGATAGAGAGCCGACGAGCGGACTCGAACCGCTGTCCTGCTCACTATGAGTTTACTCCCCTACGTTCTGGCCTATCCTAGTGCGTCCGGTAATTGGGCTTATCTATGCGGGTTTCGGCAATCCGGAAGTCTTACTGTGTCCAGTACGTGCCAGCGCGGATCAGTCCCAGGGACAGCGTCAGCTCTCCGTCAAATCCGCTATCCACGACCTGCTCTTTCTCTGGGGAATATACTCACGGACCAAGGTTATGGTCAAGCGGCGTACGTGTACTACGAAGGCACAGAGGTCCCCATGTTGGTCATCGCAAACCCGGCAGGGATACTGATCTGCGGTTCGACCCCGAAGATGGAAGATGCTCTTGGAGCTGGCTTGAGGAGCCGGATCGTGGAGTTCGTAAAGAACAGCTCCGGAGAAGATGGTAACAGAGACGAGGGGCGCTAAAGTGCATCTGATCGCCTCCGCAAGACTCGCCGTTAAGGTCTTTTGCTCCGGGTCCGAGTGGTTAGGTGCACAAGTTGCGCTTGAAAGTACCGTTTGGATAACAAGGAATTTGATGCAGTGTGCATCTGGTGAGGAGAGTTGACATTTTCCCGACCAAGATACTGCTGGCGACTGACGGCTCCACAGAGGCGTCTCTAGCCGAGGAGGCAGCGGTCGAGCTCTCGAACGGCACCGGTTCGGAGTTGCACGTCGTACACGTGCTACGCACGACGCCCGAGTTGCCCTATCCTCGCTCCTCGGCGAAGGAGCGGAGCGAGGCTCTATTAGAGTGGAGGAAGCTGGACGGTCTCAAGCTCCTGGACGATCGCGTGAGGCGGATAGAGGATCTTGGGGGCAGCATCGCGGCGTCGCACTACAGGGAGGGAGACCCGGCGAAGGAGATCATCCGTCTCGGCGAAGAGCTCGACGCTGGCCTGATAGTGATGGGAGGCCGGAGACGCCCATGGTTCAAACGGATCTTCGGGGCTGGCTTCTCCGAGAACGTCTTCCGGCGGGCGAAGCGTCCGGTTCTCATAGTGGGCGGGCACGAGTTGCGAGGCTCGACCATACTGAGGTAACCTCCGCCCTTATCCGCTTCTCGTCCAGCACATCTAGGGGGTGGACCACGACCTTCTCCATGCCTTCAGATGCTTCGATCCGCCTTCGAGCCCCGGTCCCCAGCGTCTTCTCGCTCGGGGACCTTCACGCCTCACGGACAAACCGGGCGACGCCTGCCTGACGGACTGGCTTGACATCTATGCGGTCCACGTTGACGTGCGCGGGCAGACTCACGGCCCACCTCACGCACTCGGCGACGTCCTCCGCGGTGAGTGGGGTGATACCCTTGTACGGCGTCTCGGCCCTCTCCTCGTCGCCCCCAAAGCGCACCAGCCCAAACTCGGTTTCGACCGCCCCAGGGAGGATCTCCGTGACCCGCACGTCCTCCCCGAGGAGCTCCAAGCGCAGGTTCTCCTTGATGGCATGGGCGGCGAACTTGGCCGCGTTGTA
>DASSCV010000198.1:0-3212 GCA_035697505.1 Rubrobacter sp.
GGGTTTAGGAGATAGCACGTGTACGAGCCGATCACCGTGGAAGTCGACAGAGCTTACGGCGAGGGGTATTACCGTTCGTACACCATCTACTTCATCGGGCGCCTGATGCGGATAGTCGAAGCTGGGCACACCACCATGAGGCTCTATGAGTGGGCGGATCGGGGCCGCTTGCTCTACCTGGTCCACGTCGAGGAGAAAAAACCAGGTAGGTCTCCCCGACGCACCCTCTACCCGTTCATCAACACCCACTCCGGTGGTGCCACCCCCAGTAAGGGATACACCGCAGAGGAGGTATCTCGGGCTTATCCGGAACTCGCCGCCGGGAGATTTCTGGGGACTACCTGGAACTCGCGCCAACGAGGTAGGGGACACACCCCAAGTCGGTAGCGACTTCGGGTAAGCAACGACGCCTAACGGAACGTGATCTTCTCAGGGGACCGGCGTTTCTTCTTTGGCTGCTTTTCTTCTCTTGGGCCAGGTTCACCTATTACGAACCAGTACGCACCGATAAGCATAACCAGGAACAGGAGCAGCGCCACGGCGAACTCCACATACTCCACCCTGATGCTACCGCCCCCAAACAAAGTCAACAGCGTGCCGGCAAAGCCGACGACCATCCCTATAGACCCGGTTATGAGTATTGGTTTCAGCAAAGTCTCTCCCGACGATTCTGATGCATTCATAGGTTCAGGTCTTCACGCTCCGCTGCGATAGCCTACCCCAAATTATTCGCCGTGGGGCGACATACTCGTAGAAGCGTTCACACACCACCACGAAAGCACCAGGACATTGGCGCCAACTACTCTTGGCTTCACTCTCTATGTCGGAACGGGTGTGCCCCGGTCAGGCGCACGGATACAGCCGATCGTCAAGAGTAGGTCTGAGGGCAGCGAAGGCTATCCCGTGTTTACGCAGCGGGTACACCGAACAGATGGGCTGGAGAAGCGTCCCAGTGGTATTTGTGTAAGATTGTCATCGGGACTCCGAAGAGAGGAGGACGCTACCGTGCACACCGGGCAGAGCAGTCTCCACCCTTTTTTGCGTCTCTCCCGCGAGGATTGGGCGAGGTTGCCGGCAGACGCCTCGTTCACCTTATCCAAAGACGATGTGCAAGAGTTAGAAGCGTACATCTCACCGGAGGAAGCGACACAGGTCTACCTCCCTCTCTCGCGGCTCCTTTACCTTCACGTGGACGCCACACGGAGTCTATACCGGGCAGCGCGCGCGTTTCTGGCCGAGGAGGAGAAGGAGGTGCCCTACGTCGTCGGCATCGCAGGCAGCGTCGCCGCCGGCAAGAGCACGGTGGCCAGGGTACTGCGCGCCCTGCTCTCCCTCTGGCCAGGTAGCCCCGAGGTCGGGTTGGTGAGCACCGACGGCTTTCTGTATCCCAACCGTGAGCTGCAAGCTCGGGGTTTGATGGAACGCAAGGGTTTCCCCGAAAGCTACGATCTACCGCACCTTATGAGGTTCCTGGCTGACATCAAATCCGGTCGCGACGGGGTGAGCGCGCCCATCCACTCACACCTGACCTACGATATCCTCCCCGACAGGGCCCAGATCGTAGGGCGTCCCGATGTCCTTGTCGTGGAAGGCCTCAACATGCTGGAGGCCGGACTACCGGAGCTCTCCGAAGGACACAGGGTCTTCGTCTCCGACTACTGCGATTTCTCGATCTACGTGGACGCGCAGGAGAGGTACATCAAAGAATGGTATCTGGAGCGCTTCTTGCGCCTGCGGGAAGAGGCGCTCGAGGATAGCTCCGCCTACTTCCACCGTTTCGCGGAGCTCTCGATGGAGCAGGCCACGGACGAGGCCCTGCGGGTCTGGGAGGAGATCGACCACCCCAACCTCAAAGAGAACATCGAGCCCACGAAAGACAGGGCGCGCCTGATCCTCGAGAAGGGACAGGCTCACTCCGTCCAGAGCGTGCGCCTGCGCAAGATCTGAAAGCGGCTCAAGGAAGGCCCATGACCGCTCGCGCAGGCAAGAGAAAAGCCGGGCTGCTCTTGGGAGGGGGAAGGGTCAGAGTGTGCCCGGCTTGGCGATTGATCAGATTGTATTACCGAGGCAAACCCATGTATATACTGCAATTGAGTGATTTTTTTCTAGCGCAAATGGGTGATACCAAGTCAGGGTGAATACTAACGACACCACGCAGAGCGCCATCGCGCCAACCTCTGGCGTGGCAGCGGATTCCCGCTTAGGCGTAAGGGCGTCACGCCGTCGGCTGGATGTTCACATTCAGACGGAAGAGATTCGTCGGGTCGTAGCGATTCTTGAGTGCCACCAGCCGCTCGTATTTGGCAGCACCGTAGGCAGCACTGCCAGGTCTGCCCTCATCGAGGTAGTTGACATAGGTCAGTCCGGTGGAGAACGGTTGCATCGCCTCCCAGAATTCACGAGTCCACAGGATGTGCCGCTCTGATTCCATCGGGTCCCTCCAGAGCGAGGTGATGAGGAAGTCGTGGGCCGCCTCTCGGTACCCGAAGGCACTCTCGTCGGCTCCCACGCGGCCCGTCGCCCCGCCTAGTTGATCAAGGATCACAACGGTCAAGGGGGAGGACACGCTAGCGAAGTGTTCGATGATCGTGTCGATGGCCTCATCGCTGAGCTCCTGCACGAAGTTGGACTTCCAGTACTGGCAGAGCCCGGGCGGGTAGAGGGGATCGATGAGCGACTGCACCTCCAGGTAGGTCATGGGGCGGACAAGATCGGCAATAGGTGAACCTACCCGTCTCAACGGCTCCACGACCGCTTCTCCCATGTCGATGGGACCGTTGTAGCAGATAGTGACGGCGGCCACACCCGCACCATCAGGCAACGTCCTAAGGACACAGGTCGCAGTAAGTTCATCAGGTGCCATCTGGATGATCTCATGGAAGACGTGAAAAACCTCCTTTGCTCGAGCCAACGGAAAGACCATCGGGCCTGCCAGCATGGGTCCAACCGGGTGCAGACGGAATTCGAAGGAGGTGGCGACCCCGAAGTTGGGACCAGCGCCTCGCAATCCCCAGAAGAGATCCGGGTGCTCGTCGGCGCTGACCGTCATGAAGTCGCCCTCAGCCGTGACAAGATCGACGGAGAGGAGGTTATCACAGGCCAGCCCGTACTTTCGCATCAGCCAGCCGAGTCCGCCACCTAGGGTAAATCCCGCGATACCGGTAGTGGAGACCAGGCCCCCCGTGGTCGCCAGGCCGAAGGCGCAACTCTCC
>DASSCV010000199.1:0-3801 GCA_035697505.1 Rubrobacter sp.
CGCTGGTCAGCATTTCAGCACGCTCAAGCCTTCGGCTTTCGCTTGTCAGCAGTCAGCTTTTTATTTTGGCTGAAATGTTGAAGTGCTGACTGCTAGAGTACGCGGATGGAGAATGGATTCGGCGCGACAGCGCCTTACACGGTTGGGGTCGAGGAGGAGTTTCAGCTGGTCGACCCCGGCTCGCGTGGGCTGACCCCGGCGGTGGACGAGGTGCTCGCTGCGGGGGAGGGCTCGCAGCTCATCACGTCGGAGCTCTCACAGTCTTGTGTGGAGATGCTCTCCCCAGTGTACGCGTCGGCCGCCGACCTCGCGCGGGAGTTGCCGGGTTTGCGCCGGATCGTGCGTGACCTCGCGCGCAGCCGCGGGGTCGAGATCGTGGCTGCGGGCACCCATCCTTTCTCCGAGCCGACGGAGCAGCCGCTCACGGAGGGTGATCACAACCGGCGCCTCGAGGAGGAGATGGGCTGGGTGGCGAGGACGCAGGCTATCTTCGGCCTGCACGTTCACGTCGCCGTCCCTGACGGTGACACTGCGATCATGGCCGTCAATGCGCTCGCCAGGCACGTACCGCTCCTCGTGGCGCTGTCTGCCAACTCGCCATTCTGGCGCGGGTACGACACCAGACTCGCCTCGACGCGGATCAAGATCTTCGAGATGTTCCCCCGCTCCGGCCTGCCGCCAACCTTCCGCAACTGGGAGGACTTCGAGGACCACATCGAGGCCCTCGTCGCTTCGGGGAGCGTCCCCGACTACTCCTGGTGCTGGTGGGATGCGCGTCCGCACCAGAAGTTCGGCACCGTGGAGTTGCGCGCGCCGGACGTACAGACTGACGCATCCTACACGGTTGCCCTAGCCGCGCTCGTCCAGTGCCTCGTAGCGAGAGCCGGTATAGACGAGCAGCCTCCTGAGGACGCTCTGTACAACGCGGAGAACAAGTGGCGCGCCGTGCGCTACGGGATGGACGCTGACTTCTACGACTTCGTTGCGGACAGGGTAATACCAGCACGTTCGATGGCCCGTGGGCTGGTCGAGGAGCTGCGTCCCGTCGCCAGGGACCTCGGCTGCGAGGAGGAGTTGGGCGGTTTGCTCGAGATCGTGGAGCTCGGCACAGGGGCGGAATTGCAGCGGGCCGCGCACAAGAGGAGTGGCTCGCTAGAAGGGATGATGGACTACCTGATCGAAGGCACCGCGCCAGGCTAAGGTTGCGGGTAAGGCAATGCATCAGTCGCTATACTTCCGGGCCAGGAAAGCCATTTCCGGCATGAGAAGTGGAGGGGTTTCTTGAGCGAGGACATTAGAGCGGGCGGCACATACAAGACGCTGGATGAGCAGCGAGAGGTTCTGTCGCCAGCAGAAGAGCGGTTCGAGAAGTACCGTCGGACGATCGGGTTATTCCTAGGTCCGCTGGCGTTGCTCGTGATGCTGCTATTGCCGCTCGGGCTTCCCTACTCCCAGCAGTCCCTGGCGGCAGTTCTGGCCTTCGTCGTCTACTGGGTTACGGAGGCGATCCCCATAACGAAGATGATCCGCTCCGGCATAGTCTTCGACCTGATCGGCCTGATACTGATCCCGCTCGGCATATCCTTGATGGCCCCACTCGTCGGCCTCGCGTGAGACCCGCGCTCGTCCTCGGCCCCCTCCTACGCTATACAGGCGAGAGCGACGCGACCGTCTGGGTGGAGACCGACACCACCTGCGAGGTCGAGGTTCTCGGCCACAGGGCCAGCACCTTCGAGATCGAGGGCCACCACTACACCCTGGTAAGGATCACAGACCTTGAGCCAGGAAAGACCTACGAGTACGAGGTCTCCCTCGACGGCGAGAAGGTCTGGCCCGACGGAGAACACGATTTCCCACCTTGTGTTATCAGGACGATCGCGCCTGATGGAGTGCTGAACCTCTCCTACGGATCCTGCCGCGTCTCTGTGCCGCACGAACCTCCGTTCACGCTGGCCGCCGACGCGCGCAAGGAAGGCTACGAGCGAGATGCCCTCCAGGCTCTTGCCTTACGCATGATCCGCGATCCCCACGAGAGATGGCCCGACGCGCTGCTTCTATTGGGGGATCAGATCTACGCCGACGAGGTCTCCGGTGGCGCCCTTGATTTTATCCGCTCGCGGCGCGACACGAACGAGCCGCCTGGCGAGCAGGTCGCCGATTTCGAGGAGTACACGCGCCTGTACTGGGACGCCTGGAGGTACCCCGTCATCAGGTGGCTCCTCTCGACCGTGCCGACGACGATGATCTTCGACGACCACGACGTCAACGACGACTGGAACATATCGGAGACCTGGGTCCGCCAGATGCGAGCCAAGCCGTGGTGGGAAGAGCGCATCATAGGTGCTTTCATGTCCTACTGGGTCTACCAGCACCTTGGCAACCTCTCCCCGCGAGAGCTGGAGGAGGATGGACTCTTCAAGAAGGTGCAGGAGGCCGAGAATCCCACCCGCATACTGCGCGAGTTTGCCTACGAGGCGGACCGCGAGATCGCCGGCACGCGCTGGAGCTACCACCGCGACTTCGGCAGGGTCCGTCTCATCATGATGGACTCGCGGGCAGGGCGGGTACTAAAGGAGGGCCACCGCTCCATGCTCGATCAGGAGGAGTGGGCCTGGATCGTCGAGATGGCAACGGGCGATTTCGACCACCTCCTCTTCGGCACCTCGCTCCCTTTCCTCCTTGGCCCCGGACTCCACCACCTGGAAGCGGCCAGCGAGGCCGTCTGCGCCGGCGCCTGGGGCCGCCCCGCAGCCAGAATCGGGGAGTCGGTCCGCCAACTCGTCGACCTGGAACACTGGTCTGCCTTCCACAAATCCTTCACTGACCTTACAAACCTGCTACGCTCCGTCGCAGCGGGCGATATCTCGAACGGCGACCCTCCCGCCTCGGTAACGATCCTCTCCGGCGACGTGCACCACGGCTACCTGGCGAAGATGGACTTCGGCGACGGCGTCGAAACCCCCGTCTACCAGTCGGCAAGCTCCCCCCTGCGTAACCCGCTAGGTCTCCCCGAGCGCCTCGCCATGCGCTTTGGGTGGACGGAGCGCGGCAGGCACGTCGGCGAGGCGCTGTCCCGACTGTCCGGCGTCCAGGAGCCAGACGTCCGCTGGCACCTGGTGCACGAAGCGCCCTGGTTCCACAACCACGTCTCGAGCCTCGAGATCCGAGGCCAGGAAGCAACGCTGAAGGTGGAGAAGACAATGCCGGAGAACAACGACGAACCCCAGCTGTACAGAATCCTCGAACACCGTCTAGCATAGAAAGCAGTCATCCATCAGCTGTCAGCAAAAATCCTTAGGCTGAGACCTACGCCGCCGACCGAAGGGAGGCTCACATGAAAGTAGTCACAGCGAGAGACATGCAGACCGGGCCGGGGCCCGAGGAGTGGTTCACCGGGAAGGTATGGAGAGACGCTGCTCCCGTCGGCGCCTCACCCGATGTGGCCGTCAATCGCGTCCTCTTCGAACCTGGTGCCCGGACACACTGGCACACCCATCCGGAGGGGCAGATCCTCTACATAATCACGGGCACCTGCCGCGCGAGCAAAGAAGGCGAAGTTCCCGTCGAGGTCGAGGCGGGTGGCGTCGTCTATTTCGCCCCGGACGAGAAGCACTGGCACGGCGCCACACCCGAAACGTACATGGTCCACATGGCGATCAACATCGCCACCACGACCGATGGTGGCACCGACTGGTTGGATCCCGTCACCGACGAGGAATACGGCTCGAGACTCCACTAGACCTTGTCCTCCGGCTGCGGGACGCTCTCGCCGCTGGCGAAGGTGAAGTAGGCTTCGGGGTC
>DASSCV010000200.1:0-9008 GCA_035697505.1 Rubrobacter sp.
CAGTTCTGGTTCTTCGGCGGGGGCTTCGCCGTGCCGCGTTTGGGCCGCCAGGGGCGGGACTGGGCCCGCGGTGTGGTCAGCCAGCGGGCCGCCGTGCAGCGCGGGGCCCGAGAGCAGGATTTGCCTGGCGTCCATCAGGAACGACAGGACCACCTTGGAGAAGGCGACGATGGCGTTGCCCAACCGCGCCGTGGCCAGTTGCAGGCGGCGGACGAACTCGAACCGCCGCAACAGCACGGAGCGGAGCGTCGAAGTCCTGTCCCAGAACCAGGTGGGGAAAAAGCAGACCATGCAGAACGCGCTGATCCAGGGGAAGATCCCTATGTCCATTGTCAGCCATATGCCGAAGTGGAAGCTCATAAAGGCCAGCGCGGCCCCGGTACGGACCGGACCGGTGAAGAACGGGCAGAACAGCAGGATCGGCCCTATGGCCTCGAGCATGAACGTGCCGAAGGTGAGTAACTGCAGCAGGGTCGGGAAGTTGAGCAGAAAATGCCCGAGGGGCGTGGCGAGTTGGTCCAGGCTGAGCGCGTAGTAGAGCGCGGTGTGGTCCACGCGCCACTCGGGGCCCGACTTCAAGGCGGCGGTAAACCAGTAGACGAAGGCGATCTGCATGAACAGGCCGAAGGTGGCCAGCGACAGAAAGCGTGGCGAAGGACGCGGGAGCGCAGAACGCGCGCGATCCACCGACCAGTAGGCGCCGAGCGGCAACAACATTCCCCAGAAGAACAACATGCGCAACATGGGGCTCTCAGAGCCGTTAAGCAGGGGGTTGCGCAACTGAATCGAGAGCAGCACCACCCACACGACGAAGGTCATCAGGCGCGTGCGGTAGCCTACGAGCATGCCGAACGCCGCGAGCGCCGCGACGCCGAACAACAACGCCTGAAACAGAGCCCTCCCGTTCATGAGGTGGAGCGAGAACGCCCAGGGGCTCAACACCTGCTCCACAAGAACGGTGCGGGGCATGATGCCCGCGTCGGTGTAGTGGGCGGAGAGGTCGGTGGCCCGATTGGCGAGGTCGGAGAGCACAAGGAGCGCCAGCACGATACGAAACGTCGCGAGCGAGCGCAGGTCCGCGCCGAAGATCTCCACAACCTTCGCGTACGCCCAACGCTGCCCGGACCAGTCCTTTGGTGTGCCGCTCACGTCGAAAGGTCCTTGTCTCTTGCATCGCCGGGATCGAAAAGGGGGAGGGAGATCGTGGATAGTCCCAGGCAGCGTCGTACTGTGGGAGGCTGTGAGCTAAACGCGGTCTGCACGTACGATCAGACGCTTCTCGAGGGTAGGGATCGGGGTGCATGTCCGCAACGTCAGCATGTCCCTCCCCCAAACCTGCCCCATAACCCATGAATCGTCGGTGTCAGTTCCTTCTCCTAACACCCGCCTGCTCTTTGCCTCCAGTGGAGAGTGCTCTAGCGCCGGCGCACGTAAAACAGCCCTATGGCCGAGCCGCTTATGAGCAACGCTAGCACAGCTGCCACCGGCATGAGGACGGAGAGGCCACCTGTGTTGGGCAATACACTGTCGTCGGGGACCGTGTCGCGAATCACGCCGTCGTTGGCCGAAGTGGTATCGCCTGTGGTCGCCGCTCCAGTATTGCTCGCTCCGGTGGTCGTCCCTGTTGGAGTACCCGTGGTGCCGGTGGTGGTGCCCGTTGTCGTACCTGTGGTGGTGCCCGTCCTTTCCGTGATGCTCGTGCCTGTCGTGGTACTCGTGCTGGTGGTAGTGCCTGTGGTAGTGCCTGTGGTAGTGCCTGTGGTGCTCGTTCTTGTGATGGTGCCCGTCGTACCCGTTGTCGTACCTGTGGTGCCCGTGGTACTCGTGCTGGTGGTAGTGCCTGTGGTGCTCCTGCCTGCGGTGGTTGCCGTAGTGTTCGCTATCGTACCTGTGGTGCCCGTCGTTCCCGTGGTGCCGGTGGTCGCCGTTGTTTCCGTTATCGTGCCTGAGGTGGTATCCGTCGTAGCCGTTGTCGTACCTGCGGTGGTGCCCGTGGAGCTCGTGCCTGTGGTGCCGGTAGACCCAGAAGGCGCACCGTGGCACTGGCCGCTTCCTGAGTCGGCTTCCGTCCCGCCAGGCGCCGTAACGAACTGCCAGTCGTAGCCGTCAGTATGAAGCGTCATCTTCAGCACGCCGTTAATGCCGGCGACTTGGGCCTCGCTGGTGTCCTTGATTCCCCTGAAGTCCGTGAACTCGGCTCCGCCGGTACCCACAATGAACTGGCGGATCCCTTGAGCGGAGTCCGTCTGCCCACTCGGGTTTTGCGGGGCGAAGCGTTCGTAGACGTGTTCATGACCGTTTAGTACCACCTCCGCACCCGCCTGGTAGAGGTCGTCCCAGAAGGGGGCCACAAAGGACTCGTCGCCATGGACACCTGAGCTGAAGCGTGGATGGTGCCAGTAGGCAAGCGTGCACGCGTTCGAGTGGGCGGCAAGCTCGGCCTTCAGCCACTGCTCCTGAGGAGATCCGGGGCCGCAACCGCCCACCAGGAACGAACAGTTAGAGTTCAGCGAGATCACGCGCCAGCTTCCCAGATCATAGGCGTAGTATCCTTTGCCGGGTTCGCCAGCCGCGCTCCCGAAGTAGTCGAAGTAGCCTGAGGCGCCAGCCGTCTCGTACTCGTGGTTGCCTGGGCTGGGCTTGGTGCGATCCTTGAACGGGCCCCAGGAGGGATCGTAGCATCTGGCGAAGTCGGCCGCTCTACCCCTGGGGTAGGCGTTGTCGCCGAAGGTAGCAACAGTGCCTTGGATGCCCGCTATCAGGTCGGCCGTCGCCTCGTCGCCTTCGCTTCTGCATGAGCCTATGTCCCCCGCCCCGACCAGGACCGGGTCGCCGCCCACCTGCGCCGCGGCCGGTCCGCTCGCCCACAGCGTGGCTACCATCACCGCCAGCGCCAGCGATGTTGCTAGCCTCAAGAGCATCGCCCTACCCACCTTCGTTCTAACGTGCGCCACGTAAGACCGAGACATGCTGCTGGGCTATCGCCACGGCCATTGACAGCAAGGTCACCACAGTCATCGATGTCAGGAAGCGCTTCATCGACCCCACCCTTTTAGAGAGGTCGGGGTGTTCGGCCCCGCCACGTTTGTACAACGAGGTAAAGTATGAAGGCTTGTAAAGGTTTGCGCAACCTTTAAGAAAGCTCCTTCTACGTACAGAGATGGGTAGATAAGGGTTGGAAGGGAAAGGGCCGAGGAAGTACAGGTCACTCTAGGAAACCGGAAGCTAAGAACCGGAGACGGGGAGAAACTCGGGCTGACGGTGAATCTCTCGAAGCTGTTCGACCAGTTGTGTTGGCTCTGGGACCACCAGGCTCTCTCGCGTCTCCCCCGAGTCGACCTCGTAAGCGATAGCGAGTTCGGGTTCGATCACCAGGTGGCCATCTCCCCTCAAGGTGTCGACGTTACGTTGTACGGCGGCCTTGCTCCACATAACGTCGTTGACGTTGGGATAGAAGACTACCGGTTTAGGTGAAGCAAGGATAGTGGTGGTCAGTAAGTTCGAACCGAGGCCGTTGGCGGTCTGCCCGATAACGTTCGCCGTAGCGGGTAAGACTACGAACATCTCGCACCACCTGGCCAGCTCTATGTGCCCTGGTCTCTTCTCCACAGTGGGTTCTTGATCCAAAAAGACCGCATCGCAGACCAGGGCGACGGTAGAGGGCGGCAGCATAGAGGCCGCGGCGGCGGTCATGATCACCCTTACCTCTCTTGCAAGCTCGGCACGCAGGGTGGCAAGGTAGGAAGGAACGTTGAGGACGGCAACAGACCCCGACACCCCCACCAACAAACGGTCCATCAGTTCCCCTCCCTCGTCTTGTCCGATATGTCAGGCCCCAATGACCAGCTTCTCATAGTCCTCTCGCAGGCACCTGGCCTGGCTCAGGCATGCCATCTGGAAAGTTACCCAGCTCGGGAAGGCCGGCTCGGCGAGCCTAGCGGATTCGGCGAAGTATGACTCCGCGTGGCTTAGAGCCTCGGAGACCACACCCCCGGCAAGTGCCCGCTCGTAGAACGTGTCCGGATCCGGCATCCTCTGTGTGGCGGGATTATCGGCGGATCGATGAAAGTATTCGAGAGTGCGCCCCACGGCCCAAGTCAGGTTGCGGTTCCGGAAATCGTCTTCTACATCGAGGGCGTCATCGTAGAACTGGACGCCCAGCGCCCAGTTGTGCCAGGAGGACCTCGCCCTTCGAATAAGGCTGTCCGCCGCCCCCGTGAGTAGGAGCACGGCGTCCACTGGTGCGCGAACGGGACCGTGTCTCGTTCTGGCATGCTCGGCATATTCCTCCAGGGTTATCGGGGGGATGACCGCCCAGAATCGGGCTCCGTCGAGGATCAGCGACAACCCATGGCGGGCATGTAGCACCGAGAGCACTGCGAAGAAGGACTCGGCGGCAGCACCATCGAGGACTCTGGCGTAGCGCGAGCTGATAAGCGTGATCAGAGCATCGTTGAGCCGGTGTGCCGAGGATAAGTCTGGCGCAGAACCAGGATGGTCGACCATCTCGTCGAGCCAGCGGTTGCGCGCGTACTCCAGCTTCCCCGCTACGGCCAACTCGCGCAGCGAGTCCTCGCCGACCTGTTCCCGTGATGCGTGGGGTAGAAAGTGAAGAGGCATCAGATGCACAGCGGGTTCATCCACGGTCAAGTACGTGTAGTAAGACTCGAAGACCTTCTCCCGCGTCAGAGGCAGCGCGAGAGCCGCCCTTTCAGCCTCTTCACCGATATGGCGAGCGCTCAGCAGCGCTGATGCAGCAGGATCCGCATCCTCCAAACGTTCGGCCCGTGATTCGCACACGTCGTCACTCAAAACCTACGGCCCCAAGTCCGAGGATGCCTCCTCAACAGTTCCAGTTGGAGCAACGCCTTTGCACGACAATGGCGCCGTTGCCCACAGCCACGTAAGGCGTTTGCCCGAGCGCGGCACTAACGTAGGGCGTGGTGCTCTCTGAAGCGGGGTTGCCTTGTTCCTGTTCGGTGCGGGTCCTCGCCCTGGCCAACAACCCAGATATGCCGAACGGCCCGCCGGCCATCCGGTCGTCGATGTGGTTTTCGTGTTGCAACCCGATCCCTCCCTCACTTACTCGGTCTTCTCTGTCCTCTTATGAGATACCCTACTCCGTTACTTGCGTGCAATCTATTCTTCTCGCATCCTCCATTCCCAGTCCTGGTCGTCCACCATCCGCAGCGCGCGCTTCGCGGCGTCGTAGGCCTCGACAGCCGTGCGGTGCTCGGCTCCATCGCGAAGTTGCATCGATAAGTGGGTCGAATCGATCATCTTCGCCTCCTCCGCGCTAACGGCGACTATGTAGTACCAGAGTGGTGGCGTTCGTACGCCTTCGCTCTCACCATGATTATCGACAAGTTCGAGTGCTGCCTTTAGCGCATCGTGCAGTGGCGCAGACTTGACCGTCTGAGGTTCGTGGGCGCGTGATCTCCAGCCCGCAGCCCAGCTTATTTTCGATGCCAGGACATCGTCGCACAGGATCTCTTCCTGGAGTTCGTAGAGCTTGCGCGCCGCATCGGGCGTAATATGCTGGGTCTCGCTCGAAGGATCTCTCATGACGGCTACAAGTCGGATGGTAGCCAGGGCTCTCTGCGTGTCCGACTCCGACAAACCCTCTATGCGGCACGCTTCTACGACGGCGTAGGATGCGTGCCTCAACCGGTCTGCCGCACCAGAACTGACGGCCTGCCATTCGAGTGACTCGAACTGTTCTTGGGTACGGAGCCATCCTGTCTGAAGTCTGTGCAGGAGCGTCGTGGCAACGGCAGGCGTATAGCGCAGGGAGAGTCCGGCTGTGAAAACGAGGATGCAAGAGATGGCCAGGCCTGCCTCCAGGGTATTCAGCGTCTCCAGGATAGCTCGCCGCCCTTCTCCGGAGAGCCAGATCCTCAAGCCGGCAAAGACCGTCGATTCCAACGCTATCAAGGCTATGCACCCCATACCCACGGAGAAGGCGAGGTTCTTGAAGTAGAAGCGTCGTTTGAGCCCTGTTCCCCGCCCGGCCATCACAAAGACCATTGCGGCAAGACCCGAGTAGATCGCCTCAGGGGCCATGATCAAACCCTTCAATACGAAAAACTGGGGTGGCGCAGGAGCATAAACACGTAAGGCCGGAGATGGCCAGACGAGTCCTACAGCGGTAGCAAGGCCCACCGAAAGTAGTAGGACTAGTGGTGCCGACCCCAGTATCGTCCGCAACCAGGGCCTGCGCGCCACCGGCTCCGCCGGGAGCTGGGCGGGTAGGCCGCCGGCCAGGGCGAGGCATACCCACGCTACTATGAGCACAACCGGCAACTCCGTCATAACTGCCACCACAATCTCCGCGCGCCCGCCGGAGAGGTCGACCAGCGCTACGGCGCCAAACATCAGGGCCACAAAGAGCAGGTTGCACGCGGCGAAGATGCTGAACTTGGTCCTTCTCGATGGAAGGAGAAAACAGAAGAAGATGATGAACGCCACGAAGCTTACACTTCCAAGCACGAGAGCCTGGTGTTGGGCCGCACTCATAGCACGTCGTACATATCGTGGGCGTAGGGACTGTCGTCACCCAGGCAGCCGGCGAAGAGAGCATACGAAGCCCTCAGATTGGCCTCGCGCTCCCGGAGTGACTCCCCGGCGAATGGGTATCCTCGTGCAAGCTTCTTCCCTTTTTTGAGGGGAAGGGTCTCAAACGTTGTCTGTTCGGTATGCTGGTCATCCTCCTCGAACTGCTCGTCGGGCTCGATCAGTAGGTCGCCAGCGGCCAGGTGCCCAAGCTCGTGCAGGATGGTCAAGGTCAGGACCAACGGGGGCAGGCTGCCTGGTACGAAAATGGCTGCCAGGTTCAACTGCTCCGAGTAACGAAGTTCCCCAAGCCGTCCCGAGATCGCCAGGAGGCGTGAGAGCTCGGGGTACCAGGAGTCCGGGATCACATGTACGGTTATGGAGATGTTCAGGTACTCTCCGAGAGCATCCGAATAATCTTCGGGCTCGAACCTCCGGCCCGACAGGCCCAGGATAGCCAGTTCTTCCTGAAACTCTGCGGCCGTGAGTAAGGATCTCGATCCGTTGACACGAGATCGTGCGGCGCCGAGGGTTCGAAGAGGACGCCAGAAGCCGGTCAACCTGTTCAGAAAGGGGCCTGCGAGGTCACGTTTCGGCGCGTCAACGTTCATCGTCGACCTCGTGTGCGCCCTCGAACTGCCTGATGATACCGAGGATCATCTGCTTCTCACGCCCTGGCAAGTGCAGGCTCTTGTGGGCTATGGCACTCACAGTCTCGTCCCGAAAGATGCTCATCGCTTCCTGATCCAGAAGTGGAAGCTTCCTCGTCGAATCGAGGAAGTACGTGGGATGCACGCCGAATACATCCGCCAGGGTAACCACCTGTTTCATGGACGGATCGGTCAGTTTCCCTGCCCTGATCTGCTCGAGGTGATCCTCGGTCAGGTCTCCCAGGCTCAGGCGCGCCACTTCGGCGTTGGTGTAAGGTCTACCCGTCGTCTCGTTCTTTATGATATCGAAGAGCCGGTTGGTCTTCTCGGCGACGCTCAGGTGTCCAGGCACAGGGTCGATAGGCGCCCCGTCCCTGAGGCCTGGACTCTCCTCGAACCACAACTCCGGAGGGAAGTCCATGACCTTGGCTATGGCTTTCAACTTCTCGAAACCAGGGTTCTCGATCCTGCCCTTCCGCAAATTGGTGATGTAAGAGCGCGTCACGATACCACCCGTCGCCTCATCGATCTCCTGGCCGCTCCACCTGCGCCCATCCGGACGACGGTACATCTCCAAGAGGCCCTCGAACTTCTGCGCGATATGCATCTGAGCCCTCCGCCTCTACCCCATTAGTCTTGCAGTTCAATATACGATACCATACCCTGAATCGTTTAAGCAATACAACCATAGGGGAAGATTCCTTGAACGAGAGACTAGCGTCCGCCAGGCCCAAGGGGTAGGGGTGCTGAGGCGATTACTAGCGCTTCGCTTTTGGATGCCGTTGAAGGCACGCTCTTTCCGACGGCTGTGGACTGGGGCGGGTCTTTCGATGCTCGCGGACCAGGCCTTCCTCGTGGCCCTGACGTGGCTGGTGCTACGCGTTACGGGCTCTGGTGCCGAGCTTGGCCTGGTGCTGGCTGTTGCATCGATACCAGGCACCATCCTGACACCGGCGGGCGGTGTCTTGAGCGATCGGTATTCGCCGGCGCTGATCATGGTCGGTGCCAATGCGGGACGCGTTTTGCTCTTGACCCTCTTGACAACATTGATCCTGGCTGATGCGACCCAGCTCTGGCACGTGTACGTCATTGCGGCAGGCTTGAGTGCGCTCGACGCATTCTACTATCCTGCGTCGATGTCTATCGTACCGACCCTGGTCGATCGCGACCGATTGAGTGCGGCGAATGCTCTGACCCAGGCTGCCGAGCAGGTCAGCAGCATCTTCGGGCCCGCGTTGGCGGGTACTCTGCTCGCGCTCCTAGGCCTTGGAGCCAGCTTTGGCGCTACTGCTGTTCTGTTCTTGATCGCCACAGCGTTGTTCGGCGCTGTCGCACGGGCTGCGAAGCCGTCGGCGTCCCAGGCTGGTGAAGTATCAGAGGAAGACAAAGGGCCAAGCGGCGCACGGATCGAGTTCAGCGAAGGGATACGCTACGTGTGGCGCGACGGGGTCATTCGTTCGCTTTTACTGATACTGCTCTGTACCAACCTGGCCATGATGGGACCTCTGTACGTCGGTGGAGCAGTGCTCGCCGAGTCGCGCCTAGGAGGCGCAGGCGCCTTCGGCACCCTGGTCGGGGCCGCGGGAGTCGGGGCTTTGATCGGGGTGGTCGGCGCAGGATCTGTGAGTCGCTTCAGACGCCGGGGTCTGATAGAGCTTGGACTGACAGGCCTGCTCGGTATTACCGTCGGGGCGATCGCCTTCGTACCGAACCTTGTGGTTGCGATCGCCCTCGCAACCGCGATCGGCGCAACATCGAGCTTCCTCGGCGTCATAACGATCTCCTGGCTTCAAGAACGCACGGAGC
>DASSCV010000201.1:0-6922 GCA_035697505.1 Rubrobacter sp.
TCCCACGACTCGATACCCCACAAAACGGTCTGTATTGCGCCAGGTACACCCCCGATTTTACTCTAAGGAGCGTCCAGAGGCTTTGGTGTAGGATAGTGGCAAGATAGGCGAACGAGAGGCCTGGAGGCAGAGAATGCGTACCACCAATGCACGTGAAGGAACAGCTTCAGAGACCCGAACCGTGGCCTCGATAATAGGGGGCCGCGCTCCCGACGGCGCGCCAGGCGGGCACATGACTTCGACGAACCCGGCGCGCACGTCGGAGACGGTGGCCGAGGTGTCGCTGGGGGACGCAGGGACGTTCGTGGAGGCGTGCATGGCCGCGCGCAAGGCGCAGCGGGAGTGGGCATCTGTGCCTGCCCCCATCCGCTCCCAGGTAATAAAGAAGATCGGGCGCATCGTCGAGAACAACAAGGAGGCGCTCGCGCGGCTGGTTACCCGTGAGATCGGCAAGCCTTACGCGGAGTCTCTCGGCGAGGTGCAGGAGATCATAGACACCTGCGACTTCTTTACCGGGGAGGGCCGTAGGCTCTACGGCCAGACAGTCCCCTCGGAGATGCCAGACAAACAGCTCTTCACCTTCCGCGTCCCTGTCGGAGTCGCGGCCATCATCACGGCCGGTAACTTCCCCGTGGCGGTTCCTTCGTGGTATCTGATCCCCGCCCTCACCTGCGGCAACGCCGCGGTCTGGAAGCCAGCCGAATACTCTCCCGCCATCGGCGACGCCCTGGCAAGGCTCTTCATGGCTGGCGGTCTCCCCGATGGCGTCCTGAACGTGGTGCAGGCCGAAGGACCGGCGGCATTCGAGGGGTTGGAGCGGACCCTCGACGAAAGGCTGGTAGACAAGGTCGGCTTTACAGGCTCTTCCGAGGTCGGAAAGAGGATAGGCGAACTCTGCGGCAGGCACATGCAGTCTCCCTGCCTGGAGCTCGGAGGCAAGAACCCCCTCGTAGTCATGGCCGACGCAGACCTCGACCTCGCCGTCGAAGGGGCCCTGTTCTCGGGCTTCGGCACGGCGGGCCAGCGCTGCACCTCATTGGGCACCGTGATCGTCCACGAGTCCGTCCACGACGAGTTCGTGTCCAGGTTCTCCCTGGCAGTCGAGGAAGCGGCTGTGGGGGACCCCACCAAAGACGTACTCTACGGACCCATGCTCAGCGAGCGCTTCCACGAGCGGTTTTTGGGCTGGCTCGATCTGATCGAAGCCCATCACAGCATTCACGGTTCGAGCGGGATGGGCAGGATCTCCGCGGACAATCCTCGTGAGGGCTTCGTCGGAGACCCCGAGGCCGGCATCTACGACCACCCGACCATCGTAGACGGCGTTGTGATGGAGGACGAGATCTACCGCACAGAGACCTTCGGCCCCATCGTCGGCGTCGCCACTTTCTCGGACTTCGACGAGGCCATAGCCCTCTCCAACGCACACGGCTACGGCCTCTCGGCCGCCATCTACACCACCGACGCGATGAACGCGCTACGCTTCAGGGAGCGCAACGGCGCGGGGATGCTCTCCGTCAACAACTCCACCAGCGGCGCGGAGGCCCACCTGCCCTTTGGGGGCAATGGCAAGAGCGGAAACGGGAGCCGCCTCTCGGGTATCTGGGTTCTCGACCAGTTCACCCGCTGGCAGTCCATGAACTGGGACTACGCCGGCAAGCTCCAGAAGGCCCAGATGGACATAGCCGACCTACCCGCCGACCTCGACTACACCCTGCCTGAGTAAGAGAGCCGTCTGATGTACGACGTGATCGTCGCCGGCCTCGGCGGGATGGGGAGCTCGGCTGCCTACCACCTCGCCGGGCGCGGCAAGCGCGTGCTCGGGCTGGAGCGGTACTCCCCGGCGCACGACAGGGGATCCAGCCACGGGCAATCCAGGATCATCCGCCTGGCGTACTCCGAGGACCCCGCCTACGTACCGCTGGTCCTTCGGGCCTACGAGCTGTGGGAGCGGCTGGAGAGGGAGACGGGCCAGGACCTGATGACGCTCACAGGCGGGCTCATGATCGGGCCTCCGGGCACCAAGTTCTTCGAGGGCAGCAAGGCGAGCGCCGAGAAGTACGATCTGCGCTACGAGGTTCTCGACGCCGCCGAACTGAAGCGACGCTACCCGGTCTTCGAACCTACCCCTGATACCGTCGCCTTCTTCGAGGAGAAGGCAGGCTTCCTCAGGCCCGAGGCCTCTGTGAAGGCCCACCTCGACAGGGCCGCTTCCCTTGGCGCCGACCTCCGCTTCGGGGAAGGGCTCCTATCCTGGGAACCAACGCGGTACGGGGTGCTGGTTGAGACGGCATCGGGTGCCTACGGGGCGGAGCGGTTGGTAGTCTCGGCCGGAGCGTGGGCGCCGAAGCTGCTCGCTGACCTCGGGCTCCCGCTCGAGGTTACACGCCAGCTCCTGTTCTGGTTCGACCCGAAGGGCGGCATCGAACCCTTCCTCCCCCACCGCTTCCCCATCTTTATCTGGGAACCCGAGGACGGCAACTCGTTCTACGCCGTCCCGGCCCACGACGGACCAAGAGGCGGGGTCAAAGTAGCGTTCTTCAGGGCCGACGGCAGGCCGGCTGATCCAGAGACGATAGACCGCC
Organism: Rubrobacter sp.; assembly: GCA_035697505.1. Classification (GTDB taxonomy): domain Bacteria; phylum Actinomycetota; class Rubrobacteria; order Rubrobacterales; family Rubrobacteraceae; genus Rubrobacter_D. The sequence continues at coordinate 2,586 of DASSCV010000201.1, forward strand.
AGGTCCACGACGAGGAGGTCGAGTTCATCAGGAGCTATATCGCCAGATACGTGCCTGACCTCGACGGTGACTTCCTCCACGCGAAGACCTGCATGTACACGAACACCCCTGACGAGCACTTCGTGATCTCCGCGCACCCCCACTACCCCCAGGTCGCCATCGCCGCCGGCTTCTCCGGGCACGGCTACAAGTTCTGTAGCGTTGTCGGCGAGATCCTGGCCGACCTCGTCACCGAAGGCGAGACCCAACACCCCATAGGCCTCTTCTCCCCCGCCCGCCTGGTTGGCACCGCGCGCGGTTGGCTTTAGAGATCCCGCGCCGGTCAGCACATCAGCTAGTCGGCACCTCAGCCCTTCGCGTGCGCCAGTCCCGGCTGACAAGCGCGGGAGGGGGACACCTTCCCCGTCCCGCTGTAATAGGGTTCACACGTTTGAACCGGCGGTGTATAGTAGGAATGTATGTGGAAGGAGTGGACTGTGCAGAACGATTTGATCAAGTCAGAACCCTTATCCGGTATAGAAGTAGGGCGCGAGAGCGAGGAGATGTGCCTCCTTGCCAGGTTGTTCAATGGTTTCGCCAACTCGACCAGGCTTTCGATCCTGCTGCTTCTGGCGCAGCGGGGCGAGATGAAGGTCGGAGAGCTGGTAGACGAGCTCGAGGCGCCCCAGCCTAGGGTCTCGGACCACCTGCGCTGCCTGGCCTGGTGCGGTTACGTACAGGTGCGACGCGAGGGCAGAAACGCTTTCTACGCCGTGGCCGACGAAAGGGTCATGCAGATACTCGAGCTCGGCGAGGAACTTCTCCAGGACAACCTGGAGCACGTCGAGGCCTGTGACGACATAGAGGAGGGCTGCTAGACCCACTCCGGGGACGGTGGGCGTGTTTCTCGACCCGAAGGGCAGGGAATCTAGTAGGCCAGTCCTTGCAAGATATTCGCAAGGGTACTCACCTACTGCGGCTCGCCCTGGCTGCACAGGTTCTATTTCGAACCTGCATAAGGGAAAGTCTATGTGTGGGTAGAAGCTTCTCTCTGCTAGAGTTTGCGGATGGAGGAGTACGAGCGGGTATGGGAGCGCTTCGTCGGTGAACGCCGTCTGGAGTTCGGTGGGTACATGGACCCCGACTGGCAGGAGGGACACAGGCTCTCGGCCTCCCTCATAGTCCCTGGGAAGACTTCACGGTTCCACGAGCGCCTCGAACCACTGAGAGAGGCGCTGCGTCCTTTCTCTTTCGTCTCGCTACACCCCGACCACTTCATGCACATAACGCTGGTTCATCTCGGCTTCCTGGTAGAGGAGCCATATGAAGAGGATGAAGTCTCCCGCGGGAGGCTCCAAGAGATCGAGAAGCGCGCCAGGACGGTCCTGGCCGACATTCCAGCCTTTACCGTAAGGCTCGCGAACCTCAACGCTTTTCCCGGCGCGGCGTTCATCGAGGCGCACGACGGAGGAACTCTCGACAGCCTGCGGGATGCTCTGTGCACGAGCTGCGACTTGAAGAAACCCTCAGGCTCGCCCCACCTTACCCTCGCCTACTTCCAGGCGCCGGACGGCACGGAAGTGCCCGAGGAACTCATCTCCACCATAGCACGCTACAGAGACTGGCCCATCGGGGAAATAGCGGTAGAGAACGTGAAGATGACCCTGCTCGACCTCCGCCTGGAGTACCCGGAGCCCGAGACGCTGGCCCGGATACCGCTGGGGAAAGCACTTAAGCACTTCAGCTAGTCGCGTGCGCAAAAGCTCTGGCTGACTAGCTGATTGCTAGATTCCGGAGAACTTTCGGGGTGAACAACCAGCGCAGCTTACCGGCTCCGGCCTTCGGGGCCTCGTCGAACTCGATGCACACGATGCCGCCCTTCTTTATCTTCAAATCTGCGCCCCCAGCATCGCCGGTGAGCAGGTACACGGCAAGCTCGTGCAGGCAGGGCCTGTGCCCGGTCAAGGCTATTGACTGGTTCCCCTGGTAGTTCTGCAGCGCGACGACGACTTTTTCGGGCGGGACGTCAGGTTCCAGGGCGGGGTGTTTCTCCGGTGCTGGCCAGCCTGTCTGTTGGGCAAGGATCTCTGCGGTCCGCCACGCCCGTTCGTAGGGGCTGCTCAGGAGAACCTCTACTTCGGGGACTATACGGGCGAGCCCGCGGGCCACCCCCACGAACTCTTCCTCGCCCTCAGGCGTGAGCGGACGCCTACTGTCATCAGGCCAGCGTTCCTGGTCACGCTTGTGGGCGACGGCGTGGCGGATGAGGTAGACGTACAAGCGGGCCTACCGAACACCCTTGTTTGGTATGTCAGCCACTCCGTCTCTCCAGAACCTTTTCGAGCTTCTTCCACTTCTTGCCTTTCGTCAGGGTGCGGAAGGGCTTCGAGTCGGGCACGACAGAACGCAGGTCTTTCGTCTCGCGGGTGCAGCGTTCTGCGTAGACGCCCATCGTGAAAGCGACACCGCGCGGGATCCGCGCTTCACCGGTCGTTGTGCCGAGCTCCCTCAAGTACGCGGCGGCGACCACGGCGTCCCGGTGATACGTAGCCGAAGGCTCATTCGTACGAGATGATCCGCTGCTCTGTCCCGTCGTCATGCGCGCCTCGTTTCCTTAGCCTGTCTTAGCCGCGTTCCTCGAAAGACAGGGGCGCAATTTAGCACGGACATGGATCACTAGCAACAAACGAGTATATTGCGGAATCTCCGCTGATTAGAAGCCTTCTTCGAGCAGTATCGCCTGGCTGTCCACGTATTCCTCACCGTCTTTCGGGTGCAGGCGTTCGAAGGTGCCGTCGGGGCCGAGTTCCCAACCGTTCGCGTTGTCGGCGAGCTGGAGGTCGAGCAGGCGGCGGACCTTCTCGCGGTGACGCTTCTCGCGCAGGGGGAAGGCTGTCTCGACGCGACGGTCGAGGTTGCGCTGCATCAGGTCAGCGCTTCCGAGGTAAATCTTCTCGTCATCCCCGTCGGAAAAGGCGAAGATACGGGCGTGCTCGAGGAAGCGTCCTACCAGCGAGACTACGCGGATGTTCTCGCTCACGGCTTCCACGCCGGGCCTGAGGCAGCAGATGCCCCGTACGATCAGGTCTATCTTCACCCCGGCCTGGGAGGCTTCGTAGAGGAGCTCGATTATCTGGGGATCCGTGAGCGAGTTGGTCTTGCACGTGATGCTGGCGCTCTCGCCGACTTTAGCCTTATCGGTCTGCTCCTCGATAAGGCGCACGATGCTCTCCCGCATGGTCAAGGGGGCGACGAGTAGCTCCTGGTACTCCTCCTGCTCGGAATAGCCGGTCAGGTAGTTGAAGAGGTCTGAGCCGTCCTCGACGAGCTTCTGGTCATCGGTGAAGTACGAGAAATCCGTGTAGATGCGGGCTGTCCCGGGATTGTAGTTTCCCGTACCAAGGTGGACGTAGCGTCTCAGGCCTGAGCCCTCGCGCCTGACGACCAGGCTGATCTTGGCGTGCGTCTTGAGGCCGACGATACCGTAGGCGACGTGGACGCCCCTGGCCTCGAGCTGGCGCGCCCAGGTGATGTTCGGCTCTTCATCGAAGCGCGCCTTCAGCTCGACCAGAACGGCGACCTGTGTCTGCTCGTCGCGCGCCTCGGAGAGCGTCTCGACTATAGGGGAGTTCGAGCCGACACGGTAGAGAGTCTGCTTTATGGCCAGCACCTCGGGGTCGTTGGCCGCCGCCCTCACGAATTCGACTACGGGTGCGAACGAATCGTAGGGATGATAAAGCAGGATGTCGCCGTTCCTGATGGCCTGGGTGATAGACCGCGCGCTCCGAATCTCCGAAGGAACTCTTGGTGTTATCGGGGGATAGAGCAGATCGGAGCGCTCGATGTGCGTGAGCTCCTCAACATCAGCGAGCCCTATCGGGTGGGGAGAGGCGAAGACCGAGTTCTCGTCGAGCTTGAGGTGGCGAACAAGCCAGTCCCTCAGGTCATCGGGCATCTCGTCCGAGACCACGAGCCTGACGCTCTGGCCGAACCAGCGGCCCTCCAGCTCGTCCTCTATGGCTTGCAGGAGGTCTGCCGCCTCGTCCTCCTCGATCACGAAGTCCGCGTTGCGGGTTACCTGGAAGACGTAGCTCGCAATGATGTCCTTGCCGGGGAAGAGCTCATCAAGGTTCGCCGAAATGACCTCCTCGACCCTTACAAAGCGCATTTCGGGCCTTTCGCCGGGACCGCGGTCCACGTCGGCGAGCCGCATGAATCGGTCTATGGTGGTCGGCACCTTTACGCGGGCCATCACCCGCCTTCCCGCATCCTCGATCACGACGAGCAAGTTCAGTGATAGGTTGGAGATGTGGGGGAAGGGGTGCGCCGGGTCTATGGCGAGGGGCGTGAGTATGGGC
>DASSCV010000202.1:0-5780 GCA_035697505.1 Rubrobacter sp.
ACCGTTGATCAGCGCGACACCCGCGGTATAGAAACCGTAGAACTGCGCGCCGAGCAAACGGGCTATGGCAACCTGGGTCACGTACCCGATAACACGCCCGACTCCCTGTCCGGCCGTGCTTATGCCGGCGCCGCGCGCGACCTTCGCGACGTAGGTGTCGTCGTCTTTGGGTCCGACCGGCTCATCTACCTGCTCCGCGGTAGGCTTGCCTTCGGAGACCCTCTCCTCGCGCACGTAGTCTCGTTCTTTCTCGAAATCCCGTCTCGAAGTCACGGCGACAGATTATAGAGGTTTTGGGCCTGACGGAAAGCCCCAGGCTCTAGTGGGGCATCAGATACGAGGGAGCTGACCTCGGGCGTCCTCGAGGATGTAGTCTTCGAACATCTGCTTCACGATGTCAGGATTGTCTCCAGCGATGTTCTTGTCCATGTCGGGATCGCTCCTGAGGTCGTAGAGGCGCGGGTCGGAGCGGTCGTTTACGCTGAACATGACGTACTTCTCGTCGCGGGCCCACACGTACTCGTTGTAGCCGAGCGTAAAATGGTTACGTTGCCCTGGTTCCGAGCCCTCGAGCAGGACGTTCAGGTCCTCGCCGTCCATCTGCCCTAACGGCTTGAGGCCGAGGGCGCCGAGGATGGTTGGGGCCACGTCGTGGGTAGAGGCGTAGTAGTCGCTGGTCTGTCCTGCTCCCTTGCCGTGAGGATGCCTGATAAAGAACGGTATGTCCGTCAGCTCGGGCCAGAGCGCCCCGTACGGCTTGCCCGTGTAGCCGTGCTCGCCGAGGGCTACACCGTGATCGGCCAGAACTAGTAGCAGGGTGTCGTCCATGCGGCCCGTGGATTCCATCTTGTCGAGGAAGCGGCCGAACCAGCGGTCGACCATCGTCACCTCTCCCGAGTACAGCGCCTTCATCCTCTCCAATTCCCGGTCGTTGATCCAGTCCGAGGCGCCGTAGTTGGGCACGGTGGGGTCCCTGCCCTGGTAGCCTTCGCTGTAGGACTCGACGTACTCCTCGGGCGGATCCCACGGCTCGTGTGGGTCGAAGCTGTCTATAACCAGGAAGAAGGGCTCTCCATCTTCGGCCTGCTCCAGAAAGTCCATCCCTCTGGTAAAGAGCCGCGGGGCGAACCAGTCCTCCTCTGTCTTGCGGTCCCGCGTGTTGGCGAGGTGCTGGCGCACCTTGTCCACCATGTTGGCGTCGTTTCCGGGGACCGTCCTCTGCCTTATCTGCTCCTCGGGAACACCAAGTTTGGGGCGGAAGCGGTCCCTCTCCTGGCCACGGACCCACTCGAACACCCCGAAACCGCGCTGGAAGTTCATCGAGGGGTGAAACATGGGCTGGGTATCGGCGAACATCGTGGTGCTGTAGCCGGACGCAAACAGGGTCTCCGAGAGCGTCGTCTGCTGCTCCGGGATCGGCTGCCAGCCTGCCGGTTGGAAGGTCTCTCCAGGCAGCCTGACGAAGTTTCTGAAAGGCCAGGTCCTCGTGCCGGTGTGGATCGCTCTGCGGGCACAGAGGGTCGGCAACGACTCGGGGTAAGCCCTACCAAAGCGCAGGCTCTCCTTCGCCAGCGCGTCCAGGTTGGGGGTCTTTATACGGTCGTTGCCGTAGGCCCCGATGTGATCTTTCCTGAGGCTGTCCAGGATCACCAGTATGACGTTCACTTCTCGTACCCCCGTATGGCCAGGTAGCCGTAAGCTCGGGACGCCGCTATTCTAGAGCACTTCAGCATTTCAGCACGCCTGCTTCGCAGCTTGTCAGCATGTCAGCTTTCGCGGGTGCCTACAAGCCCTGGCTGACTGGCTGAGAAGGCGGCGCAGCCGCCGTGCTGAATCAGTATGCACCCTCGTGGCGTAGAACGGCGCCGAGGGTCTTCAGGATGATCTTGAGGTCGAATGAGAGCGACCAGTTCTCTATGTAGTAGAGGTCCAGACGCACCATCTCCTCGAAGGAGAGGTCGGAGCGGCCACTGGTCTGCCAGTAGCCGGTCATCCCAGGAACCGCTCCTAGCCTCCCTTTGTGGGACTCTTCCATCCTCAGGAAGTCACGTACCGGCAGGGGCCTTGGACCGACCAGGCTCATCTCCCCCTTGAGGACGTTAACGAGCTGGGGCGATTCGTCTATGCTCCAGCGACGCAAGAAACGTCCCACCCTGGTCACGCGGGGATCGTCCCTGATCTTGAAGGCCGGTCCCTCTACCTCGTTGAGATCCTCCAGGACAGCCTGGCGTACTTCGGCGTCCCTCTGCATAGAGCGAAACATGTAGCAGATGAATACCTTCTCATCCGCCCCGACACGCTTCTGTCGGAATAGCACGGGTCCTGGCGAGTCGAGCCTTACAGCGAGGGCCACAGCCAGAAAGAGGGGCGAGAGGAGCACGAGCCCGACCGAGGAGACCGTCACATCGAGGACACGCTTGAGGGTCCGCTGGGTATTGTCCAGCCCCGGGTAGTGGACCTCCAGGAGCGGCAGCCCCATGCCTTCCGAGAGTATGGTACGGCCACGCATCAGGGCGAAAGCGCCAGGCACCACCCTGAGCGGCACCCCGCGCAGCCGCACCGAGTGGACGAGATCGAGGAGTTCTTCGTCGGGCAGGCTCTCAGCACCGACTAGGACGACGCCGCGAGCCTCTGTGCGGTCCAACATTTCTCTTACCGACGCGAGGTACGCGCCGTCCCCGCTTCCGAGGTCAACCTCACCGGCCAGGGCGTAGGCTCCGGGCACATGCTCCATCATCCGGCGTAACCGCGTCCGGCCTTCGTCATCTCCGACCAGAAGAACCGGAGTCTGTCCGAAACCGCGGCGGTAGATCCTACCTATGGCGCGCTCGTAGAGGAACCTGAGCGCGCCGGAGCACAGCAAGCCTAATATGGTAGCCGACGCTATCTCTCCTACCCCGAGGCCGCTCTCGGGGTAGATCGTTGCCCCTATAATGGCCAACCCGGCCCAGCAGAACGCGGCCCCGAGAAGTCCCCCAGGGCTGCGCCGTACGGGTGCCCTGTCGTAGAGGCGGAAAGCGCTGAAGAGCGTGATCCAGGCCGCGAGCAACAGCGGCGCAAGGCCGATGGCCGGATCCGACCTGCCGCCCCAGGCGGCTACTCCCAGCCCGATAGCGAGAGCTAGTCCGTCCGCGAGCATCAGGATGAGGGCGCTCGTTAAGCGCCGCAGCAGCTTGAAGCCAAGGACCCTCTTCAGAATGTCTCTCAAGATCCGCACGGGGTTCTCCGTGCGAGGAGTATACCGCTGCACAAGGCCGACCAGCTTCAGCAGAGTGTGTAAGATTGAGGTCAGATAGAAGGCGACTAGGCGGAGGGCACAGGAGTGAGCGCCATCGAAGAGCGGTTCGGGTCCTACGTGGACGAACACCCCGCCATATTCAGGTTCGAGAAGTGGCTCCAGATCTACGCGGGCAAACATCCTTCAGCCTTCTACGGTTTGTACCGGCTGGTACGCAAGGACCAGGCGCGTGTCGTGACCCCGGACACCCAACTGGTCATAGAGGGATTCCCGAGGTCGGCCAACACGTTTGCCAGGGTGGCTTTCAACAGGGCGCAAAGCGAGCGGGTGCGCATCGCCCACGGTCTACACGTTCCGGCGCAGGTGATCCGGGCCTCAACGTGGCGGATACCTACCCTGGTCTTGATACGAAAACCCAAAGACGCCGTGCTGTCATTCGCCATACGAGACCCGATCTCCGTCGACCAGGCTCTCAGGTACTACCTCTCCTTCTACGAGACCGTGGAAGAGTACCGCAATGCCTACGTCCTCGGGCTCTTCGAAGAGGTCACCGAAGACTTCGGAGAGGTCATCCGACGCATAAACGACAGGTTCGGAACGACCTTCTCACCGTTCAGTCATGACGAACGGAACGTCGACGGTGTGTTCGCCCGCATCGAGAAAAACTCAAGGAAGAGGTTCGGGGAGACATCGTTGGAGAACAAGGTCTCTCGTCCCTTCGCCTCCAGAGAGAAGCTCAAGCGCGAAATGGGATACGAACTGGAGAACCCGAAACGTAAGCACTTGATCTCCAGGGCCGAGACCGTTTACGAGCGCCTGGCACGCAAGCCGGCTCAGTATCACTAACGACGACCCTGCGGAAGGCCCTTCACGGGGCCTTTCCCAATTGTCCTCCAGAGGAGCTGCCTCAGGACTCGCAGTAGGAACAGGGGGTTGCCGAGGAGGTAGCGTCGCCACAGGCGGCGCGGCTCCTCTATGAGCCGCGCCAGCCACTCGAAGCCTCTCTCGGTCAGGATGCGCGGGCCGCGGCGCACCCTCCTCGAGGCGTAGTCGAAGACGGCGCCGCCGCTGAGGGCGACGCGGGCGTCGAGCCGGTGCCTGTTCTGTGTAAGCCAGCGTTCCTGGAGCGGCATCCCGAGGCCGACCAGCAGGATATCAGGGGCTGTGGCATTGATCTCCTCGAGTACAGCCTCGTTCTCGGCGCTCCCGGCCGAGTGGTCGAAGTAACCGTGACGGACGCCGACGATCCTCAAGCCGGGATAACGTTCCCTCAACCTCGTCGCGGCCTCCTGCGCCACGCCGGGTCGGGCGCCGAGAAAGTAGAATGAGAAGCCCTCGGCCGCAGCGAAGCTGGCCAGTCGCCAGATCCAGGCTGCGTAGGTAATGCGTGCCGGGATGCGCCCGCCAAGCATCCTCGCAGCCAGCATGACCCCGGCTCCGTCGCAGAAGACGACGTCAGCGCCGTTCAGCGAGTCCCGCAGTGCAGAATCCTTATAGCAGAGGTTCAGGCAGTGGGCGTTCACGTTCAATACGAGGCCGAGTTTGCCGGACCGCACCAGGCGTGCTATCTCCGCGTGCAGCTCATCTACAGTTATCGGGTCCACGCCCACGCCAAGAACGTCGATCCTGCCCGCGCGGAGCCCTACAGATGGCGCCACAGGGCCTCCTCCAACGCCCTGAATCGGGTGTCCCAGGAGTTCTTGCGGGCGAGTTCGATGCGGGCTCGCCTCTTCTCCTCGGTCTCGAGATGTTTCAGGTTTCGCAGGACCTCCACGTAGTCCTCCGGCCTCTGCGCGAGGTAGACGTATCCGCCGAGATCCCGCATCGCCGGAAGGTGGGCAGCCACAACGGGCTTGCCCGTGGCCAGGCACTCGTAGGTCTTGGCCGGCGAGATGGAGCGGGTGAGAGCGTTGACCTTGTAGGGCAGTACGAAAGCGTCGATGCCAGCGAGAGCAGAAGGCAGCCTGGCGTGGGACACCTCTCCCCTGTAGTCGACGCCTGGTATTTCGATGAGACTCTTCTCTACGCTGCCGAGGCCACCGACGATACACACTTCGAAGCCCGCCTCCGCGATAGCCCGCAAGACATCGAGGTCGATGCGTTCCAGGCTCACGTGGCCGAAAAAGCAGACGGTGCCGACCTCTCTGCCGGCGTGGGGATCCTGGAGGGGCGCGAACCGCTCGTAGTCCACGGCAGGACCGCTCAAAAAGGCGTCTGGCCTGACGCTTCTAGCCTTCTCCAGCAGGGGCAGCGAGGTGCAGGAGACGAGGTCGGCCCCCAGGAGGAGCTCGCGCTCCGTCTCTCCGATGTCCTTCGGCGCACCGGGGAAATGCTCGTAGTCATCCGAGCAGTCATAGAGCACGAGCCTCGGGTCGAGGCCCGAGATCAAGGCCAGCGTCGTCCTCGTCGGCGGATAGGCCACCACGACCGGAGAGAGGCCTGCTATCTTCCTGAGGTCGCTGATGATGCGCGGGACGAGGAGCTTCGTGTTCGACCACCGGAATGCTCCGCAGGTGGGCGGGGCGGTGAGCGGCGCGTACAC
>DASSCV010000203.1:0-5955 GCA_035697505.1 Rubrobacter sp.
CCAGCCGTGCCCGCCGGTCATCGCAATAGCCCTTCCTGCGGCCACCACCCTCGGGCCGGGGAGGAGACCGAGCTCTACCGCCCTGGCGACGTCGATCGAGAGCCCGTCGGTCGCGCCGAGATCCCTGACGGTGGTGACGCCCGCGCGCAGGTGCATAGCGGCGTTGCCGGCGCAGCGGAGCACCGTGAGGGCCTGCGACTCGCGCGCAACGACCTCGTGGGGCTCGGCGGAGGCACTCCAGACCAGGTGCACGTGGGCATCTACGAGGCCGGGCAGGATCGTCGCGTCGCCCAGCTCGACGACCTCCGCGTCGGGTGGAAGGTGTCGGCTGACAGAGGAGATCCGTCCGTCCTCCACGATCAGCGCTGCGCCCTCAATCGCCTCCTCGGATATCCCATCGAAGATCCGGGCTGCGCGGTAGCCTATTGGCAAGCTATCTCCCTCCGCCACTCGTGGCCAAAAGAAGCTGTCGCTACGTCTTCCTGAGCGGGGTTCTGGCCGTCTCCGTGATCGTCAACAGCGTGACGAACGTTGCGACGGCGGCGGCTATCAGGTAGAAGGCGGGCGAGAGGGGGTTGCCTGTGACGGAGATCAACCACGTCGCAAAGAGCGGCGCAGCCCCCCCGAAGATGGCGACCGAGATGTTGTAGCCTATGGAGAAGCCGCCGTAACGCACGCGGGTGGGGAAGAGCTCGGTGAGGGCCGCTATGGTCGCGCTCAGGAACACGGCAAGCAGGGCCCCGAGCGCCACGTGGGCCAGCCCGGCGGCGAGCAGGCTCTTCTGGTTCATCAGCAGGAAGAGGGGGTAGGAGAGCAGCGCGAAGCCGACGCACGACGCCGCCAGCAGGGGCTTCCGCCCGATGCGGTCGGAGAGCGCCCCTAGCGGCGGGATGAGCGCCATCGCGACGAGTAGGGTTGCCACTGCGGACAGAGAAGAGCTGGTGCTCGTGAAGCCAAGCTCCTCCGAGAAGTAGGTGGGCATGTAGGTCAGAACGATGTAGAAACCGGCGTTCTGGATGATGACAAGCCCCACCACCTGGAGTATCGGTTGCCAGTTCTGGGTGATCGTCTCCCGGAAGGGGGACTCCGAGACCTCTCCGGCCTGCTCCAGCGCCGTGAACTCCGGGGTGTCTTCGAGCCTGAGCCTTATGTAGAGTCCGATAAGGCCCAGCGGCCCCGCCAGCAGGAAGGGGATGCGCCAGCCCCAGGAGCTCATGGCATCTTCCCCGATGGCGGCCGTCAGCAGCAACACCGACCCCGAACCGAGCAGGAACCCTCCCACGGCCGAGAATTCGATCCAGCTGACCAGGAAGCCTCTGCGGTCGTCCGGCGAGTACTCTGCAAGGAACGCGGAGGCACCGCCGAACTCGCCGCCCGCCGAGAAACCCTGCACCAACCTCAGGAAGACGAGCAGGATCGGAGCCCAGATGCCAATGGCGGAGTAACCTGGCAGGAACCCGATCGCGAACGTGGCAATCGACATGATGATGACGACGGCCGCGAGAACGCTCTGGCGGCCGATCCTATCTCCAAGCGGCCCGAAGACGAAGCCCCCGAGGGGACGCGCGAAGAAGGCTACGCCGAAGACAGCGAAGGATGAGAGCAGCGAGATTGTGGGGTTCTCGGAAGGGAAGAATATGGCGCCGAGCGTCGCGGCGAGGTAACCGTAGACCGCGAAGTCGAACCACTCCACAAGGTTGCCTACCGAGGCGCCGACGATGGCCCGCCTCAGGATCGACTCCTCTACCGGCGGTACCGTCTGTCCAGCCGCGTGCTCCGGCGAATCCATGCTACCTACCCCCTGTTCGTCCTTTTCCCTGATTGGTAAGTATAGAGACTGCTATGGCCCGCCGCATGGATCGGGGCCGCCCGGCGCGCCGCCACGCCCGCTCTTCTCCTGAGTCGTGGAGCTAGTTCGTAGAAGGTCGGTCGCTTCTCTGTCCGGAGCGTAAGATCCTGGTCCTTCCTTCAGCACGACGCCGTAGACCTGGCGGGCGCGCTCCACCGAGACGAGGCCGTTCTCGGCATCGGCGGCGACCTGGGCGGGATCTCGCCCCAGAGGATCTCCGTACCCGCCCCCTCCAGGGAGGCTGAGGACGACTCTTTCCCCGGCCTCTATGCGCTGCTGGCGTTTGGGGTGAAGCTCTCTGCCGTCCGTTGTGCTCACCGCTCCCGCTCCTCCCGGAGAGCCTCCCAGTATTCCCTGGGCCGGGCAACGGGTACGGTCGTACATTGCGGAGAGGACCCAGGGAGAGTTGCTGCGAACTCCTATCTCCATCTCCTGGCCGAAGCCGCCCCTGTGGCGGCCTGGTCCCTCGGAGTCTGGGCGGAACTCGCGCCTGTGCATGAGGACGGGGGAGATGCTCTCTATCACCTCCGCGGGCACGCCGCGGATGCCGCTCGGGAAGGCCGTCGCCGAGAGACCGTCTCCGGTCGGGTGCGCGCCCATGCCGCCGCCTGAGAAGAACACGTACGTGAAAGGCTCGCCGCTCTCGCGCTCGCCCGTGATCTGGGTATTCCACAGGCTGTCCGCGCCCTGGGCCAATACTTTGTCGGGTATAGCCTGTGCTAGGGCGCCGTGGATCACGCCCGGCAGGAAGTGTCCGACGATGTGCCTTGCACCGACCGGCGCAGGATGAACGGCGTTCAGGATGCTGCCTTCGGGTGCTGTGACGTGAATGGGCTGGAAACTGCCGTCGTTGTTCGGGACCTCCGGGCTGATAGCGCACTTTATCCCGAAGGTCGTGTACGCCGCGGTGTAGTTGAGGACGACGTTGATGCCTCGCTCGCTCTGCGGCGAGGAGCCCGCGTAGTCGACGTGCATCTCGTCGCCATCGACCCGGATCGAGACGGCCAACCGGATCGGCTCGTCGAACCCATCCGTGTACGCCTCGTTCTCGTAGACACCGTCAGGCAACGCTTCTATGGCCTCCCGCATGGCGCGCTCGGAGCGGGTGCAGATCTCATCCGAGAGCGACTCGATGTCCTCAAGGTCGAACTCCTCGATCATCTCGACGAGCCGCTCGCCGCCGACGTCGTTGCTCCCCGCCTGGGCGTACAGGTCGCCGACCACCTCGAAGGGCGCCCTCACGTTGGCGCGGACGAGACGGAAGAGCTCCTCGTTCGGCTCGCCGCGGACGAACAGGCGGGTCACGGGAACGAAGAGTCCCTCCTCGTAGACCTGGCGCGCATCAGCCCCGAGGCCGCGTCCCCCGACGTCGAGGGCGTGGCAGCAATTGCCGAAGTACGCGACGATATCCCCGTCGCGGAAGATCGGGCTGATCACGGTGAAGTCGTTGAGGTGGCCCGAAGTCTGCCACGGGTGGTTGGTGATCATGGCGTCGCCCGCTTCGAGGGTCCCTGGGGGGATCTCGCGCAGGAAGTGGTGGACCGAGGTCGCCATCGCGTTCACGTGGCCTGGCGTGCCCGTTACGGCCTGGGCTACCATGCGGCCCCTGCGGTCGAAGAGGCCTGCTGAGAGGTCGCCGGCCTCGCGCACCACGCTCGTGAACGAGGTGCGCATCAGGGCCCGCGCCTGCTCCTCGACGACCGAGACGAGACGGTTCCAGAGTACCTCGAGCAGGATCGGGTCGAGCCGCGAGCCGCTCACTCAGACCACCTCACGAGCAGGTTCCTCGCCCCGTCGATCTCGGCCCGGCTCTCCGGGCCGATGACGACCGTAGACTCCCGTTCCTCGACGACCGCGGGGCCTTCGAAGGTCGCGCTTGTGCCGAGGAGGTAACGGTCGTAGACCGGGACTGCAAGGAAGCCTTCCTCCTCGGGCACGTAGATCTCACGCTCCCCCTTCCGCGCCTCGCCAGGGTCGCTTTCCTCGCCGTCGAGCTGGATCCGGGGCCGTGGGCTCGAGACTTCGAGTCGCCAGGTGATCGCCTCAAGTGGTACGTCAGGACCTTCCCTGCTGTACAAGCGTCTGTACTCCTTCCTGTAGACGCTCGTGAGCCTGTCCGCGTCGTCGGGACCCAGGGATCCATCCGGAAGCTCGACCGTCACCTCGTGCCCCTGGCCGGCGTAGCGCATTTCGCACAGACGCCTTACCATGACGTCTCCGTCCGCGACGCCCGATGCGCGCAGGAGGTCGCGACCCTCCTCTTCCATCTCTTCCAGCGCCTCGTTCGCCCCCGACCAGTCGAGCTCGTGCAGGCGGCCGTAGAGGCTGCGTACGAAGTCGAAGGATAGGGGGGCGCAGAGGAAGCCGAAGGCCGAGGTCGCGCCAGCACCGAGCGGCGCGATAAAGCCGGGGACGCCGAGGGCTCGGGCAACCCTGTAGCCGTGTACAGGGCCTGCCCCGCCGAAGGCGAAGAGCGGATAGGCCCGCGGGTCTTTGCCGCGCTCGATGGCGTGGACCCTCGCGGCGTTCGCCATGTTCTCGTTCACGACCTGGTGGATGCCCCAGGCGGCCTCGACGGCATCTAGGCCCAGAGGATGCGCGATCTTCTCTTCGATCGTCCTCAGGGCGGCCTCCCTGTCGAGCCGCATCTTCCCGCCGAGGAAGAAATCAGGGTCGAGGTAGCCAAGGATGAGGTCAGCGTCCGTCACCGTAGGCTCGCTGCCGCCGCGGCCGTAGCAGGCAGGCCCGGGTTCGGAGCCCGCGCTCCTCGGCCCGACCTTCGGCAGGCCCAGAGGACCGATGCTGGCGATGGAGCCGCCGCCCGCGCCGATCTCGATCATCTCTATAACCGAGACCTTGACAGGTAACCCGGAACCCTTCTTGAACCGGTAGACGCGGGCTACCTCGAACTCGTTGCTCCTCAGCGGTTCTCCGCCCTCGATCAGGCACGCTTTCGCCGTCGTTCCGCCCATGTCGAAGGAGAGGACCTCGGGGAAGTCCGTCGCCCTGCCGTAGAATGCTGCGGCCAGCGCACCAGCCGCCGGGCCGGACTCGAGCAGCCGTACAGGGAAACGGCACGCCGTCTCCACGCTTGCCGTGCCGCCGTTCGAGAGCATGATGTAAAGCGAGCCGCCGAACCCTAGCCGCCGCAGCCGATCCTCCAGGGAGCGCAGATAACCCTCGACCAGCGGCCTGGTGTAGACGTTGGCTACCGTCGTCGAAGTACGCTCGTACTCCCGTATCTCCGGCGCAACCTCGGAGGAGAGCGAAACTGTGATCTCCGGAGCCTCCTCGGCCAGGATCTCCCAAACCCTGCGCTCGTGCGCCGGATTGCGGAAAGAGTGCAGAAAGCTTACGGCGACCGCCCTCACCCCGCGCCCGCGTAGCTCAGTAACGATGGAGCGGACCTGCTCCTCGTCGAGTTCGAGCATGACGGAGCCGTCGTCGAGGGACCGCTCGCGCACGCCGTAGCGCAGGCTCCGCGGCACAAGTGGCTCCGGCTTCTCTATGAACACGTCGTACATGTCGTAGCGGTGCTCTGTGCCGATGGCGACAGCGTCGCGGAAACCATCCGTCGTCAGGAGCGCCGTCGTGGCGCCTTTGCGTTCGATCAGGGCGTTCGCAACCAGCGTCGTGCCGTGGATGATCGTGCCGAGTTGCTCGGTCTCGACACCCTCCTGACCGAGAAGCTCGACAAGCCCGTTCTCGACGGCCTCGGACGGGTCCTCATGGGTGGTAAGGACCTTGCCGACGGCGCGTTGCCCCGTCGCGTCGTCGATGAGGACGAGGTCAGTGAACGTTCCGCCGATGTCGATGCCAACGCGGTATCGTTTCTCTGTCTGCAAATCCAAGGCTCCTAAGAGATAACCGTCAGCCCGTGCGGCAGCCTGTGGAGGCGTTCGATGCCGCCGGGGAGCACGTGTACGAGGTCTTCGATCATGATGGCACCAGCATCGGTGGTGTATGCGGGCGTCTCGATAGCCAGCACCATGCCCGACTCTATTATCGTCCGGTCGCCCTCCGAGACGTAGGGAGGTTCCTCGTGGAAGGTGTCGATCCCCAGAGAGTGCCCGTAATGACCGCGGCGGAAGCGCGGGTAGCCGTTC
>DASSCV010000204.1:0-3175 GCA_035697505.1 Rubrobacter sp.
CCCTTACCAGCGCGTGCAGGTGGCCCGCCACCCCGAGCGTCCTAACTTCAGGGCCTACCGCGACGCCCTGGCCGACGATTTCTACGAGCTCTCCGGCGACCGGTTCTTCGGCGACGACCCTGCCGTACGAGGGGGACTGGCCAGGATCGGGGATCACAACGTCGTCCTCTTGGGCCACGACAAAAGAACGGACGTCAATAGCAGGGTGAAGGGCAACTTCGGAATGGCCCATCCCGAGGGCTACCGCAAGGTGAAGCGCTTCTACGAGCTCGCAGCCAGGTTCGGGCTGCCCGTGGTAGTGCTCGTTGACACGCCTGGTGCATTCGCCGGGAGAGGCGCGGAAGAGCGGGGACAGGCGTGGGCTATCTCTGCCGACCTCATGGCGCTGGCCAGGATACCGGTGCCCGTAATCTCGGCCATCATCGGTGAGGGTTGCTCCGGCGGAGCGCTCGCCATGTGCGCCACAGACTACGTCGGGATGCTCGAGAACTCCTACCTCTCCGTCATAGCGCCCGAGGCGTGCGCCTCCATCATCTTCCGGGATCCTGGCCGGGCGGCCGACGCCGCAGAGTCACTCAAACTCACGGCGGCGGACATGAAGGGACGCGGGATCGTGGACGAGATCATCCCCGAGCCCCTTGGGGGCGCTCACAACGACCCCGCCTCCACCATCGAGGCCGTTGGCAAATCTCTTAACCGGGTGCTCTCCGGCCTCTCGGATACCGATCCGGAGACCCTCCGCGAGGTCCGCTACGAACGCTACCGCCGCATCGGCGCCCACGCCTCGGAGAACGGCCAGGCCGGCTAGAGCCTCTACTCTTCGAGGAAGTCCCTCAACTCCTGTAAGGTCTCATCGGGGCGTTCCTCGGCGAGATAATGGCCTGCGTCGATTGGTTTGCCCCTTACGTCGTTCGCGTACTCGCGCCAGACCGCCTCTACGTCGTAGATCCTCTCCATGACGCCACGCCCGCCCCAGAGCGCCAGGAGCGGACATTCCACCTTGTGGCCTTCGTCCAGGTCCGTTTCGTCGTGGACGAGGTCGATGGAGGCTGCGGCCCTGTAGTCCTCGCAGCTCGCGTGGATCATAGCAACGTCGAAGCAGCGTTCGTACTCGGCCAGGGCTTCGGGCGCGAACGTCTCGAGGCTCGTACCCCAGCCGCCGAGCTTCTTGCGCAGGTAGTAAGAGGATTTTGCCCCGATCAAGGTCTCGGGCAAATCGTAGGGCTGGATATAGAAGAACCAGTGATAGTAAGCCGTCGCCAGGTCCTTGCCTACCGTTCTGAAGACGTGGCGGGTGGGCACTATATCGAGCACGGCGAGCTTCGTGACGCGGTCCGGGTAGTCAAGCGCCATCCTGTGCCCGACCCGTCCTCCCCGATCGTGCCCGACGACGGTGAAGGAATCGTAGCCCAAAGACTCCATGACCGCGGCCTGATCCCCGGCCATCGCCCGCTTGGAGTACGTCGAGTGATCCTCGTCTCCGAAAGGCTTGGAGCTGTCGCCGTATCCTCGCAGATCCGCCGCCACGACCGTGAAGTCCTCGGCCAGTATGGGGGCGACAAGATGCCACATCGCGTAGGTCTGCGGATTGCCGTGGAGGAGCAAGACCGGGGGTCCATCACCCCCGTGGACCAGCTCTATCTCGGCGCCAGGGGTCACTACCCGCGCCCTCTCGAAGCCCGCGAACAAAGCCCTTCCTAGCCGAAGAAGGTGCGGAGGTCCTGGTACAGGTCGTCGGGGACGGTCTTGGTCTCGTCGGTGGCTTCGGAGAGGTCCACAGTCACTATGTCGTTGCCGCGTAGGGCGACCATTTTGCCCCACTCGCCGTTCTTGACAGCATCAGCGGCCCGCAGGCCGTAGCGGGTGGAGAGGATGCGGTCGTTGGCCGTTGGTGTGCCACCGCGCTGGAGGTGCCCCAGCACCACGTGACGCGTCTCGATACCAGTGCGCTCTTCGATCTCACCGGCCAGCCCTTCCGCTACGCCTCCCAACCGGACGTGGCCGAACTCGTCTTTCTCGGCAGTCTGGGTCACGAAGTCCTCGCTGAAAGTGACGCCCTCCGAGACGGCTACCAGGCCCCACTTCTCACCATTTTCGGCACGTTCTTTGAAGATCCGGGTGATCTCGTCCAGGTCAGGTTCCACTTCAGGGATAAGCGTCACGTTGGCGGCGGAGGCGATGCCTGCGCCCCAGGTGATCCAACCAGCGTGCCTCCCCATCACCTCGACCACAACGACCCTCTCGTGGCTCCTCGCCGTGGTCCTGAGCCTGTCTATGGCCTCCGTGGCAATGGAGACGGCAGTGTCATAGCCGAAAGTCGTGTCCGTCGCCGAGAGGTCGTTGTCTATGGTCTTGGGGCACCCCACGACCTGCACCCCGAAGTCGTCGTAGAGCCGCTTGGCGACGCCAAGCGTGTCGTCGCCGCCTATGGCAACGAGGGCATCAACGCCGAAGTCTTCCATCTGTCTGACGACCTTCTCAGCGTCGCCCTCGTTCTTGTAGGGGTTCGTGCGCGAGGAGCCGAGGATGGTGCCGCCCTCCTGCAGGATGTAGCGTACGTTATCCACGCCGAGGGGCATGACCGTATCCGGCTCGGGATCGAGCAGAGACTTCCAGCCGCGCTTGAGACCGATGACCTGGTAGCCGTAGTCTTCTACGCATTTCGTTGTGACGGCCCGGATCACACCATTCAACCCAGGCGCGTCGCCGCCTCCGGTGAGCATCCCGACCCTGCGTACCTCGGCCATGCGCCTCCTCCTTCTCTAAGCGTGCGAGAGTGGTCAGTCTAGCAAAACTCCTCCCCGACCGACCGTTCCCAGATGCTCGAGAGAAAGCTCCCTGGCGAGCCGGGAAACCGCCCGATGTACCGCGTCCTGGGGCGTCCACAACCTCAGGGAGGTCCGGGGACGGGACCGAGAGGATCTCCTCCGGCCCAGGCGCCACGATCTCGACGTCGTTGCCAGGCGTGGGCGGAGGAGCGTATGATCTTTATTAGTGGTATATTGGTATATGTTGAGGTGTTTTGAGATAGTCACGTAAGATGGGGTAGAGGTTCATCTTTCTCCTCCGCCCCGCTAAAGAAGGGTGTAGGGGATGAGAAGGATCGTTCTACTGCTAGCTTCGATGGCTGTAGCGATGCTCTTGGCCTGCGGGGTTGCGCTGGCCTTGCCCTCTG
>DASSCV010000205.1:0-37600 GCA_035697505.1 Rubrobacter sp.
ACTGTTCGGCCTGATGCCGGTGCGCTGTTCCGCCGCTTCCAGGGGTAGGTGAGTTCCTAGCGTGAACGTCTGCGCCCCCTGGCATTCGGCGTGTATCTGTTGGGCGGACTGGAGCAGCACTCGCATGTCTTCGGTGAGGTAATTCATCGTGTTGGGCCTCCTCTACCCTGTAGTAGTCGGGCTCACCCTCCACGGGGATTCAGAAAATAACTCTAAGAGCACCCATCTCGCTGACTAGGGGCTTTCTTAACAGCTCTGGGCGGTCCATAATATAGCTATGAGCTTGGGACCAGTAGAGATATTCTTCATCCTTGTCGTCGTAGGGCTCGTGGCGTACGTGCTGTGGCGGCTGCTGATCCGTCCACGCCGGATGCGTCCACCCCGCTAGGTCCCGCAGAAGAGATGCCTCAGTGGTGGCGTCGCGCTCGCGTGCGCCAGCGGAAGACCGCGCTGGTGACGATCCCAAGCAACCACCCGAGGATCGCGGTGAAGATGACGATCCACACAAGCGACACCATAGACGAACCGACAACCCAGCTGAACTCGACCTGATGAGAGTTGGCAACCGCGAGCGCGACCAGGCAGACGAGCAACGCGACGGTGAAGAACGCGTAGAGGTACAGCCCACTCCGATGAGCCTTGCGGCGAAAGCGCTCGCCGCTCGTCTCCACCGGGGTCGCCGAATCGGCAGGAACGTTCCTTGGAACACCTTCACTTGATCTGGCGGACATGTCGCCCTCCATCCAGTCGGGCAAGCGGCCGGGGATGCAGTCCCGGGACAGCCAGGGTCACTTGCAAACGATACGCGAGCAAACCGCCCGGGGCGGTCGCAATAGCCGCGCTCTTGTAACTAATACTACACCCTGCGAGAAGCCTGGACCAGTCGTGCGGAGTGGAAGTCCTGATGGAAGCTATGGGTACAGTCCCGGAAGCCGTGAGTGCCCGCGGTGCCCCGGCTTCTTCGTGCATTGCGAGCACTGGATACAGATTCAATCATTATGACGAACGCTGTAGTCAACTTCCGAGACCCCCGTACAGGCGACGGTCACCCGCAAAGCCCATAGCCCCGGTCCGTACGCGAGGTGTTCCCCCTGGTAGAAGAGGTCTTGCCCCAAGAAGGGCTTAAGGAGCTTGCCACGCGGCTCGAGGTAAATGAAGCTGGTCCACGCGCTGAGCCGTGGGTTCCGACAGAAGATCTCACTTACGAGTCTTGGCCGGGTCCAGGCGACAGCGAGGGTGGTGGCTGGGACTGATAGAGTAGCGGAAGGTGGAGGAGTTCACTGGAGGCGAATACCCTGAGGTACCACCCGTCCCTCAGGTCATAGGAGACGAGGAACCTCTTGTGCGCCTCCCGAACGTGAACACCGCCAACACCTCCTCGCTTGAATGGAGGGAGGTATCGGGTACCTCAGATCCCATGGTCTCATCAAAGTGGTGTCAGAAGGCCGTCTGCGATGAGCCAGTAAGCTCCTGTATTCCGGGTATTCGGCTTATCTATCAGGATCTAAGAGAGCCGACGAGCGGACTCGAACCGCTTACCCCTGCTCCAGCTACGAGTTTGCTTGCATACGTTCTAGCCCGTCCTACTGCGTCCGGTTTTCAGCTTGTTTATGCGGGTTTCGGTGGATCGGGGGCGTAGGTTTGTCCATTGCGTGTTAGTGCCTATCAGCCCGGTTGCAGTACGGGTTGCAGTACTTGCGTGCTCGGCAATTCGTGCTTGGGATGATGCTTGCGGCGTCGACCAGGGGATGACCGAGGTGGACGTAGGGCTTGTCTGCCAAAAGCCTCCCTAAGGAGCCTATCGTCGGCGTGCACAGTCGTTGTGAGGGGTCTCCTCCTGGTACTCGCACTACTAGTAGATAGCGAGAGCGCGTGAGCCGCCACGCCGCCGAAGGCGTGGGTGAGGCATTGGGCTAGGTCGATATCTCTCTTACCGGTGAGTGCAAGACCATGCAGGAGACGTGCTCCGATCCCAGTCTCTACCATAGCAGAGGAGTATTCACCAATCGCGCATATCGATCTAGCACCACAAGATGTAGGAACACCTCATCTGGCGCGGATGTGCCGAGAAGCGAGCCTTGTGGCTTTGAGACGGCGCTCTATTCAGTATCTTGCAATTAGAGTTCCGAGAATTCTACTTCCACGCACTCGGGCGAATAAGGGCGAGGGGAAGGACCGGGGTCTAGCAGCCCTGGCTGGTTGCATACTGACAGCGTGCGCCACATCCTGAGTGCACCCTGGTACGGGATTCCCCGAGGTTCGCCTCTGACCTGCCAACAGCAAGTAGCACCAGAAAGTAGTCGTTTTGCCTGATTAGTACATGGGCGAATTAGATCATCACAAAATGGTCGCATTGCCCGATTCCTTCTTCCCCTTCCTCACCTAGGATCTCAACAAGCGACAGAGTAGCCACCCCAAAGGAGGCAGAAGGAGAAGGTCACTTCGAGTGATAACCGCAAGGTATGAGTAGCAAGCGTGGCCGTCATGACGGCCAACCAGGGAAAAAGGAGGCCCACCCATCACCATGAAGACTATAACCAGGAGCTTATTGGGCTCCCCAAACCGCTCAGGCATGAGCGCTCCGGCGCTGGTGACGCTCGCAAGCGCGATCGTGGCGCTCGTCGTCCTGGCGCTCTCGGCAACCACCGCACAAAGCGCCGAGCTACATAACGGCAATACTATCACCCTGAGCGGAAAGACCTGGCTGAAGATAGACAAAGATACGGCTTCTGCCCTCTCGGATGCGGGCGTCAAAGTCGAGGCGACAGGGGCGGCCGAAGGACCCACCGCCAAGCGCCCCTACACCTTCGCTTTCCCCATAGTGGGGGGCAAGGTGGACAAGGATCCGCTCGGCGGTCGGATCGTGCACTCAGGGGGGCTCTCCTTCAGCGCCGACTCCGAGAGCGTGGTGGTGAAGCGCTTCGTGATCGAGTTGGACCGAGGTGTCCTGACCGCCAAGGTGGCCGGCACGGGGCAGCGCATAGATTTGCTTAGGCTGGGCGCTCCCGATGGCGCGAACGTCGGCGCCGAGCGGATCGTGCTGAGGGGCGTCGACGCCAAGCTGACCGCCCAGGCGGCCAAAGCGCTGAACGAGGCGTTGGAAACCGATCTGTTCGCGGGCGGCCTGCTAATAGGGGAGGCCACGGTCATCGCCAAGATCGGCGACGACAAAGGTGAGGATAACAACGACGACGATAGTGAGGACAGGAATGACGACTAAAGGCTAGCTCTCGGCCGATTTTGCGTGGCCGTAGGGGCCACCAAAATCGGCCGTCGACCAGCAGGGCGGGGCTCTTCTCTTCACAAAGAGCCCCGCCCTCATACTTTTTTGGTAACCCTAAGCGAACTACTAATGCTTCGTAGAATTCGCCTTCCACGCCGCAGAATTCCCCTACGAGGGTGTTCTCGGAAGTCGGGTTCGTAGGTGCCGCCTGCACGCTATATGCAATACTTCGCTGCGGGGTATCGAGAGGGACGTTTATGCAGCCACGGATTCGACCATTTGAAGATCGAGACGCTGACTCGGTAATTGACCTGTCGCTACGGGCGTGGGCGCCGGTCTTCACGTCACTCGAGCAGGCGTTGGGCTCCGAGGTATTCAGGCGACTGCATCCGGACTGGCGAGAAGATCAGCGGCGGGCGGTGGAGGACGTCTGCGACGCGAAAAAGGACCGAGTGTGGGTCGCCGAGGTAGGTGCAAGCGCTGTCGGATTCGTAGCGGTTGAGGTCTATGATCTCGAGCGCAGTATTGGTGAGATCTCCATGCTGGCTGTTAACCCCGACTACCAGGGCGGTGGCATCGGAACCGCCCTAACCGAGTTCGCGCTCGACAGGCTCAAAGACACCGGGATGAGGGTGGCGATGGTCGAGACGGGAGGAGACCCCGGACACGCCGCGGCGCGCCGCACGTACGAGAAGGCCGGCTACATCCTGCTGCCGATAGCCAGGTACTTCAAGAACCTGTAACTATGAGGGGTCATGATGTCCCCGGCAGCGATTACCGATAATGTGGGCGAGGTCCAGACTTAGCCACAGGCGGCCCTTATTAACCCGAGTGCATAGAATGTGCATTCTCCGAAGTCCGGAGTTTGTTGTAGACTCCGGTCGGATTGGTGGAGAGCTAGCGGAGGCTCCGATGCGACGGGTTCGCTACGTGGTTGCCATGAGCTTGGACGGCTACATCGCGGGACCCATCGGCGAAGCGGACTGGATCATCATGGACCCAGACATCGACTTCGGAGCACTCTTCGAGCGCTTCGACACGTTTCTTATGGGGCGCAGGACGTTTGAGGCAATGGCAGGGGCAGGGGGTGGCGCGCACTCGGGGCTAAAGACGATCGTCTTCTCGCGGACGCTGCGCCAAAAGGACTATCCGAACCTCACCATAGTTTCTGAGAACCCACAACGAGCGCTGACCGACCTCCGCGCGAAGCCGGGTAAGGACATCTGGCTCTTCGGCGGCGGTTCGCTCTTCCGCAGCCTGCTGGAAGCTCGGCAAGTGGATGCCGTCGAAGTCGCCGTGATGCCCGTGTTGCTCGGGGAGGGCATCTCACTTTTGCCGCCTAATCCTTCATCTGAGCGGTTCAAGCTGAAGTTGACTAGCAGTAGGACGTTCAAGACGGGGATCGTGTCGCTGGAGTACGCTGTGGAGTACGAACCAGCCTAACCCCTACCTATTCACCCGAGTGCGTGGACGTAGAATTCTACGAACATCGGGGTGATGGGGCAGACTGAACTTCGCATTGACTGGGTTCTCGGACGTTCGTCCGCAGAAATGTCCACCTAGCTTATACATCGCTCCTTGCGAGCTTGCTAGAGTGCCCGGGTTCGATGCAAGGCGCGGAGGGGGGACTCGCTTGCTCTCCACCCGCAACAGCGAAGGGAGATGCGCGATGCCCAGGAGAAGTAGGCGGAGAGGCGATAGGGAAGATGAGGACAAGCGTTGTACCGTTCGCTTTAAGCCTAGGCACGACTGAGAACCCGCCCCAAGGTTCAGGACCCCGCTACCAGCCCATAATGATCGTGCGTGTCGAGTCTGGTGGTCGGAAGGCTGGCCGGATTGTCGAAACCCACGCGCTAGGGTGTACTTTCTACTTCTATAACAGGAAAGGGTGATAGTGGGCGTTGTGGTCCCAGCCGCCCGACTCGGGGAGATCCGCAAGCCGGTCGAAATCCTCGCGCACCCTGTCCGTGTAAGCGGAGCGGCTATCCCTAGCACTAACCGCCTGCCCCAAGCGTTAGGCTCCGGCGCGTGCCACTGCTCAAGGAATGACCAAAGGCAGAGCAAGGAATGGTGGAGAAGGCGCGATTGCTCCATCCTTTTCCACCTCGTAACGGTTGCCGTAACGTTTAGGAAACGGTAGTCTTGTAAAGTAGTATCGTGACAGAAAGGGCAGGGGAACAGGGTCGAGGAGGAGATACGATGAGCGCCCGCGCCACTTCTTGGCTGGCCTGGTGTCTGTGGCTGCTCTGCGTAAGTCTAATCTCCTTCGCGTTGCTATTTTCTTTCCTCGCCTCTCCGACCCCGGCGACGGACACCCCACCGGCTATAACAGCGTTCTTGAGTGCGCTGTCATTGGCGTTCCCCACGGTCGGTGCGTTGGTGGCCTCACGCCGCCCTGAGAACCCCATCGGCTGGATCTTCTGCGGGACGGGCCTCCTCTACGGGGTGCAAGCCTTCGCCAGCGGTTACGCAAATTACGCGCTGCTCGGGCATACCGGTTCGCTGCCCGGTGAAGAGCTTATGGCTTGGCTTTCAGGGTGGATCGGGGTCCCGATCCTACCCCTAGCCGGAGCGCTGTTGGTACTGCTGTTTCCTAACGGTAAGCTGTTGTCCAGGAACTGGCAGCCCGTGGTTTGGATGGCGGTTTGCGGGAGCGCGATGCTCGCCCTCGGGGCTGCGCTAGGGCCGGGTTCGTTGTCTTTTCAACCGACCTTCGACAACCCGCTGGGGCTCGGTGGCGCCATTGGCAAATTGGGCCCATCAGGGTCGAGTCCGTTGTTTGATCCGCCGTCCCTCGCTAGATCCGCTGACACCAAGATTAACGTCGGCGGCGTAGTCGAGATATTGGTTAGAGTAGGTTTTTTCATCGTCCTTGTGAGCTGGCTTTTCTCCGTTGCGGCAATGATTATGCGCATGGACCAAGCGAGGGGAGCAGAACGTCAGCAACTCAAATGGTTCGTGTATACCGTTGCCCTACTGGTCGTCGGTTTCCTGGCAGCCCTCCTGGGATTCGGGCAGCATTCGGTTGCCTGGAATATGGGCATAGCCGCTTTCAATTTCCTGCCAATCGCCGCTGGCATAGCAATACTCAGATATCGCCTCTACGACATAGACGTCGTCATTAACCGCACCTTGGTCTACGGTGTGCTAACGGCAGCGCTTGCGCTGGTGTACGTCGGTAGCATAGTCCTGTTCCAAGGACTATTCCGCGCCCTTACCGGTGAGACTTCGCAGCTCGCTGTAGTGGCTTCCACCCTAGCAATAGCCGCGTTGTTCGTGCCGCTGCGCCGTAGAGTACAGGCGTTCATAGATCGCCGCTTCTACCGCCGGAACTACGATGTGGCAAAGACCCTGCAAGCGTTCAACATGAGGCTGCGCAACGATGTGGACCTTGACAGCGTCGCCGATGATCTAGTAGAGGTGGTTAAAGAGACGATGCAGCCGGCGCACGTCTCATTGTGGTTGCGCCCGCCTGAAAGGAAAATATAGGGTTTACCCGAACTTCGTCGTAACGATAGCCTAGCAACGCGGGACAGATGGGTTGGGAGAAGGAGGAAAGCACGCATGGCATCACCGAACCTTATCCGATGGGGAGGATTCGCAGCCCTGCTGGCCGGGGTGTTCTTCATTGTGGAAGCCGCGGCAGGTCCGTTCATCACGGATTTTCATTGGGCATTCCACGCGCTAGACTCCCCCGCCCACGCTCTCTTGGCGGTAGGACTGGTAGGCCTTTATCTCTGGCAGAATAGGCAAGAACACTTTGGGTTGTTAGGGACCGTAGGTGTTATTCTGATAGTTGCCGCCTCCGTGTTGATAACCCTCGGTGGCCTCGCCATCGTATTCATTGATGGTGTGCTTAGGACTGAGGCGGAGGTGTTGAATGACATTGTTCATCCACTGGAGTTAGTGGTGATGATAGGCGCGGTGCTTTTCGGTATGGCTACCATGCGTGTTAATGTCTTGCCAAGCAGCGGAGCGCTGCTGATCATAATCGGTGCACTAGTGTACTTTGGGATAAAAATTGTCGGCGTTGGGCCAGAATGGCTTATCTCGGTAGCAGTGGCGATATGGGGTGCCGGGTGGGTGTGGCTGGGGCAAGCTCTTTGGTCGGAAAGTGGTGCGTCGGTACAGCAGCCTAAGCGTGTGAGGTAATCGAGGCGCCAAGCAACGAGTAACCCTCGTTGGTTAGTGAAGCGATGCAAGCGGCCCGCGTCTCGTTGTGGTTGCGACCCGACCTACGTCCGAGGGGAACCGAAAGGCATGAGTAGGACAATAAGCCCAGCGACTCGTCCATACCGTCGGCGGTGTTGCGGCCCACAGAAGGCATCCAGCGAGAGTAGCGGTCGAAGATAAGCTGGATTCTAGCCAATCTCGAGAGGTGGTGGACGCCCTTCATGTGAGTGCCTCAACCGAGCACGATCGTGAGGCAGCTATGCCTCTATTGATACCACTCTGATACCACCGGGAGCGCAATACGGTGCAACACGCAGCAAGGCAGGGAAAGGAAACCCCTCTAAATATGCGGGATTTGCAACCCCCTGCAACGCCTGAGTGATCACTCGTAATGAGAAGGGGTAAGCGGTTCGAGTCCGTTCGTCGGCCCTTTATTCTTGACTCGTTTGTAGCTGCTATGCTAGGGGGCAACCCATGGCTCGGATCCTCTAGAGGGCTCCCAGCACTTCGGTGAATGAGAGAAAGAAGGTGGGGAGTGATCCTACTCTATGCCATTCGGTAGACGCGCGCCTCCCATGGCCGGAGCGCAAAGCGCTGAATGTCCTCTGCGGTATCCACCGGGTAGTTGGCAAGGACGAGCTCGGTGCCTTTCCAGCGGTATGCGTCGGGGATTTCGACCGTAACGGGCTCTCCGGAGAAGTTGGCGAGGACAAGTAGCTCGGTGCTGCTGTAGCGTCGAGTGAACGCGTAGACCTGGTTGTGGTCGGCGAGCAGCATGTGGAAGTCGCCGTGGACGACGGCCGGTTCCGTGTGGCGGAGCTCGATCAGCCGTCTGTAGTGGTGAAACACCGAGTCCTCGTCGGCGATCTCAGCTCGTGCGTTGATCTCTTTGTAGTTGGGGTTGACCGCGATCCACGGTGTACCGGTGGTGAAGCCGGCATTCTCGGTGTCGTCCCATTGCATCGGGGTGCGAGCGTTATCGCGGCTGCTGACGCGTAGCATGGCCAGGGCGGTTTCGGGGTCTGCGCCCGTACTAACGGCTTCGGCGTAATGGTTGAGTGATTGGACGTCACGGTAGTCGTCGATCGAGGCGAAGGGCGCGTTGGTCATGCCGAGCTCCTCGCCCTGGTAGACGTAGGGCGTCCCGCGGTGCAGATGTAGCACGGTGCCGAGCATCTTCGCTGAGCGCACGCGATGCTCTCCGTCGTCACCGAAACGCGAGACGACGCGCGGTTGGTCATGATTGTTCCAGTACAGGCTGTTCCAACCGACCTTGGCCAGGCTAGCCTGCCAGCGCCCGAGGACCGCCTTGAGATCGCGCAGGCGCAGCGGGCGAACGTCCCACCGCGTTTCGCCGTGGTCGACCTGGACGTGCTCGAACTGGAAGACCATGTCCACTTCGCGGCGGGCGGGATCGGTGTAGAGCTTGGCCTCATCGACCGTCACTCCGGGCATCTCGCCGACGGTGATCAGGCCCTCACGTCCGGCGAAGACTTCGCGGTGCATCTCTTGCAGGAACTCGTGGATGCGAGACCCGTCGACGAAGAACGGCATGCCGTCGCCGTAGAGGCTGCCGTCGTGCACGTGGCCGTCGGGCAGCTTGGTATCTTTGGAGATGAAGTTGATGACGTCCATGCGGAAGCCGTCGATGCCACGGTGCAGCCACCAGCGCATCATCGAGTAGACCGCTTGACGGACTTCGGCATTTTCCCAGTTGAGGTCGGGCTGCTTACGCGAGAACAGGTGCAGATAGTACTCACCCGTTTCGTCGTCGAGCTCCCACGCCGGGCCGGAGAATATCGAGCCCCAGTTGTTTGGCTCGGCACCCGGATCGCCCGGGCTCATGCCCTCGCGTGCAGGCCGCCACCAGTACCAGTCGCGCTTCGGATTGTCTTTGGAGGCGCGCGACTCGACGAACCACGGGTGCTCATCGGAGGTGTGATTGACGACAAGATCCATAACGAGCTTCATCCCGCGCTCGTGGACCGCTGCCAGCAGCGCGTCGAACTGCTCGAGCGAGCCGAACGTAGGGTCGATGTCCTGATAGTCGCTGATGTCGTAGCCGGCGTCGTCCTGGGGCGAAGGGTAGATCGGAGACAGCCACAACACGTCCACCCCCAAGGCCGCAAGATAGTCCAGCCGCGAGATGATTCCGGCGAGATCTCCGATCCCGTCTCCGTCGCCGTCCGCAAAGCTGCGTGGCCAGATCTGGTAGACGACACTCTCTTTCCACCACTGCTGCTGCATCGTGCCTAATATCCCTCCTGCAGTAGTAGGTTTGCGAAGTCGGGTTTCAGCGCGTCCCATTTAGATAGGCGCCTGGTCTGAGTGACTTTCATGTTCGGAGTATCGCAGCGTTCGTGTGAGCTCTCAATCAAACCGCTCATGCCAGTTGTCAGAACGAAGCGTGATGCCTGCGACGCGCCGCAGCCGCGACCCCGGCGAACCTACGAGGCGAAGAAGCCCGTGAGCAGCCCGGCTACGGCGTCGGGGGCGTCCTCCTGGGCAAGGTGCGCGCAACGGGGTATCGTCCTCAGTTGCGAACCGGGGATGGCCTCATGCAGTTGTTGACCTTTCTCAGGCGGTATCCACCGGTCCTCTTCGCCCCACACGATCATCACGGGGCGCTCTATGCGCGCGTAGAGCGGCTGCACCTCGTCGGTGTAGCGCGGGTCGTTCTGAAAGATCTGGCGGTAGAATGCATCCTGCCCTTCCGGGCCCAGCCAGGGCTCGATGTATGGCCCCAGCGTCGCGTCGTCCATAGGCACGTAGGTCGCGTCCCGCACGTAAGCGGCCACCAACGCCTTGTGCATGTAGGCCGGCATCTGCCTGAAGACTCCTACGTGGTCCTGGACGAGGCGGTAGAAGGGCGAGCCCCAAGGGGAGAGGGCGACCGCGTCGATGAGGGCGATCGCGCGGAAGTCGCGCCCCTCCAGGAGGTGGGCCCTGAGGGCGATCGCGCCGCCGAAGTCGTGCCCAACGACGGCGGGCTTTTCCAACCCCAAATGGTCGAGCAAGCCGGAGAGGATCCTACCTTGGGCGGCCAGGGAGACGTCCTGGCCTTCCCTCTTCTCAGAGGAGCCGTACCCTGGGAGATCGAAGGCGTAGACTCTCATCGTCTCGGCCAGAGCGGGGACGACCCTGCGCCACACATAGGAGGAGAAGGGGGTGCCGTGGACCAGCACCACCGGGGGTCCAGCCCCGAACTCCTCGTAGCGCACCACCCCTTGAGAGGATCTGTATTCCCTGCTCAACGTCCATCTGTCCATCGCCTTGGATCTCCTCTCCGTTTCGTGCTCGCGCCGCATATGATGGGCCGGCGGGACCCATCGGTCCACGTTCTCGGGGTCACGGGCCACCTCGGGGCGGAGGAGGTAGATCACTCGGGTTTCTGCCAGCGGCGTGATTGCTCCCCTCGCCTTAACTATCGATAACGACATTCGGCCCCTGGTATTGCGCGTCCTGGGCTGAGCATTCCAGCCCATCTGAGATAAACGGTGATAGACACAAAACACACCAGCATTGCGGACGAGGTGTCAGGATAGCTTCTCCTCCATGAACAACTTACTCCTTCCACACCAACTCCAGAGTACCTGGTTCACGGGAGGAAGCCCATTCTGACAGCAGATTGCGAACCCCATTGACTCACATGCATGCCACAGGCACACGCCTCGCTGCGACTGTATCCTGATACACGGCTTCGAACCAGGATAGCCAGAAGACTATTACTCCGCCCTAAGGGGAGAAGAGATAGGGTGTCTTGAGAGATGCTGCTCAACCCTCCCTAAGCTAAGATGTTCGTAACGAGCAGGAGGTACGTCCATGACAACCAAAGCTGGCGTCGGCTTGAGTCGACAACACAATCCCAACCTTGCGGGTCGCGAGGCTGCCGAGCAAGCACTCAAGAAGGCGGGCGTCGAGAAGCCAGCCTTCGTCTTCATGTTCGCCTCGATCGGATACGATCAGCACTCCGTGTTGCGTGCTGTCCGCGAGGCTACTGGAGGGGCACCTCTCACAGGTTGTTCGGTAGAGGGCACGATAGATGGAGACGACGCGGACGAATCTAATTTCTCGGTGTTGGTTACCGTGATCTCTTCGGACGAGCTGCGGTGGCACAATGGATTAGCGACGGGACTTAGCGCCGACTCATGCGCCCTTGGGAAGCGGGTAGCCCAGGATTTGCTGCCCCACCTCTCTGCTGACACCATCGGCCTGTTCATCTTTCCTGATGGGCTCACGTACGACATAGACCACTTCTTTGCAGGGCTGGAGGGTGATCTCCCGAGCGATCGATTCCTCCCGATCTGGGGCGGGGGAGCCGGCAACAGCCTCTATCCGGGGAAGCCGACCTACCAGTATTGCGACGACGAGGTCGACTCCGATGGAATCTCCTACGTGCTGCTCTCGGGCGAGGCGCGACCTGCCTGGGCCATCGGACATAGTCTCATCCCAATAGGTGGCGAGCGTATAGTGACCCGCTCTGAAGGGAACGTCATCTACGAGATCGACGGTAAACCCGCCACTGAAGTACTGAAGGAGTATCTACCAGAGGATGCCCTTACCGCGGATCGCGACTGGCTGCGTTACGCTATCTCGCTCGCACTCAGTTTCAGAGCCCCTAGCTACATGAAGGATGAGGAGTACATTGTTCGAGGCGTACCTCAACTGAGCCTGACCGACGGCTCCATCACCGTACAAACGGAGGTCAAGGAGGGCACGAGCATCTGGTTCTCGAGCCGAGACAAGGAGAAGATCACCACAGGCTTCGATCGGATGGCCGCCAAGATCAAGGAGCAACTAGACGGTGCCCAACCGGAACTCGTTTTCCAGTTTGAGTGTGTGACCCGTGGGAAATTGATGTTCCGTGAGCAGGAGAAGTTGCAACTGCTCAAGCGGTTTCGACAATCCGTTGGCCCGGACGTGCCATGGGTGGGTTTTTACACCATAGGTGAGATTGCTCCGGTAGAGGAGCACAATGGCATTAATCGATTCGCCTCGATCATCCTTGCCCTCAGTTGAGGATGAAAGGAACCATACTAGCGTAACGAGTTTGACGGAGGAGAAGCTTACCCCGAACAGGTAGGCGGCCTCGCCCTTTTCATCCTTCGTCCCACGCGTATCGAGGCTGTCGGCACGCTCCCAACTGCCAGAGATGGCGGCTTCGCCAGTCGACCGGGTCCCCGGGTGCCGGGCCTGGACAACCTCTACCTGGCCGGAGACTGGGTTGGCGCGGAGGGCTTCCTGGTCGACGCAAGCATGGCCAGCGCCCAACGGGCTGCGCAACTGATGCTGGAGGATGGTTGGCCTTCGCGAAGAAAGGTGGCTGCCGGTTCGGTTAACTAACCCGATCTGCGATTCTGAGCGATCAAACCTGCCCGGGACACCAGATTTACGAAAGGCCGCACAAACTGGCCTTCCGCTGGGTAAGGGAGAGCTGCACGTTTGTCCAGCCCCTGTTGGAAGCCGACGCCGCCAATGGGGGCAAGGAGAATAGACGCAACCTGGCAGGATTTGCAGAGGTAGCCAAACCCATCGCCGTAGATCGCCTGACCAAAGGATGTTCTCGCACCGCGGGGTTATGGTTCAGTGCATGGAACGAAGCCGGAAAGCCCTCACTCTCCGACCTGAGCAGTGATACGGAGGACGACAACATTGGCTTCGCGTCGCGATCATGAACGGCTCGAAGGACATGGTGACTCCTCTATGTGATCTACATCGGCAAGTGGCTTACCGGTGGTTTGTTGATGTCGGGAAGGAGGTCCAATTGAGACTCGGGAGAGCCTGATTCGTGCTCGAATGGAAGCGTACTTGAGGAGCCGTGCGAGCCTATTTCGATCGATCCTAGCCCACATATCTTACTCCAACCAACCACCGGTAAAGGCCTCCTTTGGCACGAGGACCCTCCATCTTCGCCAGAGCTTCCCAAAGCATCGCGGTCGTGGGCGATCCCCTCAAGCCTTCCGGGCTTGCGTAAATCCTGCAGCCGAGCGCATACTCAGCCCGCTCCGGCACAGGGAACAGGTCCTCGCCGTCCACCCGGATCGTGGGGCTGCCAGGGAACCGGAGCTCCCGGGCCTCCTCGGCGGTGTTGATAGCCACCAGCTCGACCTCTGCGTCTACGCCCTTCTCCTCAAGGACCCCATGCAAGGTTTTCTCCGCCTTGAGGTATGTCGGGCACCCGTCGAAGTACTCCCCATTTTTGCTGTCCAGCGAGTACCTCTCACCACGACCAGCCCTACCAGCTCCTCACGGCTAAGAACTTGAGATATAGGGTCGGGGGGTATAGTATAAGGTCAATTCAGTCGAGCGTGAAGGTGAGGAGAACGGCACGGAAAAGACCGAGGAGAAAGGGTGGTTGGTGTGGGTCACGATCCCTGTGACGGGGATGACGTGCGCCTCCTGCGTCAGGCGGGTCGAGCGGACCCTCGAGAAGGTGCCTGGTGTCTTGAAGACGAGCGTAAACCTTGCCAACGAGAAGGCTACGGTCGGGTACCTAACGGGCGAGGTGGAGCTGCGCGATCTGGAGAAGGCAGTCGAGGGGGCGGGCTACGGTGTGGTTCGGGGAGAGGAGTCTATTGGGGTGGACTCCCACGAGCGCGAATTCAAGGAGCTCAAGGCAGACTTCATCCTCGCCGCGGCGCTCACGGCGCTCATCCTCGTCGGCAGCCTTCCGATGATGCTCGGCTTCGAGCCTCCGATACCGATGATGTGGCTAGCATTTGTGCTCCTCGGGCTCGCCACACCGGTGCAGTTCTGGGCTGGTCGGCGGTTTTACCGGGGAGCGTGGGGGGCGCTCCGGCACGTGCAGGCGAACATGAACACGCTGGTGGTCATGGGCACCAGTGCCGCTTACCTCTACAGCGCGGTGGCGACGCTCGCGCCGGGGCTCTTCACGGCTGACAGGGCGGAGGTGTACTTTGACACCTCGGCGATCATCATCACCCTGATCCTGCTGGGGCGTCTGCTAGAGACCCGGGCGAAAGGACGCACCAACGAAGCAATAAGGAAGCTCGCTGGGCTTCAGGCGAAGACCGCCCGCGTAGTGCGGGATGGCGAGGAGCTCGACGTGCCCCTCGAGGACGTGCAGGTCGGGGACGTCGTCGTGGTCAGGCCAGGGGAGAAAATGCCGGTGGACGGGCGGGTCGTCTCGGGCGCGTCTGCGGTGGACGAGTCGATGATCACGGGCGAGTCCATCCCCGTCACCAAGCGCGAGGGCGACGAGGTGATCGGGGCGACCATGAACACCAGTGGGTCGTTCCGTTTCACGGCTACGAAGGTCGGCGAGGATACTGCTCTTCACCAGATCATGAGAATGGTCGAGGAGGCACAGGGGTCGAAAGCCCCAATTCAGCGTCTCGCTGACAGGATCAGCGCGGTGTTCGTGCCGTGGGTGATCGGCGTGGCCGCCGCAACGTTTGTCGTCTGGCTGCTGCTCGGACCCGAACCTGCCCTCACGTTCGCGCTCCTGAATACGGTGGCCGTCCTGATCATCGCCTGCCCTTGCGCCATGGGCCTGGCGACGCCGACTTCGATCATGGTCGGTACCGGTAAGGGCGCCGAATCGGGGATTCTGATCAGGGGCGGAGAAGCCCTCGAGGGGGCCCACAAGCTCGACACGGTGGTGCTAGACAAGACCGGCACGCTCACCAGAGGCACCCCCGAGCTGACCGACGTGGTCGTTTTAGATGGGATGCACGAGGAAGAGTTCTTGAGGCTCTTGGCGTCGGCCGAGAGGGGCAGCGAGCATCCCTTTGGGGAGTCGATAGTCCGGGCTGCCACGCACCGCGGACTTCCGCTCGCCGAACTCGAGGCGTTCGAGGCAGTCCCGGTCGGCGGCATCTGCGCTCGCGTCGAGGGTCGCAAGGTTCTCGTGGGCAGCCGGCGCTTTCTCTCCGATTCGGGCGTCTCCGAGGACGGCCTCGCCCAGAGGGGTGAGGAGCTGGCGCGAGAGGGCAAGACCCCTATCTGTGTCGCGGTGGATGGCGAGCCCGCAGGGCTCGTGGCGGTAGCGGACGTGGTGCGCGACGAGTCCAGGGAGGCTATCGGGCGGCTTCACTCTTTAGGGCTCCAGGTCGCCATGCTCACAGGTGACAACCGCCGCACCGCCGAGGCTATCGCCCTGGAGCTCGGCGTGGACCGCGTCGTGGCAGAGGTGCGGCCCGAGGACAAGGCCGCCGAGGTGAAGCGCCTCCAGTCCGAGGGCAAAATCGTCGGCATGGTCGGCGACGGCATAAACGACGCCCCGGCCCTGGCGCAGGCCGACGTAGGTATAGCCATCGGCACCGGCACCGACGTCGCCATGGAGGCTGCGGACTTGACCCTCATCTCCGGCGACGTGCGCGGGGTGGTGCGGGCGATAGAGCTCTCGAAAGCTACGGTGAGGAACATAAAGCAGAACCTGTTCTGGGCGTTCGCCTATAACGTGGCCCTGATCCCGTTGGCCGCGGGCGTCCTCTATCCGCTCTTCTCCGACGGGAGCGTGCCATGGGTCTTGAGCCCGGTGCTAGGGGAGTATGGCTTCATCAACCCGGTCCTTGCGGCGTTGGCGATGGCGCTCTCCTCGGTTACGGTGGTGAGCAACGCCATCAGGCTGCGCCGGGTGAAGGTATAGAGAAAGGAGAAATTGGTGGACGCGACACAAGGGAGCGACGCGAACCCAGTGGAGGTGGCCACGCACGGCTACATAAAAGCCAAGGACAAAGAGTTGCTCCAGAACCGACTCAAGCGGATCGAGGGCCAGGTGCGGGGGGTGCAGCGCATGGTCGACGAGGAAGCCTACTGCGTGGACGTGTTGACTCAGATCGCGAGCGTCGTCTCCGCCCTGGAGAAGGTAGGCACCATCCTGCTCAAGGACCACGTCGAGCACTGCGTCAGGGAATCCATCGAGAACGGCGGAATGGAAGCGGACGAGAAGATAGAGGAGCTCACCACCGCCGTCGAGCGGTTCCTGAGGGTTTAGACGTTTTTCATTACAGAGCGAGGAGAGAAACGATGGCCGAGAAGACGTTCAACGTACCGGGCATGAGCTGCGGGCACTGCAAGGCTGCGGTCGAAGACGAGCTGAACGAGCTCCCCGGTGTGGAGAAGGCCAACGCCGACGTCGCAAGGGGAACCGTCGAGGTCTCCTACGACGAGGGTACGGTGGGCACCGAGGATCTCAAGGGTGCTATCGAGGAAGCCGGCTACAGTGTAGCCGCCTGAAGGACAGCGTGATCGACCACTCGACTAGAGAGAAGATCACACCGCAGGCGCGGCCGCACGCGCTGTTGCTGGCGGCAGGGAGATAGCCACCATGGCCGAAATCGATCCAAAGGCTGTGACAACAACCGATCATCAGCATGCTCGCTTGCGACCTGACACGTTCGCGCTCCGAGGCGTGCACTGTTTGGGTTGCGCCGGTGCCGTCGAGCGGGTCCTGCGAGAGCAGCCACACGTCACCGATGTTCGGTTGGACTGGAAGAACGACGTCGTCCACGTCGGCTACGATCCCTCGAACATCGACCCGGAAGGGATCGAGGAGGTCATCACGCAGACCGGATGCGACTGCAAGCCGGCCGAGATCGAGGAGGAACACCACCACGAAGTCATGGCGCCACCCGAGCGGCGGATGCAACACCTCGGGCATGGCGTGGATGCCCAGCCCATCTCGATGGGCACCAAGCACGACCGGATGCAGTACGAGATGCCCGCTACCCATGCCGATCATGGCGACCACGCGGACCACGACATGTCCGACCCCAATATGGCGGCGACGATGGAGCGCGACATGCGCAACAGGTTCTTCGTCGCTTTGCTCCTTACCATCCCGACCGTGCTCTACTCACCACTCGGGATGAACTTGCTGGGCTTACGGCTACCCGCCTTCGGGTTGGGTGAGAACCTGATCATGCTGCTCCTCTCCACTCCGGTCGTCTTCTATTGTGGTTGGATCTTCATCTCCGGCGCCTACCATTCGCTGCGGCGCCGTACGCTAAACATGAGCGTGCTCATCGCCACGGGGGTGCTTGCGGCCTACATCTTCAGCGTCCTGATCACCTTCCTCGGCGGCGAGACGTTCTACGAGGCGGCGGCCATGCTCGTCACCTTCGTCCTCTTTGGGCACTGGATGGAGATGCGCTCCAGGCGCGGTACCAACGACGCCCTGCGGGCGCTTTTCGACCTGGTGCCACCACAGGCGACCGTGATCCGGGACGGCGAGGAGTCGACCATCCCGAGCAGCGAAGTCCGGCTCGACGACATCGTCCTCTTGAGACCTGGTGACAAGGTACCTGTTGACGGCGAGGTCACGGAGGGCGAGACGAGCATCGACG
The DNA here is from genome assembly GCA_035697505.1 of Rubrobacter sp. GTDB lineage: Bacteria > Actinomycetota > Rubrobacteria > Rubrobacterales > Rubrobacteraceae > Rubrobacter_D. The sequence goes on from DASSCV010000205.1 coordinate 17,707, forward strand.
AGGCGCTGGTGACCGGCGAGAGCGTGCCGGTCACCAAGCGTCCCGGGGACGCGGTGATCGCGGGCTCGATCAACCGCAGCGGCAGCGTGCGCTTTCGGGCCACCGCCGTCGGCGCGGACACAACGCTCGCCCAGATCGTGGACCTCGTCCAGCAGGCGCAGAACTCCAAGGCGCCAGGCCAGAGACTCGCCGACCGCGCCGCGGAGTACCTGGTGATCCTGGCCGTCGGGTCAGGTATCGTGACCTTCCTAGCCTGGTATTTCTTCGGAGGCGCCGTGGCCATCACGGCGATGACGTTCGCGATCTCGGCAGTCGTAATCGCTTGCCCGGACGCCCTGGGCCTCGCCACGCCTACTGCCGTCGCTGTCGGCACAGGCATCGGGGCAAGACACAACATTCTGATCAAGGACGCAGCCACCCTGGAGAACGTCTCGCGCGTAGACGCCGTCGTCCTGGACAAGACCGGCACCCTAACAGAAGGCAAGCCCTCGCTAACGGATGTTTACGCACTGGACGCGAGGAGCGAGGATGATCTTCTGCGACTCGTTGCTCCTGCTGAGAAGAACTCTGAGCACCCTTTAGCCGAGGCCATCGTCGCCGGTGCTGGCGAGAGGGGCATCGAGCCCGGCGACGCTACGCGGTTCGAGGCTGTTGCTGGACACGGCATCCGGGCCGAGGTGGACGGTCATTCCGTCCTCGTTGGCAACATCAAGTTGATGGACGAGAGCGGGATAGATGCGTTCCCGCTGGATGAGCGGGCCATCACACTTGCGCAGGAAGGTAAGACACCGATGTTCGTCGCGGTGGACGGAGAGTCCGCCGGGCTCGTCGCCGTGGCGGACACGATCAAGCCCAGCGCACGCGAGACACTCAGGCGCTTCAAGGAGATGGACATAGAGGCGGTTATGATCACGGGCGACAACAAGAGAACCGCAGAGGCCGTCGCCCGCGAACTCGGCATAGAGCGCGTCTTCTCCGAGGTGCTCCCCGTCGACAAAGCACGCTACGTCGAGCAGCTCCAGAGGGAGGGCAAACAGGTAGCGATGGTCGGAGACGGAGTCAACGACGCCCCTGCCCTAGCACGGGCGGATATAGGAATAGCCATCGGCGCGGGTACCGATGTCGCTATCGAGACGGCGAAGGTAGTCCTTATGAGGAGCGATCCGCTCGACGTTACCCGCGCTGTCGTGCTCTCGAAGGCGACCGTAAGGAAGATGAAGCAGAACCTGGTTTGGGCCTCGGTGTACAACGTGCTGGCGATCCCGGTCGCGGCTGGGGTGCTCTATCCAGCCTACGGTATCATGCTCAGGCCCGAGTGGTCTGCTCTTCTGATGTCGGTCTCCTCGATCATCGTGGCCGTCAACGCCGTCCTCCTCAAGGGGGTCGAGGACGATCTCGATGAACCGGGGCCGGACGCACCGCGCTCGGAGCCCACTCCGGGCGCATAAGCAAAACTCTCCACAACGGACAGGTCCCGTGCCCACGGCCTCCGGTTCTCTTACCGCCTACGTGACGACAGGCGCAGGCATGATGGTCGGAAGCGTCGCCCTGGTGGGAGTCCACTGGCAAGAACGCACTGCCTGACGAACAAATGGTGGGGAAAGGGAAACGTTCTTCCTCGCGGGGCTGATCCTCTTTATCTTCGAAGCGGCCATCGCGCTCGGTAGGGTCTACCCGCGGTTGGTGGGATTGGTGGCCGCGGTCTCCGGGGCCTCGTTCATGTACGACGGCGCTGTGATGGTGGCCTACGAGGGCTTCCTCCCGTCGAACATCAAAGTGGTGGGCCTGCTTCTGTTGGCCGTGTGGGCTTTCATCGTGGCCTTCTTGATGTGGCGTAACGGCGGTCGCGGGCGCATCGCCCGTCCCGAGTCGACCCCCCGGAGCCGGGACAGCAACCCCTCAGCTCACACTAGGTGAGCTTCACGACGTTGCGAGATAGAACGCTCCACGGAAGGGCGGGGCTTCTGGCTCCGGCCCTTTCTTCTTACCCTTATTTACCCAAGTATGTGGAAGGTGAGTCTCCGAACTTCGCCATTACGGAGTTCTAAGAAGTTGGCAGGGAAGGTTGAACCATTTGATCCACCTGTGCGTACAAATCAGAGTATGTGTGGTGTGGAGAGGATCCCCAACCTAATGAGGAGGTAGAGAGTTCGATGAGGAGACCGACCCTGCTGGCAGCGCTCGTCCTAGCGCTCGTGCTGATAGCGGCCGTCCCCGTTTGGGCCGCCCCGCACGCCAGCCTCGAAGCATCCTTGACGGGCGAAAAAGAGGTGCCGGGCCCGGGCGACCCCAACGGTCGGGGTGAGGTCGATATCGAAGTGCACAAAGCGAAGGTGTGCTATGAGCTGGAGGTGGAGCGCATAAAGCCGGCCACGGCGGCCCACATCCATAGGGGAGGGCCTAATGTGGCTGGCGACATTGTCGTGGAGCTCAAGGCGCCCACGGACGGCTCCTCAGAGGGCTGCAAGGCTATAAGCAAGCAGCTGAGCAAGAACTTAAGGGAGCACCCCTGGCGCTACTACGTCAACGTCCACAACGACCCGTACCCCGATGGTGCCATAAGGGGCCAGCTGCACAGGGACGACTAGGGTTAGGCGGCGTTAGACCCACGAGGTAAGAAGGGCCGGGGCCTGGTATCCCGGCCCTTCTCTTCTTGCCCTTATTCACCCAACATAGTAGAAGGTGCACTCGGTTGTGGACCGGGGATCTTTGACACCACTGAGCGAACGAGGTCCTCGTCGGCTCCGCTACTGTAGGCCTGCTTCAAGGCTGCGGGACAGGAGCGCCCAGATCAGGATCCGGGGAGCCTTTCTCCTGCTCATCGGGCTTGTGGTGGTCGCGCAACTGTTTGGACTGGAGGTGATCCTTGGCGCTTTCTTCGCCGGCTCGGAGGACGCTGCGAGGACCCTCTAGATCCTCGCAGGTCAATTCGCAGTCGAGCCTCAGCGCTGTTCCAGGTCTAGCGCGACGCTATTCATGCACCACCGCTGCCCCCCCGCCTCCTTCGGACCGTCATCGAAGACGTGGCCGAGGTGCGAGTGGCAGCGCGCGCAACGCACCTCTGTGCGCACCATCCCGTGCGAACGGTCCTCAACGAGTTCTACGGCCTCAGGCGAGACGGTTTCAGTGAAGCTCGGCCAGCCGGTGCCCGAGTGGTACTTCGCCTGGCTCTCAAAGAGCGGGTTGCCACAGGCGGCGCAGTGGTAGAGACCGGCTTCGTCGGTGTCCACGTACTCGCCAGAGAACGGGCGCTCGGTCGCCGCCTCGCGCAGGACGGCGTACTGCTCCGTAGAGAGCCGCTTCCGCCACTCCTGGTCGGTGAGGGACAGCTCGTCGCTGTCGGCATTCACGCCGAGTCCGACAGGGCAGCTCACGCCGGTCCCACCCAAACCGCAGTATCCGTTGGGGACCTTGTGGAGGTACTGCTGGTGGTAGGCCTCGGCGTAGTAGAACGGGCCAGCGGGCGTGATCTCCGTGGTGATCGGACCGTAACCGGCACCCTTGAGCGCCTGCTCGTAGGCGTCACGGGTCTCCTCAGCGGCCCGGCGCTGCTCGTCGCCCGTGTAGTAGATCGCCGAGCGGTACTGTGTGCCTATGTCGTTGCCCTGGCGCATCCCCTGCGTCGGGTCGTGTGCCTCCCAGAACACTGCGAGCAGTTCCCGGTAGGAGATCTTCTCGGGGTCGAATACGACGAACACGGCCTCGGTGTGCCCGGTTCGTCCGCTACAAACCTCCTCATAGGTCGGGTTCGGTGTGAAGCCTCCCGCGTAGCCGACCGCCGTCGTGTAGACGCCATCGATCTGCCAGAACTTGCGCTCGGCGCCCCAGAAGCATCCGAGACCGAAGACCGCGGCGCTTGTACCCTCGGGAAAGGGTGGCTCAAGGAGCGTGCCGAGCACGGCCTGCTTCTCGGGAACGGCGAACGCCGGCTGCTCCCGGCCGGGAAGAGCCTCGGTGGGCATGACCATCTTGGTCTTGCGGCGACTAAATAGCACTCTCTTACCTCCTAACCGTTGAGTTCTCTGGCCCAGAGCCCAAGCTTCTCTGCGATTCTCTACAGTTCATCTCTGCCTCCTTGCCTTAGACTGCCTTATGCGGCTCTCTGAGAGCGTTCCCTCTGTAAACCGGCATCACTGCGGGGGCTAAGCGGCTGCCTGGAGTTCCTGTACGGATTCCCACTCATTCCTGAGCGCTTGCTCGGCCTCGCGCTGGAGCTGCCTGATCCTCTCGCGGGAGACCGCAAGCTCCTCGCTCAGATCAGCGAGGGTAGCTGGCTTCTCGCCGTCAAGGCCATAGCGGCGAACGAGGACGCGGCGCTGGCGCTCGGGAAGCCCTGCGACGGACTCTAAAAGGCGGCGGCTCTCCAGCTCCCGCACCACCTCGCCGACCGCCCCCGACTCGCGCTCGTCCTCGACGAAATCACCGAGCTCCGAGCTGCCCTCCTCAGAAGAGAGAGGCTGGTTGAGGCTGGTAGCGTCGGGTATGGCGCTCTTGACCTCCCTGACCCGATCAATGTCCCAGCTAAGCCTCTCGGCAACCTCTCCGTCGGTGGGCTCGCGCTGGAGTTGGGCCGAAAGCTCGTTGTAGGTGCGGGCCATCTTCCTTATCTTCTCACCCATATGCACGGGCACCCTTATGGTCCGACCCTTGTCAGCCACAGCCCTCTGGACGGCTTGCCTGATCCACCAGGTGGCGTAGGTCGAGAAGCGGAAGCCCTTCTCAGGGTCGAACTTGTCCGCTGCTCGCATGAGACCTATGTTGCCCTCCTGGATGAGGTCCCCGAAGGGCAGGCCCATCCCACGGTACTTCTTTGCGATCGGGATGACGAGTCTCAGGTTCTTCTCGATGAGCTTGGACCGTGCCGTCTTGTCGCCTTCCCTTGTCCTCCTGCCGAGGTCTATCTCCTCCTCGTGCGTAAGGAGTCTTCCACGACCGATCTGCCCAAAGTATCTCGCAAGAGGGTTTGGGCTCTCCCGATCACTTATTCTGTTTACCGCCTCTCGTGCTATCTCGAATCCTCCTCGCCATCCTCTCTCGGGCCTCGTCGTGCTGTACGATCCTCCGGGGCATCTTCTCCCCGCCTTCCCTGCGTAATGCTCCTTTCTGGCCCTCGTCTATAAGACCACTCAAGGGACCGATTTCTTACCCTCTGGATCCCGTGCGTCGTCCTGAGCGGTTCTGATCCCACCTACGTACCTGCTCCTTCACGGGATCAGTGCTACGGTGGGTGAAGAAAGCGGGGTAGTTTCGTCCTTACATGAGAGAACGTACTAACGAACAATGGCTCGCCGACTTGCGGGGACCGAACCCCGATGAGGCGCTTGCGGACCTATATGACCTGCTAGTAAGCGGCCTAAGGGCAGCCCTGGGCAGGCATGCAGGTGGCATAGAGGCTAACGTTGAGGACTTTGCCCAGGAGGCACTGATCAGGATAACGGGCAACCTGGACTCCTTTAGAGGCGAGAGCCGTTTCACCACCTGGGCCCAGAAGATAGCCATGAACGTTGCCCTCACCGAGCTAAAGCGCAGGCGATGGCGCGACGTATCGCTGCAGGACCTGTTCGCCCGGCGTGAGGGGGCAGACCGCGGGCCAGCCGATCCTCAGCTAACCTCCGAACAGCTGGCGTTGCAGAACACGGTACTGGGAGAGTTACGCCGCATGATCGACGAAGAACTGACAGATAGGCAGCGAGAGGCGGTGGTGGCGGTGATACTGGAGGAGATGCCCATCTCGGAGGTCGCCAGGCGCATGGGCACCAACCAGAACGCCCTCTACAAGCTGCTGCACGATGCCCGCAAAAAGCTGAAGAGGCAGATGGAGGCCGCGGGCCTCTCGGCAAAGGAAGTGCTGGCGGTATTCGAAGTAGGGTAAGACCCGAAGGGTATGGCGGGTCTAGCAATTATAAGTGAAAGAGGAGTTTTACGATGCTGAAGCGTGGTGATGTCGTTAAATTGGTGAAGGTTGTGGCCGAGACTCACGAGACCGAGATCGCTTGCGAGGAGTGTTTCGAGCAGTTGGATAGTTTTGCGGAGTCGATGATCTCCGGAGCGGAGGCGAGTGCTGCGATGCCGCTGGTTGGCGATCACCTCGATAAGTGCGCAGACTGTCGTAGCAAGTTAGAGGCGCTTCTAAAGGCCTTACGCGGTGCGTAGAGCGCAGGCTATCGAGCCCATACTCAATCCCCGATCTATCGTCGCCTCCTTGAGCTAGACCTCTACTGCAACAACGCTGTGCCCTCGTCCTGCTCGCTTACTTTCGTGGGCGATACTGGATCGACCTCGATCTCGTCGCCCACCCGGACCGTGCCGCTTTCGATAACGCTCGCGCAGATACCACCACGACCCTTTAGGGCTTGTGTCATACCCGGTTCGGTAAGCCGCTCGATGTGGCGGCAGACCGAACGTGGCCCCCGGTACTCGAACCCAACCTCCCCGACGCGGAAACGCTCGCCACGTCGCAAGGCCTTCAGGCTTATCCCTCTGGTCACGATGTTGCGACGGTGCTGGCCGTTCTTCACTCCCACGCCGGTCTCTCGCTCGATGTTGTGGAGGTCCTCGGCGGCGATGAAGGTTACTTCGCATACCCTGCCGAAGCGGCTCCAGTGTCCGGTCCCGGCACAATAGCGGTCACCCGCTAGACCGCAACCCTCGAGTGCGCTGGCCGCCTGAACACTCTTCATCTCTGCACCACCTTCCGGAGCAAAGAATATACCTTGCACGAAGCTTGCCATTAGCAGCCCTCCTTTGACTAAAGCTCGGCCCATTGGAGACGTTCTCCGATATCCTGGGACACTAATATTGTAGCCACCCATCAACAAGATCCCTCATTTCATCGTCGCTGATATGAAGGAGGCACGACCCCACCTACCTCACAGAAGAGCTTGGCTTCCAGAGCTGGGAGGGCTTCCTTTCGCTGACCATCGCGACCGCGCTGTTGATGACCGCCATCCCGTTCACGGGCATCATATCTGACCGGATCGGCAGGAGGATACCCTGACCCCGGTCGAGTTTGCCAGGCGCCGCGTGCAGTGCGCTGGTGGTATATCACCATGCTATAGCCGGGACATTCATTCGGTATTGGACATATACCGAGATTGCGGCCAGAATAGAAAGGGGTGAGAAGGAGGAACACAGAGGGGTACCCAGCATCAACAAGCGGTAGGATCGTGCGGAGAGGCGAAGTCGAGACGCTTCGCTCGGTCGGGCACCGCTACGGCGGCGACTCCCGCAAAGAGCTCGGTTACAGGAGCGCCGGTCCGACCATCGTGATCACCGACCTGGGCATCTTGAGACCCGACCCCAGGACCAAGGAGCTAACCCTGACCGCCTTGCACCCCGGCGTCACGGAAGAAGACTTAGAGGAGTTTGGAAGAATTTCTTGTGACTCGCCGGTAATCAGGGCCGTCTCCGGCAGCGGTGCAAGAGAGAACGGAGACTCAAGATGAGGGGAGATAAATGAGCTACGGTGGAACCAACGAAGCGTGGATCGTGGGTGCTGTACGCACCCCGATCGGCCGCCACGGTGGCGCCTTGAGCGCCGTCCGTCCCGACGACCTCGGCGCCGTCGCCCTCGAAGCCCTGGCTGACCGTAGCGGCGTGCCGCCCTCAGAGGTAGAGGATGTCTACTTCGGTTGTGCGAACCAGGCCGGGGAGGACAATCGCAATGTGGCCAGGATGTCGCTGCTACTGGCCGGTTTCCCGGAAGAGGTGGCGGGTGTCACAGTCAATAGGCTGTGTGGTTCTGGGCTGGAGGCCGTGGCCCAGGCTGCCCGCGCCGTGATGCTGGGCGAGGCCGGTGTCTACGTGGGCGGGGGCGTCGAGTCCATGAGCCGCGCCCCATGGGCCGCACCGAAGCCGGAGCGCGCCTTCCCCACGGGCAACACCACCATGTACGACACCACATTGGGATGGCGCTTCGTCAACCCCAAGATGCAGGAGATGGGCCATACCGACTCTCTTGGTATGACCGCCGAGAACCTCGCTCAGGAGAGGTTCCTTCTCACGCCGGACGAGGATGCCCCCGACGAGGTGGCCGCCGCCTACGACGTCTCGCGCGAGGCCCAGGACCGCTTCGCCCTCCGCAGCCACGAGAAGGCCGTTGCTGCGATGGACGAGAAGCGCTTTCGAGATGAGATCATCCCGGTAACGGTAAAGACCCGCAAGGGCGAGACGATCGTCGAGGCCGACGAGGGTCCGAGGCGCGACACCTCCCTGGAGAAGCTGGGCAAGCTCAAACCCGCCTTCAGAAAGGAGGACGGCAGCGTCACGCCAGGCAACTCCAGCTCCCTCAACGACGGGGCTGCGGCGGTGCTGGTGGTCTCGAAGGGGTACGCTGAGGCGCACGGCCTCGAACCCCTGGCTAAGGTACGGAGCATCGCCGTCTCCGGGGTTCCGCCACGCGTGATGGGCATAGGCCCGGTCCCGGCGACGAAGAAGGCCTTGATGAGGGCGGGGATCACACTGGAGGATGTAGGTCTCGTGGAGGTCAACGAGGCGTTCGCGGCGCAGTCGCTGGCCGTGCTCTACGAGTGGGGGATGGACCCGGAGGACGAGAGGCTCAACCCCAACGGCGGGGCCATAGCTCTGGGACACCCCCTGGGGGCATCGGGAGCACGCATCCTGACGACGCTCCTGCACGAGATGCAGCGCAGAGACGACGTCCGCTACGGACTCGCCACGATGTGCATAGGGGTCGGGCAGGGCATCGCCATGGTCGTAGAGAAGCCGGCTTGAGCGAGAAGGGAGAAGCGAGGGTGAGAGAGCAACCTACCGATGAAACCGCAAGTTTGCGCACGGAGAATGACGGGCAGCCGCCCTACCTGTACCCTGACTACGTGGCGACGCAACTCAGGGCGCCAGAGAAGCCGCTCATCATCCTGCCCAGAACTCTCTCGGATACCACCGGCCCCGCTTACGGGCGCGACCCGGTAGGGGAGCTGGATAACGACCTGACCCGCCAGCACGCGGGAGAGCCGCTGGGGGAGAGGATCATCGTTACGGGGCGTGTGCTGGACGGCGACGGCCGCCCGGTCCGAAACAGCCTGATCGAGGTATGGCAGGCTAACGCCGCAGGACGCTACACCCACGAGTTAGATCAGCATCCCGCTCCCCTGGACCCCAACTTCTCTGGCGCGGGCCGCTGCCTCACCGACAACGAGGGCCGCTACTTGTTCGTCACGGTCAAGCCTGGGGCCTACCCGTGGAAGAACCACCACAACGCCTGGCGGCCAGCGCACATACATCTCTCGCTGTTCGGGAATGCCTTTAGGAGCCGCCTCATAACCCAGATGTACTTCCCTGGGGACCCGCTCTTTGAGCAGGACCCCATCTTCCAATCAGTGCGCGACGAGAAGGCCCGGCAGCGCATGATCGCAACCTTCGACCTTGAGACAACGGAGCCGCAATGGGCCCTGGGTTACAAGTTCGATATCGTGCTCGAAGGACGTGACGCTATCCCCATGGATAACCACAGATGACTCCGGAGCGCAGGCCACAGCCCACGCCTTCCCAGACCGTAGGACCCTTCTTCCACGACGCGCTCCTCGATGAGGACCGCTCGGGGCTGGTTTCGCCGGATCACCCCGAGGCGTTAAGGATCGAGGGTACCGTATACGACGGGGCAGGTGAGCCCGTGACCGACGCGATGGTCGAGATCTGGCAGGCAAACCAGGCCGGCCGATACAACGACCCCAAAGACGCCCGGGAAGACTTGCCGCTGGACCCTGAAATGATCTCCGGCTTCGGCCGCTCCGGGACCGATGCCGGCGGCAGATTCTCCTTCGTTACCGTCAAGCCCGGACCTGTCCCTGGCCCGGACGAAGGGGTGCAGGCCCCGCACATCATGGTCTCCGTCTTCGCGCGGGGCCTCTTGAAGCGCGTCGTGACCCGCATCTACTTCCCCGACGAGGAAGTGGCCAACGCCAGCGACCCCGTCCTCTCGTCCATAGAAGACGTGGACCTCCGGAGGACGCTCGTTGCCCACAGCGAAGGAGACGCGCTGCGCTTCGACATCTACCTCCAGAGCGAGAACCAGACCGCCTTCTTCGAGCTCTAGAGATGGCCGGGGAGCTGTTCGGGCCGATCTTCATTCCGGATAGGTTCCGGGAGGCCGTCTCCGGGAGGGCATGGCTTCAAGCGATGCTGGAAGCGGAGGGCGCCTTGGCGGTAGCCCAGGCGCGGGCCGGCCTGATCCCGACTGAAGCCGCGGAGGCTGTCGCCTACTGCTGTGGGGACGGTCCCAGCGTAGGCTTGTACGACCCCGAGGATCTCGGAGGTAAGGGGCGCGCTCAGGGCAATCCCGTCCCGCCGCTCGTCAGGGCGCTCACCGAGACGGTCTCCGAGGTATCGGAAGAGGCCGCCCGGTACGTCCACAAGGGGGCGACGAGCCAGGACATCATGGACACTGCCGCAATGCTCCTCACGAAGCGCGCGCTGGGCTTGATACTAGCCGAAACAGATGCCGTCGCCGCGGCCCTGGCCCGGCTCGCAGACGCCCACCGCGACACCCCGATTGCGGCCAGGACCCTGCTCCAACAGGCACTGCCTACGACCTTCGGCCTCAAGGCTGCCGGCTGGCTTGTCTCGGTCTTGGAGGCGAGGCGTCTCCTGCTCGAAGTGCGTACCACCAAACTTGCAGCACAGCTCGGGGGAGCCGCCGGCACGCTCGCCTCTCTCGGAGACTCCGGTACCGAGGTTCTTAAGGAGTTCGCGCGAGAGCTGGAGCTCGCCGAGCCTGTGGTGCCGTGGCACACCGACCGGTCCCGCATCGCGGAGATAGGGGGTACGCTCTCGCTCCTTGCGGGCGCGCTCGGGAAGATCTCGCTCGACATCATCCTGATGGCCCAGACAGAGGTGGGGGAGGTCTCAGAGCCCGCTGGCGCTGGACGTGGAGGCTCCTCGACGCTACCTCACAAGCGAAACCCCATCCTCTCCGTGACGGCGGTTGCGAGCGTCCGGCGGGTGCAGAATCTAGCGCTCACGCTACAGTCGGCAATGGTTCAGGAGCACGAGCGGGCAGTGGGCGCGTGGCACTCCGAGTGGGAAGCCCTCTCCGACGCCTTGGCCCTCACCGGCGGGGCGGTAGCCGCGGTTCGTGAGACGACGGAGGGTTTGGAGGTCCATCCCGAGAAGATGCGAGAGAACCTCGACGCCACCGGGGGTTTGCTACTCGCCGAGCACGTGACGACGTTAGTCGCGGAGCACTTCGGGCGGCTCAGGGCGCACGACCTCGTTGAAGCTGCCTCCCGGCGCACATTGGAGAGTGGGAGGTCTCTGCGCGAGGAGTTACTCGCCGATCCGGTGCTCGAGGAAGTCCTCTCCGAAGAGGACATCGACGCCACACTCGACCCTGCGGGCTATCTCGGTTCGACCGGAGCATTCGTCGACCGGGCCTTGGACCTATACCGCAAGGAGGTGCAGAGATGACGACGGGGTCTACCGTCGAGGTACAACAAGCGATCCTCGATCATCTGCGTGTACCAGCTGCCAATTCCGCCTTCGCCCAACGTGTACTCGCTGACCATGACCAGCATCCGGATGAAAAGGGGAAGCATCAGAGCGATAGCCCTCACGCACCGCCAGATTAGCTTTGGATGGGAAATGATTATGGGCCAGACCATAAGATCAGGAAACGCCTCCGATCCGCTTGACCCGGGTTTCGATCCGCTCAGTCTGGCTCACCTGCTGGACACCTATCTGTGCATTCCGAGGTTCCGAAGGGGGAGTATATGAAGGGGTCAAGGATGAAGGTGTATGAAGCGGTCGCCGAGATCAGCGGCACGCTGCGGGACGCGACGGGCAATTGGACGGCCGCGGTGATGCTGGACGCGGGCATCATCCTGGTCAGCTTCGTGCTGCTCTTGTTCGTCAGAGAACCGCGGGAGGAGGTAGAAGCGCCTGCGCCGCCGCGGACACGTTTGGGAGGGGAGCCCGGAGCTCCGTGAAAGAGGGATAGTAGCCTCACGAGTTACGGAGGAGCAGCGCATGATGCGTACACAGGTAGGGATCGTCGGAGGCGGGCCGGCTGGGCTGGTGCTCTCGCACCTGCTGCACCTCGAAGGCATCGAGTCGGTCGTGCTCGAGCTTCGCAGTCGCCACGCAGTAGAGACGACGGTTCGGGCTGGCGTGCTCGAGCATGGGACGGCGGAATTGCTCAGGGAGACGGGCGTCGGAGAGAGGATGGATCGTGAGGGGGCCGTCCACAATGGCGTAAACCTGCAGTTCGGTGGTCGCCGCCACCGGATCGACTTTCCTGAACTCACCGGGGGGCGCAAGATCTCGATCTACGGCCAACAGGAGGTGGTCAAGGACCTCTACGCAGCCCGGCTTGAGGCAGGCGGGCAGATAATCTTCGAGGCGGCGGCAACCGGCCTGCGCGATCTGGATGCTACAGCGCCGAAGATCCGCTTTCGCCGGGGCGCGGAGCTAGATCAGGAGGCAGGGAAGATCCGCTTCCACGGGAATGCGGAGGAAGAGGAGATCACCTGCGACTTCGTGGCCGGGTGCGACGGCTTCTTCGGTGTGTCCAGGCCGTCCGTACCCGAGGATGTCCGCAAGGAGCACGTCCGGACCTATCCGTTCGGATGGTTCGGTATCCTCGTCGAGGGACCGCCCTCAACGGAAGAGCTGATCTACGCCCTTCATGAGCGCGGCTTCGCCTTGGTGAGCACGCGCTCCCCGGAGATCCAACGCCTCTACTTCCAGTGCGATCCCAACGATAACGTCGACAACTGGCCCGACGAGCGCATCTGGGAGGAGCTGCAAGCGCGGCTCGATACCGACGAAGGCTGGACCTTGAAGAAGGGCAGTATCTTCCAGAAGGACATTGTGCAGATGCGCTCTTTCATCTGCGAGCCTATGCAGTACGGAAGGCTCTTCCTCGCCGGAGATGCCGCCCACATCGTCCCCCCGACCGGAGCCAAGGGGATGAACCTGGCCGTCGCAGACGTCCGCGTCCTCGCTCGCGGACTCACCGAGTTCTACTCCTCCGGCCGCACCGACTTGTTGGATGTGTATTCAGAGACCTGTCTGCGGCGCGTGTGGAAGGCGAGCCGCTTCTCGTGGTGGATGACCTCGATGCTCCACCGCTTCCACGACGAAGACGACTTCCGTTATCGCCTGCAGCTGGCAGAGCTGGACTACGTGACGTCTTCTCGGGCCGCCTCTACGTCCCTGGCGGAGAATTATGTGGGCCTGCTGATGGAACCGTTGTGAGAGGCACCGGACGCATAGATTGCGTGGGGCGATAAAGAAAGGAGCGCGTGCATGGGATCGGACGCAGAGCCCGAAGCGATGGGCGGATACGTCATTTACGGCAATAGGCGCATGACCGTTGGCGGCCTAGCTGCCGAGTACGGGTGCACCGACCTCAACGGTTCACAACCCCATGCCTGGCGCTACCTCGTGGAGACCGATATCAGCGCCGATTTCACTGACCACCGATGAAACCGCGCTCGGAGGTGACGCTGCGCCGAGCACTACCGGAAGACGCGCCGACTGTCGCTGAGATTTGGCATCTCGGATGGCGCGACAGCCATCTCGGGTTCGTCTCCCAAGAGCTGATCGAGGCGCGTCACGAAGATTCCTTCCGGACGAGGGCTGATAAGCGAGTGAACCAGGCACGCTTCGTGCCCCGTCCTCGTTGTACGCCCAGGGTGCTAACTCACGCCGCGACTACAATTGTCTCAGGCGCAAAAGAGTGATGAGATAATTCGTCGATTCAGGGTAAAGTGTGGCAAGGTCTGTGTTGCAGAGGACTTCGCGAGATTGGGGGTTTGGGAATGAAAGAGCCGGCCAGAGAAGGGCTGTTGGTCGATGGGGCTGGTGCTCCGCTTGCTGAGGAGGACTCGGGTAGTGTGGAGCTGCTCGATGGTACGAACGTCGCCTTCCATGCCATAGCGCCAGACAACGCCTCAGCCCTCCAGCGCTTCCACCACCGCCTGAGCGAGCGTTCGATCTACCTGCGCTTCTTCGCCGCCAAGCCGGAGCTAAGCGACAGGGAAGCAGGTTACTTCACCAACGTGGATGGGATGAACCGCTTTGCTCTTGTGGCGGTCGATCCCGAGCGTCCCGAAGAGATCATCGGCGTGGTGAGCTTCGATCGGGAGGGGACGACCGAGCGGGCAGAATACGCGGCGGAGGTTGAGGACAGGTGGCAGGGGAGAGGGCTTGGGCTGGCTCTGACCAGACGCCTGATAGAGGCAGCCCTGAAGAGGGGCGTCAGTACTTTCACGGGGATCGTCCTCCCCGAGAACACCAGGATGCTTCACTTGCTGAGGGATCTCGGACTGCCCGAGAGGTTGCGCTACGAGGACGGCACCGACTACGTCGAAATTGACCTCTCACCGCCGCAAAACACTTCTGATCGTACGGCAGGGGCCAGCGGCCCCCAGGGCTGAGGGCCTAACTTCCGAAGAGCACAGGAGGAGTAGGGGCGGAGATCCCAAAACCCCTAGGGATGCGGTCCTCGACCCCGAGGCGAACACTGTCGCTGCCGACATTGGCGCAACACAGCGACCGATGGCAGTACAATGGTTGCATGGGGCGACTGTTGAGGGAGAGTGAGGTGAATAGACCGGTCAGATGAACCGGCTGCCGGACATGGGGATGCCGCGCTGCGAGGTACTCTCCTCCCCGAAGCAGGTGCGCGAGGTGCTAGAGACGTCCGAGCACGCAGAACGAGTAGCCCTCGATGTCCAGACAGAAGGGCCAGGGGCGGTCGGGGCTACCCTCGCTGGCGTTTCGCTCAGCTTCGAGCCCGGCGCCGCCTACCAAGCGCCACTAGGTCCCAAAGACACGAACAGCGATACTATTCTGCAGGAGCTTCGTCCGCTATTAGGCGCCGACGGCCCGCCAAAGGTAATGCATGACGCCAAGACTGGACTCATAGTCCTCGCTCAGCGTGCTGTTGACGCAGGTACGCCCGCCTTCGACACCCTGCTTGCGGCTTTCCTACTCGATGGGAAGGCGCACGATCTCGAGGACCTGATCGCCGAAAGGCTCGGCTTGTCGACCCGAGGACGGGTGGCGAAAGGAAGTGAGGAGAGGACACGAACCTTCTGCGCTCGGGCCGATGCCGTACTGCGCCTTGGCGCGATCTTGGAGGCGGAGCTAGAGGAGCGGGGGCAGCTCTGGTACCTGCGCGAGCTCGAGTTGCAGCTCGTTCCCGTCCTCGCCGACATGGAACTGGCGGGAGTCGCCGTCGATGCCGCCGCGCTCGAGGAGATATCGCACCGTCTGGCGGAGAAGCTGCACGATCTCGAGAGAGAGATGGCTGAGGTGGTCGGGCACGAGGTCCACCCGAGGTCGCCGCGGCGTCTCGGAGAGCTTCTGTATGAGGAATTGGGCCTGGAGGGGAGCAGGAAAACCTCCTCCGGGCGCTACTCTACGGACGCGCTCGCGCTCGAGGCGCTCGCCGGTCAGCATCCGGTCGTCGAGAAGATAGCAGAGCACCGGCGCCTCAGCAGACTCAAGGACGCTTACGCCGGCACGCTCCCCAGTCTCATAGACCCGCAGACGGGACGCGTGCACACGAGCTTCAGCCAGGTCTCGGCGAGCAGCGGGCGTCTCGTCTCGAGGGAACCTAACCTTCAGAACATCCCCGTGCGCACCGCGCTGGGGCGTGAGATTCGCAAAGCTTTCGTGGCCGACGGCTCGGGGTTCGGAATAGGCGGGCCGACCGCGCTGCTTAGTGCGGACTACTCTCAGATAGAACTTCGGGTGCTGGCGCACGTGACCGGGGAGCGGGCGCTGCGTGAGGCATTCCAGAAAGGCGAGGACGTCCACACCCTCGCCGCCGCCCGCCTCTATGGTGTGCCGCCAGAAGAGGTCAGCGCCGAGATGCGCCGGGTAGGCAAGATGCTCAACTACGGGGTAATCTACGGGATGACCGGCTACAGGCTCGCGCTCGAGGCGGGCATCGATCGCAAGGAGGCGACCCGGTTCGTCAAGCGTCACGGGGAGCAGTACCCCGCCGTGCGGGCCTACGTCGAGCGGACTCTGCGCGAAGCAGAGGAGAAGGGCTACGTAGAGACCCCCAGGGGGAGGCGCAGGTATCTGCCCGACCTCGGCTCCAAGAACAGGCAGCGACGGGAGGGCGCGCGGCGTGCGGCAGAGAATATGCCGAACCAGGGCATGGTCGCGGAGATCATCAAGCTGGCGATGATCAGGGTGCATGAGCGGCTGCGAGAGGAGGGCATGGCGTCGCGCATGCTGCTGCAGGTCCATGACGAGCTCCTGCTGGAGGTCCCCGAAGGGGAGTTGGCCGAGGTGGCTGGGTTGGTGGTGCGCGAGATGAGGAACGCGGTGGAGCTCTCCGTGCCATTGGAGGTCGAGGTCAAGATAGGGCGCTCGTGGGGGGAGATGCGACGGCTCGGGGGCGCCCTGGTTGAGTAGCGACGCGCCACCACGCTTACGGCGTCGGGTTGTACAACTTGACGATCTCGGCGACCGTGGTGACATCTTCGGGCTTCTTGTCGTCTTGGTGGAAACCAACGAGGCGGGGGAACGGTAGAGCGTAGCCCTGACCCCCTTCGTCCGCTCCCGTCGGATGCACACGGGCGAGTGGGTGACCTGCCTGGGTTCTACGGTAAGCCTCGAAGGGGTCGAAGAGATCCCGAAGAATCGAGTCGATCGTGAGAAGATATAAGCTACCTGATGGGTCTGGACGCGAGCCTCCTTCACCTGATAAACGGCGTGTGGACGAACTCGCGGCTGGACAAACTGATTCTCGCCCTGTCTGACACTGGGGTGGGGATACCGGAGGAGCAATTGCCCCTCGTCTTCGAGCGCTTCTACAGGTTCGACTCTGTCCAGACGGAAGGCGGCGCGGGGCTCGGGCTCTCCATAGCCCGCCAGATCGCCGAGGCCCACGGCGGCACGATAGAGATCCGCAGCAAAAGGCTCCACCTTTACCCTGATCTTGCCCTCAAAGACTCACCCTTAGAACCGGCGGGACACTGGCCGAAGTAGTGCCGGTTCCGGCGAGTAGGATCGAGGAGAAGAAGATGGAAGCGAACAAGTTGGTCCCGGCACCGGGCTCGCACGGGAAAACGTGCATTCTCGAGCGATGCTGAGCGGATGATGCATTATGCTGGTAGGTCGAACGGAGTGTTGTAGACTGCTGAGAATTCCGTTAGGGAGGGGGAAATTATGCCGAGGTTCACGAGGATGGAGTCTCCCGGATTGTACAGGGCGGAACAGTTAGCGGAGGCTTGTAGAGTGGCACGGGGATGATGTGGAGTGAAAGCATGCTAAGCGACCGGAGCGCGTCGCGCGCGGAGGCATTGCCCAGAGACCTTCGCGAGAACTTCCCTCCAGACATGCTGGCGTTGCGCCGGTACGTCGTTTGGAGGTACGAGGAGCGCGTCGGCAAGTCGGCCAAGATCCCGTACGTGGCGGACGGCTCGGGCGCCAGGGCCTCCAGTACCGACCCCGCGACCTGGCGCGGCTTTGAGGAGGCGGGGCGCGTGTTCCTCCTCGGAGGGTATGATGGGGTGGGCTTCGTGTTCTCCCCCGGCGACCCCTACGCGGGGGTGGACCTCGATGATTGTCGCGACCCGGAAAGTGCCGCGTTGGAGGCGTGGGCCAATGAGCTGGTCGCCACCTTGGAAGGGTACGCGGAAGTCAGCCCAAGCGGAACTGGGGTGCACGTCATAGTGCGGGGGGCGGCCCCGAACAGGCAGGAGGGCAGAGTTGAGGCATACAGCTCCGGGCGCTACTTCACCGTGACGGGGAGGGCGATCTTCGGTCGAGGGTTGCCGCCGACCGAGCGGCAGGAGGGCCTGAACGTGCTGGCCCAGAAGTATCTCTCGGGCACGACCGGAACGCACGTAATCGCCCGCTCGCGAAGGGGCGAGCCCGGTAGGCTTAGCGATGTGGAGGTCGATGACTTATGCCGCGGCGCCTGCAGTGGTGAGGAATATGTGTATCTCGTCGGTCGCGGCGGCATAGCTGGTAACGGCGACGGCCCCTTGGAGGCGGAGAGGGCACTGGCGCGACTCATCGCTTCGTACACGCAAGACGCCGCTCAGGTCGGGCGCCTGATGGATCGCGCGTTGCTGGGGCAACGGCCGGAGTGGCGGGAGCGCGTGGACCATCGCACGCGGACGATCGAATTCGCGATCGCCGAGGCGATCGGGGAACGTTGCAAGGGGCCGACTGAACCTGCCGTCAGGCGTATCCGTAGGAGTGCAGATCCATGTTCGTGAGTCGTGAAGTCGCGGCGTTGCTTTCGGCGTATCGGTCGCCCACAATGTCCCGCGAGATGTTCCGCAGTCGGCGCTCGCTGCGCTTGCGCAGGCTGGACGGTATCTTGGGGTCGGCGGCGTAGCAGAGTTCGAGCAGGCGTTGGTTGGCGCCCTCTATCTCGAAGGGCGGGGTCGGATTGAGGGGGTCGCGCACCACCCAACGGTTGGCCTGCCGTTTGAAGGCTAGGGAGAGCGCGGACAGGGAAGCGTTCACCGGCTCGAACCGCGAATCGGCTGCCGTAGCCGCGCCGGCGAAATCGCCGAGCCGTTTCAGGAACGTGCGTGGCTGATCCCTAAGCAGCTCGTAAGGCAGCACCAGCACGTCTTCGGGCCCGAAGAGGTTCCGGTAGAGGCCGATCAGACGGTGGTACTCGAAGTAACTGAGGTCGAAGTGGGGAGGGCGCGGGGGGCCCCAGGGAGGGGAACCGTACTGCCGAAGCGTTCCGGGACCGCCGTTCCTCACGTACCGCTTGTAGCTCGAAACGAGCATGTCTGCCTGCTCCCGTATCACGATCAGCACGCGCGCCTCCGGAAAGGTCGCCGCGAGGTACTCGGCCACATGTACGCTATCGTACCCTCCGGAATCCGGGTTGCCGGAGAGGCGTTCCGCCGAGAGCACCGGCACCAGAGCACGCTCGGCCGCTTCTCGTAAACCGGCCTCGAAAGTCTCGCGGGCCTTGGAAGGGCTCCAGGCGAAAGGATCGACCTCTACGAACGAGGACCACAATGCCATGGATTTGGCCACCAGGGAAAAGCCCGGCTCAGGGAAGATCCGTGTCTGAAGAAAGGTGGTTCCGGTCTTGTAATAACCGATGTGCAAGAGGGGTCGCATCGTTGCGCAGTATACGCTACGGACGTCTCGCGCAGACGCCTGAGAGGAGACGTTCCGTCAGGGTGGGGGTCTTTCTACACCACTGAGGACTCGAATGGAGACTCCAACGCCGACGGCCCGGACGCTGCCAATCCGCGAGCGCGGCAGAACGTCATACTTGAGCATGGTTACTTCGCCAGGGAGCCCGTCGTGGCTCTTCACAGGGGCGAAGGAGAACTTCCGTCCGACTGCGACGGCGTGCTGTACACGCCCTATGTTCGGAGCCTCCAGCCCCGGTAACCTCGCACGCGGTGCCTCCATTAAGTAAACTAGGATCAGTGCCATCTAGGCTTGGGCCTATCCAGGAGCCACAGGGCGAAAGGCAAACGTCGCGTTGGAAGGTAGCAAGAACGGACCGGGCAAAGGGGATCCAACGGCAGTATCCCGCGGAGAGATGAGGGATCCAGAGCCCTCGGCCAATACCCCCAAAGGCTCGCCGAACCCGGATAAGACGCCAGAACCTTCCAGCCCGGAGCCCTCCGAGGACCACGCGGACCAGGAGAGCACGACACCCGAGCAGGAGGCCAGGCGGGAGTCCGAGGAGCGTATAAGGGGACTGCTGGAAGCGTACCAGCAGACGCTGAACACGGTCGAGGATCTCCCCGCGGTGGTCTGGGTACCCTGGGATCGCAAGGGGCCGGGACGCTACTTCAAGGTCCCGTATCTGAGGTTGTTTCTCAAGGACTTCGTCGTGTACCACATTGGTAGGAGCCTGGATACCCTAAACCGCCGGTTCCTCGCGACTGCTGCGCTCTCCAGCGACCACGACGCCAACTGG
>DASSCV010000206.1:0-3855 GCA_035697505.1 Rubrobacter sp.
AAGACGCAGGCTTTGCAGACCGGCGTCGCCGAGGAAGCCAAGCAGCACCTGGGCATCCTCGAGCCGCCTCCGGCGTTCGGGGCCGGCTCCACTTCGGGCGGTTCGAGCACGAGCGCCCACGGTAGCACGCCGGACATGCCACGCTCACCACTGAATGAGCCGACCGAGCCAGGGGGTCTTAGCTAGCAGCGATGCCACGACCACGGACTTCCGAGAACTCACCTTCTCGAGAACGGGAATCCCAGCCTCAGTTCGTTGTCGCGACCGATACTGCGTCGGTCGACGCCGAGTACGATTCTAGATTTTGGGTAGTCTTAGTGGGATGGTAGTGGTGGTTTGGTGCAAATACTAAACACATGCCACGCCCATGAAAGAGTGCCGACACGCCGCGCCAGCTCGAGTATCGAGGCGAAGGCATGAGAGGAGATGCTTTGGAGAGCGAGCTTACGATTGGTCTGGCGGATGAGCTGAACGTCGCTCCCCTAGGCGTCGGTGCCTGGGCGTGGGGTACGACAAGGCTCTGGGGATACGGCAAGGAGTACAACCGTAGCGACGTGGGGAGTGCCTTCCGGGCGAGCATGGCCGAGGGCGTCACCCTCGTGGACACGGCGGAGGTGTACGGCAACGGCGCCTCAGAGAGGATCATCGGCGAGATCTTGGCCGAGGGCGGTTTCGAGGGGAGGCCGGTCATAGCCACCAAGTTCGCCCCCCTACCGTACCGCTTGGGCGCCAGATCCCTTCTGAAGGCGCTAGACAAGAGTCTGGAGCGACTCGGCATCAAGACCATAGACCTCTACCAGATCCACTTCCCGAACCCGATTATCAAGATAGACAGCCTGATGGACGCCCTCGCCGAGACGGTCAAGGCGGGCAAGGCCCGCCGGGTGGGCGTCAGCAACTACGGTGCTGACCAGATGCGGCGGGCACACGAGCGGCTCGCCTCTCACGGGGTGCCGCTAGCCTCAAACCAGGTGGAGTACAGCCTCTTGCGGCGGACACCGGAAACGAACGGGGTGCTCGAAGCAAGTCGGGATCTCGGCGTGGCGCTCATCGCCTACAGCCCCATCGCTAAAGGCCTCCTTACCGGCAAGTACGGCCCTGGTGGCGACAGGCCGTCGGGCCTCGTGCGGCGTATGGGGAGGGCCTTCGGCGAGCAGAACCTCGAGAAGATCGAACCGGTTCTAAACATCCTGCGCGAGATAGGCGAAGCCCACGGCAAAGCGCCCGCCCAGGTTGCCCTGAACTGGCTGATCACGCAGAGGAGCACCTTCCCCATCCCAGGCGCCAAGAACGAGCTCCAGGCACGCCAGAACGCGGGTGCTTTGGGTTGGGAGATGACCGGGGAAGAGGCCGAGAAGCTGGAGCTGGCGACGCTCGGCTGGCGCTAGAGGCTCGTAAGAGTAGGCAGAGGCCTTCCCCGCACTACGAGTTCGCCTTCAGGTGGGCCCACGCAAGCTGGGACAACGCCTTGCGTGGCGTTTCGAGCAGTGATCGGGGCAAGCAGTAAGGTAGAGCTGGATGTGGTCCTCTAACCCCATGGGCGTGAGCATAGCAAACGTGGCCCCTCACGCCCTCTGGCGCGGCCTCTCAGGCGGGGACCTTCTCTGGCTCTACTTCGGGAACCTTCTCCTCCCGGCGCTCCTTGTGGCGCTCGGGCGTCGGCTCCTCCAAGGGCTCCACGACCTCTTCGCGTTCGGGTTTTTCCTCACCACCGGCCTTGATCGTCACCACCTGCTCGCCTCCTCCTCTGTGTACTCGCGCAGCTCCTCGGAACCCTCCACCACCCCGGCCCCCAAGAGCTCGGCGACCCGGAAGAACTTGTCCTCCGATTCTTCCCTGGTGAACATTCCCCCGCCCCCGCGCGGCCGGACGAACGCTATGGGAAGGGCCTTCTCGGCCCTGAAGAAAGAGCGTCCCTCATGGTGTACCACCCGACCCCACGCCACCACCGACCCGACGACGTAAGGAAGGAAGTACTCCTCCCGTATCGGCTCGTAGTGGGCGTACAGCCCGCAGGCGCAGCCGATGCTCGGCGCGGACTCGCAGCCACTCACGAGGAGCGGCCTGTTCGGGTCCACCTGGACGCGCGGCGGGCAGAAGGCTACGGTGGGCCTTCTCAAGGACCAACTCCGGTGGCAGGTCTGGGCGTACAGGCTTTCCGAGGGAGCCACCCACTTGCCAGGTATCACCCTCCACACCCTGTACCCGGCGATCACACCGGTCCTGTCGGGGATCCGCATGCCTACATCTTACTGCCCTTTCGGCCGTTAGTCCTCCAACGATGGTCGCCGATGCGCCGCATCGCACTACCGTAGCAACTATCCCTCTGCTTCTAGTTTCGCTTGCAATAGCGCCAGGAGCTCTCGCTCTACGGCCACGAATCGCCGAAAAGCCTCCATCTGCCCTTTGGGATCGGTCATTACCGTCATGTCGTGCCGACCCATCGGTAGCGTGCGGTAGCTGGCCATCTCTTCGGCAAGATCGGCGAGTTCGCCGGCCACGTCGCGGTGGGCGCTCCAGCTTTGTGTAGGCGTCGAGTTCTTTTTGCGCAGTCGCGTCGGTCAGGTCGAGTGCCCATGTGTGGCGCTCGAGCACCTTTGCCTGTGCGGTCATCAGTTCCGCGAGCTTCGCCGGAAGGACCGCGTTTGCCGCTAGTCCCTCGCCACAGGTCGGCCGATCGCCGTGTTGCGTCTGCTCCATTGCTGCCCCCAGTCCCATTGACGAGTCTGTAATGCTAGGGCGAGCCGAAGCCCCTCGCTCGTCTGTCGGCTCATGCACTTCCCGCGCCATACCAGCAGGATAAGCGCCGCTATCCCTCCTTCGCAAGCACGCCCTAGCAGCGCAGCGAGCTCCACCCCCTTTGACCGAACTTCCTAGAACCCCGTCAAGGCGAAGTTCGTGATAACCCTTCCTCGAGAAAGGGTGGCGCCTACGGGTGCCGGCGTCGCGACCGATCGCGTGTCGGTCGACGCCGATTAGGACAACGGCGGAAGTGGCTTTTCGGGCTGCCCTGTCAGAAGAAGACGAGAACATGGGCCTCGAAGTCATGCTCTAGATTAGCAGGCTCGTGTACTCTCGGGCTGCGCGAGGGAGGGGGCGTGAGACGTAACTAGCGCCTCGCAGCCGCTGCTAGTGGCCTGCCGCCTGCCATTCTTTGACCGCCTCTATCGGGTGGATCAGCATCACTACGTTCAAGGTTAGGTTGTCCTTAATCCAGAGAGCTAGCGCAACCTCCGTCAGCACAAACACCGCGAAAGAGCGACGGAATCCGAGACGCCGAGCCATCATGAACCCGAGACCGCAGACGAGGATGTCGCCGAGCGAGTTCACGATCGTGTCGCCGTGGTAGCCGAGCGCGGCCGTCTGTTCGCGGTATCGCCGAATGACAAACTCCGAGTTCTCAATTACTTCCCACGCCGCCTCGATCGAAACTGCAAGCCACAGCCGCCAAACGGTCGACAGCCGTGGAGCCGTAAGCGAGAGCAATCCACACAATAGGAAGCCGTGGAGCAGGTGCGTGAAGCTGTATGGGTCCAACAGGTGCTGGGAGTTATCAGAACTCCAGGGGTCGCCCGACCATATTAGAAGGTAGTCACAAGAACACCACCAAAGGCGCCCTTGACTGCGCAGTAGGTAGGCAGTGCCAGCCAGGACCACGATAAAGGCGATCCATGGCAAAATCCTTCGCATCCTACGCTGAAGAGTAAGGGATCGCCATTAGTGACGCTAGCGGCTGACCGCAAATATTTGCGGTGGTTCTCTCCAGCCGTGGGGGGGAGGCGCCGGCGGGCGCCGTTGTCGCGACCGACACCGCGTCGGCCGACGCCGATTGCGACGACGGCGCTGCTGCCCTTT
>DASSCV010000207.1:0-5051 GCA_035697505.1 Rubrobacter sp.
TTCGCAAGGTTACTCTACTACACCGTGATTCCTTGTTGCAGAGCCAGTAACAAGAGGTCGCATCGGCTTCCGTCTCGCCTTCTTAACTTGTAGAAAAGGCTTCTTGCGCGTCGCGGTCTCGCCGGAGAGCCAGGCGTTGGCCTCGCCCTTCAGGGAAGCGAGCTGTGCGGCTAGGTCCGCCAGCTCTCGGGCGAGGTCCTGGGCGGCGTCCCCGTCGCGTGGGGCCTACCCTTGCTTTCCTTCTCACCTATCAATCGCTACCCCTTCCCCGAAGCCGGGAGAAACAAAAAATCTCATCATCTATCATGTTCATTTTGCACATAGCCCCCCGCGCACTCCGCCATGAGCGCACGGATCTCGCGCATGAACATCCGATGACCCCACATGCGCAACTCTTCGGCGTGGATCCTCGATTCCTGGAGGTTGGCGAGCAAGAGGCGCGGCACCGGATCCCCGCGCTCTAAGATAGCCGCGCGCTCCTCCTCTAATCTACGGATTCGTTCCTGTTCCGCGAGATACCGGCGCTTTAGGTCCTCCCCCTCGGTTGTGCACCGAAGGGGACTGAGGTCTGTTTGCGCCAGCGTCCCGCCCACGTTTGTCCTAAGCTCGCCACGGTTCTCGATAAGGGCCGCCGCTGCGTATGGGTCTGAAATTTGAGCAGCCATTTTCCTACTCCTCTTCTAGTTCGGTTTGCTCTCCCCAAGACGGCCCATAACCAACGTCTACCGATTTGGGGCCTCCGAGCTCGGGGCCTAGCACTTCTTCGAAGGCTTCACGCATCTTCTCTTTAAGCCACAAAGCCGCATCTTTGGCGCTTTCCTCAGGGGATTCGAGGACTATTTCGTCGTGCACACCCATAAGGAACTTGGCATCCGGGTGCATACCGGCGGCCCAGTCCACTTGCATCTTGGCCAGCGCCAGGTAGAGGATGTCCGCAGCCGTGGACTGGATCGGCCCATTCAAGCGGTCCGTGTACTTGGGCACGGGGTTGCCGTTTCTGTCTTTACCGAGGCCTACGACGCGCCGCCAACCGAGAACACTGCGAGTCTCCCGGTCCGCACGAGCACCATACTCCTGCTGCCACGCATAGAACCGGGGGACTGCGGCGCGGAATGCCTCCTGATCTTCATAGTGGTCTTGGGCGCTCATGAGACAATTTGACTAGAGCACTCTCCGAGCTGCTGTGAAAGCAGTATCCTTACGGTGGTGAAATAGGAACGGGGATTCCACTCTCGGAGGAGTTCGACAGGATGGTGGGGCCCAAGGACATGGTCGGAGACCCCGAAAAGGACCTCGGGGCGAAGGAGTTCCAGATTATGCTTGTCAAAGGAGATGGGCCATGACCGAGAAGAGGGATACCGCAAAGCAGACGGCTGCGGAGTTGATCGTGCGTTGTCTGCAGAACGAAGGTGTGGAGTACGTCTTCGGCATCCCAGGTGAGGAGAATATACACCTGGTGGACGCGCTGGACAGCTCGGAGATCAGGTACATCCTCGTCCGCCACGAGCAGGCCGCGTCGTTCATGGCCGAGATCTACGGCCGTCTGACGGGAAAGGCCGGGGTATGCTCGGCGACGCTCGGGCCGGGGGCGATCAACCTCCTGCTCGGGACGGCCGACGCTACCACCAACAGCACGCCCCTGGTCGCCCTCTCTGCTCAGGTCGGGTTGAACCGGATCTACAAGGAGTCCCACCAGGGCATCGACCTCCTCTCCATGTTCAGGCCGGTGACCAAATGGGCCGACCACGTACTCAGCCCGGAGGCGATTCCGGAGATGGTCCGGAGGGCGTTCAAGACCGCGGAGACGGAGCGGCCGGGAGCGACTTACCTCGCCGTCCCAGAGGATGTGGAACCAGCTGCCGCTGGCGACCTCGCTCCACTTCCCGTGAACGTGGTCCGCGCGGAGGATCCGTCGCCCTCGCAGATCTCCCGTGCCGCCAAGGTCCTCTCCTCGTCAGAGAAGCCCATAGTGCTTGCCGGGCACGGGGCCGCACGCGCCGGGGCGAAGGACGCGCTCGTCGCTTTCTCGGAGTCGCTCGGGCTGCGGGTAGCGACGACGTTCCACGGCAAAGGCATCTTCCCAGACGCACACGAGAACGCTCTCGGCACGGTAGGATTCATGACCCACGATTACGTGAACTTCGGCTTCGACGAGGCCGACACAATTATCGCCGTAGGCTACGAGTTGCAGGAGTTCGATCCGGAGCGCATCAACCCGAAGGGCGACAAGAAGATCATCCACATCCACCGCTTCCCGGCGGAGGTGGACGCCCACTACGACGTCTCGGTCGGAGTGCAGGGAGATATACCCAAATCTCTGGAAGCTCTGAGCTCCGCGGTCGACAGGCGCTTCGACCCCGGGCTCTCCGACCAGAGGATACGCAACCTCCTCAAAGAAGAGATCGACCGTGGCGACGACGACAGTTTCCCCGCGAGACCCCAGCGGCTTGTGTCGGACACACGAGCGGCGCTTGGGGATTCGGATGTCGTGCTCGCCGACACGGGGGCGGTGAAGATGTGGATGGCGAGGCTCTACCCGACCTACGCGCCGAATACCTGCCTGATCTCGAACGGGCTTTCGACTATGGCCTTCGCGCTTCCGGGTGCCATTGCAGCGAAACTGGCCAGGCCCGAGAGCAGGGTGTTGGCCGCGGTTGGCGACGGGGCCTTTATGATGAACTCTCAGGAGATTGAAACAGCCGTGAGAGAGAACATCCCAATTACCGTCCTTATCTGGGAGGACCACGCCTACGGCCTTATCAAGTGGAAGATGGACATGGAACTCGGTCACGACACTCAAATCTCCTTTGCCAACCCGGATTTCGTGACCTACGCTGAGAGCTACGGGGCGAAAGGTTACCGTGTCGGCGCGGCGAACGAACTGCGCCCGACGCTGAAGGAGGCACTCGCTTACAAAGGAGTGTCGGTGGTCACCTGTCCGGTGGACTACTCGGAGAACATACAGCTGACCGACAGGCTCGGGGAGTTGACCGACCCGATATAACACGGCACACCAAGGAAAGGAGAGTCGTTGGCTACCAGTGTTGCCGAGCAGCTAGTGGAGGAGCTGCGCGACTCCGGGAAGCCGACTTCAAGGAGCCAGCCTCCAAAGTACCGACCTCGGTGGCGCCCGGCTCGACGGTGCCGACCTCCAAGAAGCCACCCTCTGGGACGCTAACCTCCAACGAGCCATCCTCAAAGGAGCCAACCTCCAAAGTACCGACCTCGATAGAGTCAACCTCCAAGGAGTCCTGCTTGAAGGAATCACCCTCCCAGGAGCCTACCTAGGAGGAGCCAGGCTCGACGAAGCTAACCTCTAAGGAGCCAAAATCGCCCGCGTGCAGCTAGATGACACGCTGTCTCTGCAAGGCGCCACCATGCCCAACGGATCGAAATACCCCTAACATCGGACTTCCGAGAACTCCGTAATGACGAAGTTCGCAGAATTTACCTTCCACGCACCATGATGCACCGCGCAATTGTAGCTGAGAACCGTAGGACGCACCCCTACGAGCCCTACTCGCGGCGATCCGGGTAGAGCCAGAAGGAAAACAGGCGCGTCATGCGGGGCATGACCACGTAGGTCATAAGCGTCACCATCACCACCGTAAAGACCAGAGTGCGCACTAGCGTTGGGAGTAGGTTCAGCCACTGGCCGAACACAGCAAAGATAACCGTCACGATCGGGAAGACCCCAAGCCAAGTCACAACCACCATCTTATAACGAGGCGGCGACGGCTCCCCGACCTTCGAGGGCAGCGTGAACCAGGTCTCCAGCCCCGTTAGGACGTGTACCTTCTCCTCATGCTGGAGAGGCTCACCCTTGCGGAGCCAGCGCTGGCGCTCCTCCGAGTTCTCCCAAGCGTGGAGGTTGCTGGCGTGGTCGAAGCGGAAGACGATCCGGTACTCGTTATCGTCCTCGCTGTCGCTTGGGCGGAGTACTTCCGAGCCCAGATAACCGGGAGCCTCGTTTGCGGCGGCGAGGATGCCTGAGAGCCACTCTTCGAACTCCTGCTCACGGCCTTGCTTCACCCGCCTTGAGGCCACCGCCGTAACGGGTGGATCATCTCCAGGAGCAGGGTTTCGACCGTCTATGAACTCTTCCATGGCAGGTGCTCCAAGACTCTCGCAGCGACAACATCCTATTAAACCTCAGACCCTAGAGGAAGACCACCCAAGGCTACGCGTGGTTTGGAATGCTGAGGCCTTGAGCTCGCAGGCTCGCGGCCTTTGGTCTACCTGCCTAGTCACGACCCTGAGAGCGTGTAGTCAGGCTCGCACAGAAACGCGCTTTGGGAGAGTCTCCTATGATGCCGACCTTAGGAGGAGGTACTTGTGCTTGAGTTTGAGAACACCATCCGCATCGACCGTCCTGTAGGGGAGGTCTTCGCGTTTCTGTCAGATTTTGAGAACGTTCCGAAGTGGAACTACTACGTTCGCGAGGTAAGGCGACTCTCTGAGGGTCCGACAGGCGTAGGAACCACATATCATCAAGTCCGCAAGAGTGACCAACAGGATTTTCGGATCATCGAGTTTGAACCGAACCATAGCATAGCAGTGAAGACCCTGCCTCATTCCTCTCCTAGTTTCGAAAGGAGGTTCACCCTGTATGAGGAGGGAGACACAACTCGTGTTAGTGACCAATGGAAGCTCGATACGGGAAGGCCTGCTCTCCTCGAGAGGTTGGCCCGTGGAAGAGTCAAGTCCGCCGTGGCCGAGAATCTCGCAAAGCTCAAGGAACTCCTAGAAGAGGGTCGGGTGATCCTTCAAGACGGCAGACAAGTTACTCTGTAGGTCTTGCGTTGTTCGCTGAAGCTCATGGATGTATGAAAGTCGCGGAAGTTCGTGACCGGAAAGGGTTCAGGGTTCTGGGAGAAGAGGCTTAGGCCTCTCCCTCTGCTCTACTTGAGAAAAGCGACCGATGTGGTTACTCGAAGAAGTCGGCGTTCTTTGCGATGTAGCTCTCCATCTCCTCTGGGACCTCGTCCTCGGGGTAGATAGCCTCGACTGGGCACTCCGGCTCGCAGGCGCCGCAGTCTATGCACTCCTCG
>DASSCV010000208.1:0-4266 GCA_035697505.1 Rubrobacter sp.
CTCACGGCAAGGTGTTGTTCGGCACGAATGCCAAAACAGCGTTTGACCCAAAGCGTAGCTGTCGCGTTGGAGCTAGTAGCTAGTAGAGCTCATAGCCCATCCGAGGGGAGGGGAGCCTGCACCCCCTCCTCTCACCCAGCCTTATTCTCCGTAGTGCGTGGAAGAGGAATTCTCGGAAGTTCACTTAGCCCCGGTCCAACACCCATGAGCGTCCCGAGCTGAGGTTGGATTTCTTCGGGTATTATCGTGGCTTCCCTGACTCCCAGAGACAGTGTAGAGTTTCACGATGCACGAAAGGTTTACACGCCTCCGGTTTCTTTCAGCGGTGGGCGCCGGCGCCACGTACCTAGCCCTGACAAACGTGGTGGGCTGCGACCGGAGCGAGCGCGCCCCTCAGGCCAAGAGCCCGAAGGGGGGCACCCCGTCTGCCCCGAAAGTTTTGCCCCTGCCGAGCGCCTTGCCCGCGCACCAGGAGGACGTGTGGGCCTTCCGCTCGCGCCCCGACCTCAGCCCGCCCGCCGTCGAGGTAACCACTCAGGCGCACGACACAGCCCCCGGCTACATTTTCGTTGCCCCGGAGAAGAGCCTCACTAGGCAGGGCGGCTCGATGATCGTCGACGATAGCGGGGAGGTGGTGTGGTTCCGTCCCCTGCAGGGCAGGTATGGACGCGCGCACGACCTCAAAGTGCAGAGCTACCGCGGCAAGTCCGTGCTTACCTGGATGGACGGGATAAACGAGTACGTGATCTTCGACCATTCCTACCGCGAGATAGCCCGCCTCAGCGCCGGCAACGGCTACTACGGGGACCACCACGAGTTCCTCATCAGCCCTCAGGACACCGCGCTGATCCTGATCTACTACGCTGTGCCCTGGGATCTCTCCTCAATCGGCGGCCTGAAGAACGACAGGGTGTGGCAAGTTATCGTCCGGGAGCTTGATATCGAGAGCGGGGAGGTGCTCTTCGAATGGCATAGCATCGAGCATGTAGGTCTGGAGGAGACCTATGCCACGGTGTCGCAGGATGGGCGCCCGGGGCTCGACTACTTCCACGCCAACTCCATAGAAGTAGATCACGACAATAACCTGCTCGTCTCCGCTCGCCAAACCTTCACCGTCTACAAGATAGATCGCAACACGGGAGAGATCATATGGCGTCTTGGAGGGAAGAAGAGCGACTTTGAGATGGGTCCCGGCACCCGGTTCGCCTACCAGCACGACGCCAGGCGCCAGAGAGACGGCACCATCACCATCTTCGACAACGGCAGCACGGTTTTTCACGATAACGTCCCGGAGGCCGTAGAAGAGTCCCGCGGTATCGTGCTGGAGCTCGACGAGGAGCAGATGAGCGCCTCGCTGGCTCGCGAGTACACACACCCCGACAAGCAGTACGCCCACGCGTCCGGCAATGTGCAACTGCTGCCGAACCACAACGTGTTTATAGGGTGGGGCAGGGCACTGGTTTTTTCGGAGTTCAGCAAGGATGGCGAGCTACTCTTCGACGCCGCAATACCGCCCCCCAACGGATCCTACAGGTATTTCCGCTTCCCGTGGAGCGGGCACCCGACCGACCGACCCGCCGCGGTGGCCGAGCGTGCCAACGAAGACGAGCTCGAAGTCTACGCCAGCTGGAACGGAGCCACGGAGGTTTCCAGCTGGGAGGTGCTCGCCGGCCCGCGCCCGGGCCAAATAGAGCCCCTAGGCTCGGTTCCCCGAAACGGATTCGAGACGGCCATGTCGGTACAGAGCCCCCACCCCTACGTCGCCGTGCGAGCCAAAGACCGATCCGGGCGGGTACTCGGTACTACTGAGCCTATGAAGCTTTAGACCCAAGCGGTGCTGGTTAGTTCGGGCGCGTAGAAGCGTAGGCCTGGCTACAGTGGGGTTCGGAGAGGTGCTCATCGTCGTGGTAGCGCTGGCTTACTTTGTAGCTAGTTAGGAGCGCAAGCGAAGCGGTGCTGCTCCACGCCGCGTAGTGTGCGGCGGACCGCTTTATTCACTCTAGTGCGTGGAATAGGAATTCTGCGAACTTCGCCATAACGGAGTTCTGAGAAGTTGGCATACATCGGGTTCTCGGAATTAGGACTTCCGCAGTTGCGCCTTCTCGGAAGTTCGCGCCTGCCATCGACATTTGGCATCATGTTCGTTCATCGCCCAAAGGATTGATCCGAGAAGCAAGTCTGCTCGGGAAGGAGGTTCCCAATAATGCGCGTCGTCACCGGCCTACTAATAGTCGCTGTAGCGACTCTAGTTGCAGTGGGTGGGCTGGTGTTAGTGCAGAGCCTGGTCCCTACCGAGCGGCGCAAGCAACACAACGACGTTGCAGGCTTTATCTACGCAGTCCTGGGCGTCTCCTACGCCGTGCTTTTAGGGCTCATGCTTATCGCTGTCTGGGAACAATGGAACGCGGCCCAGGACGTCGCTTCCGATGAAGCTAACGAGCTTGCAGGGATCTTCTACTTCGCCCACGCCCTACCCCAACCTGAGGGGCGCCACATCCAGGAGCTCGCCCGCTCCTACGCTCAGGTGGTGGTAGAGGAGGAGTGGCCTCTTATGGAGCAAGGCAAGTCGAGCCCCAGGGCGTGGGCCACTCTCGACGAGCTGAGGGCTACCATCTTAGGACTCGACCCCCCCACGGGTGCCCAGCTAGCGCGCTACAACCAAGTCTTGGAGCAGCTGCACTCCTTGGGAGACGCCAGGAGGGAGAGATTGCTGGCCGCTAATGAGGGGCTGTCCACTATCCTGTGGGTGGTGCTAATAGGCGGAGCACTCATCACCATAGCCTTCACCTACATCTTCGGCTTGGAGAATACTGTGGTTCACACCCTCATGGTAGCGGCATTGGCTATGATCCTCTCGTTGTCCCTGTTCACTGTGGCTGCTCTGGATTACCCTTTCAAGGGCGACGTGCGAATCCACCCTGCCGCCTTCGAGCAGGTGCTAGAGAGGTTTCAGGAGAGCAAGCTCAGCGACCTCTGAGGTCTCTCTGAGACCTTGGTGCTTAGAGCTCTCAGAGGCTCTATGTGGCATGGCGGCGCGCTCTAGGGTCATCGTAGGGTCATCGGACACATCCTCAAAAGTGTGCCGTTTTCGAGCTTATTCACCGGAGTGCGTGGAATAGGAATTCTGCGAACTTCGCTAAAAAATTCCGAATCTAGCTCATTTGAGTGATACGCCAGCCCCTCACACAGGAGTAAGCTGCGAGCGTGTCTAGGAAGATGATGTTGCTGCTGGCAGCGATCGTCGTGGCCGTGGTGCTTAGTGCGGCAGCAACGGCGCTCGCCGCTAGCCCGAGCTACAACACCAACTCCGCTGAGGGCAACTCAGGCAAAAATAAGGATTTCGCCGGCCTGGTCGATATCGGCGGAGGCCGCAAGATGTATCTGGAGTGCCACGGCAAAGGGTCTCCCACTGTCGTGCTCGTATCCGGCTTTCGAGGCGCACACGATGACTGGACCCATGTGATTGACTCCGGTGGTGAGCCGAAGCCAAGCGGCTCTGCTGTGTTCCCCAAGGTCAGCAAGTTCACTCGGGTCTGTGCCTATGATCGTCCTGGAACCACAAGTTTCGACGGCACGCTGTCCCCCTCCACTCCTGTAGTGCAGCCGACCACGGCACAGGAGGGAGCCGCAGATCTGCATGCCCTGTTGCGTGCTGCAAATCAACCGGGGCCCTATGTACTGGTCGCACACTCCTGGGGCGGCTTGAACGTTCGGCTCTACGCGAGCACCTACCCCGAAGAGGTGTCTGGTCTTGTCCTTCTGGACGCCGGCTCGGAGTTCCTGCAGAAGACGCTGACACCCGAGCAATGGGCAATGTTCGTCCAGGGTGCGAAGGAGCTTGGCGAACCCGAAACCTTGGAAGCGGCCGACTACCAGCCCAGCGTCGATGCGCTCCGGTTTGCCCCTCGGGTGGGCGAGATCCCCGCTTTCGTGCTCACCTCAGATAAGTGCTTTGCATTTGTCCCTGGCGCTGAGGCGGAGGCGACATGCTCGGCGTGGCGGGAGGCTCAGGATCTTCTCGCGACGCTACTGGACGCCAATCACATCACCCATACGAAAAGCGGCCACTTCATCCAAGGGGAGAATCCCCAACTGGTTATTCACTCGGTTCGTAAGGTCGTAGAAGCCGCCCGCAAGAATACGTGTGCGCTGGGGGTCAAGAACCACGGTCAGTGCATCAAGGCGGAAAAGCATGCACGGCGATAGATAGAGCACGGCTAGGCGCTACAGAGCCGGGGTTCGTATGAGCTCTGGCCCTCCTTCTTG
>DASSCV010000209.1:0-17740 GCA_035697505.1 Rubrobacter sp.
CTGCGTGAGGTGGCCGAAGTACCGGCAATCGCACCGGTGCGTTGAGTCGTGCTGCTCGCCCCAGGCAAAGGCTTCGTCTTCCTCGCCTCGACCAAGACCGGTTCGACCTCGATCGAGACCGCCTTCATGACGCATTCACAGATGATTCTCCGAAAGCCTCCCGCCATCAAGCACACCACTTACGCCGGGTTCCAGCGCTTTCTGCAGCCGTTCCTGAACTCGAAGGGCTTCCCGCGCGAGTCCTATGAGGTGGTGTGCGTGTTCCGGGAGCCGATAGACTGGCTCTCCAGCTGGTGGCGGTACCGGTCGCGCGAGAAGCTGGCGAACCCTACGGATCCGAAGCACCGCAACTACACGGGAGAAGTCTCGTTCGAGCACTTTGCCCGCGCGTACATGGAGGGCAGCGAGCGGTTTGCAAACGTTGGAAGGCCGTCCAGGTTCGTGCGGCCACGATCGGGACAGGCTGAGATGGACCGGATCTTCCGCTACGATCGTCTCGACCTGTTGGTAGACTTCCTGTGCGAGAAGGTGGGTGAGGAGGTCGAGGTGGGCTCTGCGAACACTTCGCCGGAGCGCTCGTTCTCCCTGTCGGAGGAATGCGAGATCGAGTTGCGCGAGTTTTTCGCCCCCGAATACCGTATTTACGAGCGGGCCATCGGCGGATGAGGACCGCCGTAGGGTCGTGGACCTGACTTGATCTCTCTCTCTCTCTCTCTCTCTCTCTCTACACATCTGCGGGTTTGCCAGCCTACTGGGGCGATCTACTCTCTCCGACGTGGGAACAGAGGAGTGTAATCTTTGACAATTGGCCCGGAGGCCAGTAGCTTTATGTCCGATTCGTAGAATGACTGCGTTGTAGAGAAAGGGCGAAGTCTGCCAGTGATCAAGATCAATAGAGCTTTCGGCGTCGGGCGAGATGCAAAGGCCTTCTTGAACATGCAGGGTGGTCTCACGCGGGGGGCGGTACCGAATCCCAAGCACCACGAGGAGCAGGCCAAGAGACTCAGGAAGATCGTATCCAGGCAGAGGAAGGCGCTGCAGAGGAAAGACCGGCAGATCGAGGATCAAGCCGCGGCGCTCGAGCCCCTGAGAGAGAGACGGCAACGCGAGATCAGGCTGAGGAAAGAGCTCAAACAGAAGAGTTTGGAGATCTTTCACCTGAAGAACGAACTTGACGCGATGAAGGTGTTGGTAGAGAACGCCAGGGACGTTCCCTTGGCTGAGCAGTTATCGGGGGATATAGGCGCGCTACCCGACTTCGTCATCATTGGAGCGCAAAAAGGTGGGACATCCTTCCTCTACTACCTGCTCACGCGTCACCCGCTCGTAGAGCCCGCCGCTCGTAAGGAATTGCACTTCTTCGACCAGCCAGAATATTTCGACAACGGTGCCGAGTGGTATCGGCGGTGCTTCCCGCGAGTTGGCTCGAAGGACGGGCAGAGGTCCATAACCGGAGAGGCAACACCCTACTACCTGTTCGACCCGCCCGTGGCAGAAAGAATGGCGAAGATAGTCCCGAAAGCGCAGCTGATAGCGCTGCTCAGGAACCCGATCGACAGGGCCTACTCCCACTATCAGATGCAGGTAAAAAGGGGAACAGAGCCCAGGTCCTTCGAAGAAGCCATAGAGCAGCAGGATTCCTCCTATGTGTCCAGGGGTATCTACGTGGACCAGCTGCTGCGCTGGTTCGAGTTCTTTAGCAAAGAGCAGATGCTGATCCTCAAGAGCGAGGACTTCTTCGAGCGCCCCGTCGAGACATTGAAGGTCGTCCTGACTTTCCTCGACCTACCAGACTGGCAGCCTGAAGCTTCGGACCTTCAACAGAGACGACACTCAGGCACCTACAGTCAAAAGATGGACCCGGCCACCAGACGGCGGCTGGAGGCCTACTTCGAGCCGTACAACCAACGGCTCTATGAGTACCTCGACGTTGATTTCGGGTGGTAGCGTCGTTCGGAGCGCAGTTATCTGGCCGCTATTCTGGTCCGGATGCTGCTGATCCTGTCTAGTAGTTTCCAGGTCTTTGAGCTCTGAAGCTGTTTGGATGTCCGGCGTCTGCGTTCCATGTCGCGCTCCAACTCCCTGACCTTCTCCTGAAGTCGCCAAGTCCTGGCTTCCGCCTCCTCCAGGGAGGTTGCGAGCGCGGACTTCGAGGTTCTCTGGGTGTACAGTGCTGGCTTTGCCCATTGTTTTTCGATGCGGTCGAGAATCCACGCTTCGGCGGCGCGGTTGGCGTGCTCTTGTATCAGGGATAGATTCTCCCTGGACCTCACCCTCTCAGACTGCGGAACATCATCTGAGAGCTCTGCCTTTACGGTCTCGTCGAACTCCAGCTCGAGGAAACGTGAGATCAGGGGCGCGACGGTCTCGGTCCGGTAGAGGAAGTCATGGTAGTCGATTAACAGTACCCTCGGAATCAGGCTGTCTCTTATGAACCTCCTCGTGCCTTGCAAGCCTCTGTTCCAGGTTTTCACCGCGCGTCCGAAACCGTCGTTGCTATTCTCGCGGTCGTCGGCATCTTCAGGCTCCCACGACTCGGCGACCTCTTCGATGGGACGGTACACGACTATAAAGCGCGCCCCGGGGTTGTTCCCTGCTACCGACTCCATACGCATCAGGTAGTCGGGGTTGCTGGCGGCGATCCATTGCAGCCTGGACGGATCCCTGTTCGCCAGGAGCTCCGCGGGTGGCTTGATGAGACGGTCCCCATCGTTGTGTTGCGCCGCGTCCTCTGGCACTTCCGGCAGAGGGTCGAGCATCCTCTCGAACTTAGTGGGATCCAGGGTGATCTCCCCCTGCTGTGTCGTCTCGGAGCTTTCCTGGCAGACGAGTATCTTCGGATGTCGGTTCAGGTAGTCTGTGAGGGCCGTGGTCCCGCTCTTGTCGCAACCACAGACGAAGAGAGCCCCTGGTTTTCTCGGGCTTTCGAACTCGTAGCCGAAGTACTCGATATCTCTCTTGAATCTCTCTCTTACGATCAACTCGGTATCGGGAGTGTAGAACGTACTGTAGTGCCGATGGCCGGAGCGATTCTTGTGCGGTACCGCCTCTAACTCGAAGCCTATCCTACGGAAGACCTCCTGGATATCCTTATCGAAGTTCTCCAGTCGGCCTATGAAGTCAACGAGCATGTTGCCATGGTCGTCAGTCACGTAATCCAGCTGGTTGTACGCGAACGAGTAGTGGACGCCTTTCTTTATCTCTACTTCGTCCGTACAGTTGTGGATAAACTCCTCGAAGGTCGAGCTGTTATCGTGCACGTACCGCCATAGTTCGTTGCCTTCTCTTGGCAAAGTCGTTACCATGCTGTACCAGGAGACCAATCGATCCCACGGATTTCTCACGAAGGCGAACTTGAAGTATTCGTCCCAATCTTCTAGCTCATCCATCCCCAGGCTTGCAAACCCGTGCCTCGCCACAATGCGACGTAGATCAGGGATACGCTCATTCAATAACCTGTCCACAGTGAGTCCGCCCGTCTTCTGAATGTGGACGAAAACCACCTTGCGGCTATCGGAGACGAACACTCTTACCGAATCCTCCCTCTAGAGTCTTCTCCGCCGTTTAGTCTACTTTGCGGAGGAATGCTCTTTCAACCGTGAGCCCAGGATACCAGGCTCCGCTGCCGTGGACACTACGGTATCCGCGAACACAAAACGCGTGGTGGAGGGCGAACCACAGGTTACGAGGCTTCTCTGAACGTCTTCTGATGCGGAGGGTGCAGATCGTTGTGCCGGCTTGCCCGCTGCGGAAGCAAAGGGCAATATAGTGACTACGCCGCAGGTTCGGCCCGGCTGGCTCGAACCGGACGGGCTAGTATATGGGATGCGGACGAAGACCGGGAAGAATAGTGCCGAGATCCGCGCACGGACGCGGGGGAGATGGATGTGGCCGGCAACGTGAGGGCATATTTGAGATTCGCGGTAGGGATCATCCGTGGCGAAGTGCCCGGCCCTGCCGAAGTACTGGGCAGACCACCGGACGTCCTGCGCGAGCAGCTCGCCTCCAGAGACAGGGAGATCTCCCGGCTAAAGGCACGCCTCGTTGCAGGAGACAGCGATGCTACCATCGGCGGTATACCTCCGGAGCACTTCATATGGGTCTTCGGCGTCGCGAGGACCGGCAGTAGCTGGCTTGGCGCCATGATGGGAGATCTGGACGACCACGCCACGTGGTACGAGCCTTACGTGGGAGATGTGTTCGGCTACGCTTACTACATGCGCGCCGGGGAGCAGCAGAGGGGAAGGGAGGACTACATCCTCGGCGACCCCTACAGAGGAACCTGGATAAGATCCTTGAGGACGTTCGTTTTGGAAGGGGCCGACGCGCGCTTCCCCGAGTTGGGCGAGAAAGGCTTCCTTGTCGTAAAGGAACCGAACGGCTCTGTAGGTGCGC
Source organism: Rubrobacter sp. (assembly GCA_035697505.1). Classification (GTDB taxonomy): domain Bacteria; phylum Actinomycetota; class Rubrobacteria; order Rubrobacterales; family Rubrobacteraceae; genus Rubrobacter_D. The sequence goes on from DASSCV010000209.1 coordinate 4,396, forward strand.
CCCTCCTTGTAGAGGCCCTTCCCGAGAGCCGTGTGATCCTGCTCGTCCGCGACCCGAGGGACGTTGTCGCCTCGCTTCTGGCCGCCCAGAGGGAAGGGAGCTGGGGCGCCGGCGAGGACACTCTGGCCGACACCGACCCTGACGAGTTCGTGCGGCAGCGGGCCAGGATGTACAACGCGAGCTTCGGGAAGGCATGGGAGGCTTACGAGGCACACAGAGGGCGCAAGGTCGCGACCAGGTACGAGGACCTCAGGTACGACGCTCTCGGCGAGCTGGAGAATGTCTACTCCTCGCTCGTTATCCCCATCGAGGAGGAGCAACTGCGAAGGGTGGTCGAGAAGCACGCCTGGGAGAACATCCCCGGGAGGCAGAAGGGGCCGAACAAGCCCCGCCGCAAGGCCAAGCCAGGCGGGTGGCGGGAGGACCTGACGCCGGAGCAAGCGAAGATGGTGGAGGAGATCACCACCCCCATAATGAACGAGTTCTACCCTGGCTGGGAGCGTGCCGGGGCCACACCCTACGATTGACGGCCTTTCACCCTTTCTGGTAGTTTAGCCTCGCAGAGCACACGGCAGGACAAGGAGACTCGATGCACACGAGAGGACTATCCACGGTGCTCTTCCTGGCCACGATCGTCTTGATAACCGGACTCCTCACGGGCTGCGGCGGTGGCGATCAATCAGGGAGTGGGTCGCAGCAGGACGGCGGATCCAAAGCGGAGCAGGACCAGAACGCGCCGAAGAAGCAGGGTAAGAACGCGCCGAAGAAGAAGATATTGTTTGGCACGGTCACGTTCGTGAACCCCAAGACTGAGGGGTTCAGCGTGCGGCCGACTATAGACGAACAGGGCAACAAACCGGTAGCTTTCAGGCTCGCGAAGGAGACCAGCATCACGCTAGGTGGCAAAGAGGCGAAGCTGGAGGACATGAAGAAGGGCCAGCAGGCGCAGGTCGAGTATGTGGAGAGGAACGAACGTAACCGGGCTCGCAGTGTGAGACTGTTCGAGGCCGGCGGAGGCTCCCAGGACGACCAGGGCGGTGAGAAGTCCGGCTGAGGGCCGACGCACTCGAGAGCCAGCACGTCCCTGGGCCGGATGAGAATACTCCTCACCGGCGCCACGGGTTTGCTTGGGGGCGCGTTACTCAGGCTGCTGCTCGCTCGGGGCTATGAGACGCGCTGCCTCATCCGTGCTGACAGCCCCAATACTTCCACGCTCGACGGGGAGAGGGTGGAGATCCTCCACGGGGACGCAGCCAGAGAGGAGGATCTCTACCGGGCGCTGAGGGACACGGACGCCCTCCTGCACGTCGCCGGGATCGAGTACGCTCCCCCCGTCGTACGGGCGGCCGGCCGGGCTGGTGTGGAACGGGTCCTCATCGTCGGCAGCACGAGCGCGCACTCGGCCTACGCTCTCCGTTCCGCTCCGAAGCTCAGGATGGAGGAGCTTGTGCGCGGGAGCGGCCTCGCCTGGACGATACTTCGACCTTCGATGATCTACGGCTCCGAGCGGGATAGGAACGTACACCGTTTGCTGCGCTTCCTCGACCGATCGCCCGTCTTCCCCGTCTTCGGCCCTGGCACGAACCTCTGGCAGCCTGTCTACCACGAAGACTGCGCGCGCGGCGTATTCGAAGCCCTCGAACGCCCCGCGTCCGTACGCCGCAGCTACGACCTGCCAGGCGCCGAACCCCTGGCGTACCTCGACCTTGTGAAGACTGCGGCAGCGGCCCTGGGGAGGAGCCCACGCATCGTCAGGTTGCCTATCGAACCGGTCCGCCTGGCGCTCGTGGCCGCGGAGAGGCTGCGGCTGCCTTTGCCCGTCGATTCAGGCCAGGTGATGCGGCTGCGTGAAGACAAGGCCTACCCTTACGAAAGTGCCAGGCGCGATCTCGACTACACGCCCCGTCCTTTCAGGGAGGGTGTGGGCCTCGAAGTCGCGCGCCTGCGGAGACTCGGGATAGTGCGCTCGTAGTCTGTAGGGTGCTATGCTGGAATCGTGTGGCGCGAGAGGAGTCGGCGTGACCAGCCTGGCGATCACGGTGAACGAAGAGAAGGTAACAGTGGGCAAGGATCCTCTGGGCTGGCGACGGCGGGTCGCTAACGGAAGGCATGCCCCACGGCCTCTCTGTCGAGGGTATTGAGAACTCGTTTGTGTAAGGCGTGGGAGCCATGGTGATCGGGGTTGTCGCTGGCGGCGTGGCTTTCCTGGTGGCCGGGGCGTTCGTACCACTGCTCGTGAGGTTCGCCGTCGGACGGAATCTGCTCGACGTGCCCAACCTCCGCAGCTCGCACGAGATCCCGACACCCAGGCTTGGGGGTGTAGCCATATTCGTTGGGATGCTCGCAGGAGTGACAATACTTGGCCCGGTGGGTCTGTGGCCGCTGCTCGCGGCGGCGGCACTTGTATGGGCCGTAGGGCTCGCCGACGACCTTTCCAACCTCCACTTCGGTGTGAAGGCCGTCCTCCAGGCTCTGGCCGCAGTGGGATTGCTGCTTTTGTATCCGCCGATGATCCTCTCGCACGCTCCTGGGTTGCTCGGCGTTCTGGTTTTCGCTGTCGGGGTGTTCTGGATCGTGGCCCTAAGCAACGCCTTCAACTTCATGGACGGCATAGACGGCATTACGGGGGGCGTCGCGCTCGTCAACGCGCTCTTCCTCGCGCCGCTCGTGGGACAGGCGGGTGGTTTCCTGCCCGCGCTCATCGGGGCTACTGCGGCGTTCCTTATCTGGAACATAAGCCCTGCATACATCTTTCTTGGGGATTCGGGAGCATACTTCATCGGCTTCAGCCTTGCCGCTGTGGCCCTCTACGCTCCCGCGCTCTCGGGGCAAGAGTGGACGCCTTTGGGCTTTCTGGCTTGCGTGGTTGTCTTCACGCCTTACCTCTTCGACACCGCATATACGCTGGTTCGGCGGTTGCGGAGCGGGGCTGGAAAGAGCATCTTCCTGGCGCACAGGGAGCATATCTACCAACGGATCACCCCGACCACGGGGATGCACAGGCGTACGAGCAATCTCTACTACGCGGCGAGCGTCATCGCCGGTTTCGCCGCGCTGCTGATCTACAGGGGAGACATCCTTTCGTTCGTGGGTATCGCGCTCGCGCTTGTGTGCTGCGCCCTGCTTGCGGCACTACCGAAGTTGATAGGCTAATGGCTGGATCCAGCAATAGAAGTTAGAATGTAGGACTATGTGGCTTTTGAAGAGGATCGGGGAGAGGCTCCTGGGCCCTGTGGACCGGTTGCAGAGGGCCTTCCATCGCTCGCCGCCCGCGTTCAGGCGCGGGGCGGCGATGCTCGTCGACGCCCTCATAGTCATCGAGTCCTTCGCTGTCACACTGCTCTTTCGTTTCGCAGGTGAGGTGCCTGGGGACTTCTGGCGTATGTTCTGGCCTTTCGCCTTATTCTCGGCGCTCGCGTTCGTCCTGCTCCTGAACGGGAACGGAGTCTACCAGAGCATCCTGCGCTACACCGGCATTTACCAGGGGGTGCGGGTTCTGAGCGCGACTGCGATGGCGGCCGGCGGCCTCTCCCTGACGGTATTCTGTGTGGGTCCCGGTGGATTTGGGATCATGGGTTTCAACCCCGTTCCGCTCTCCGTTCCACTCATGGGATCGGTACTCGCCTACGTGCAGCTCGTCGCCGTGCGGCTTTATCCGCGGGTGTTCTACGAGATGTCCTTGAGGGAGGTTGGGCGCCGGACGCGGACGGTTATCGTCGGAACCAGCGAGCCTGGCGTGGCGCTCGCCGGGCACATCTGGCGCACGGCTGCGTCTGAGACACAGGTCGTCGGATTCGTCAGCGACTCGCGCTCGGAGGTCGGCAGGCACATCGAGGGCGCTTCGGTCCTCGGGGTGGTAGAGGACCTCGAAGACCTCATCGCCCAGCACGGCATAGACCAGGTCATCATAGCCAAGCCCCAGGCCAGCCGGGAGGAGATGGACTGGATCTGGCGCACTTCCATCCGCGCCTCCGCTGAGGTGAAGGTCATGCCCGACCTCGGGGAGTTTCTGTCCGAGGGCGCCATCAAGCTGCGCGAGCTTCAGATCGAAGACCTCCTTGGACGCGAGCCCGTGGACATAGATCTGGACGCCCTGTCCGACTACATCAACAGTAAGCGGGTCCTCGTGACCGGCGCAGGGGGCTCCATCGGCAAGGAGCTCTCACGCCAGATCTCACGCCTCGGCCCAGCGAAACTGGTCCTGCTCGACCGGGACGAGAGCGGCCTGTACTATCTGAACACGGAGCTGAGGCGAGAGGACTTCTACGACACGGAGGTCTTCGTCGGCGACGTCACGCACTCGGAGCGCGTCAGCTTCGCCTTCGAGACCTTCAGGCCACAACTCGTCTTCCACGCGGCCGCCTACAAACACGTCCCCATGATGGAGCAGCAGGCAACCGAGGCCGTCGTCAACAACGTCCTCGGCACCCTCAACGTCGCCCGTGCGGCGGGGGCCTATGGGACGAGCAAGTTTATCAACGTCTCGACCGACAAGGCCGTAAGTCCCGTCAACGTGATGGGCGCGACCAAACGCCTGGCCGAGATGGTGGTCAGAGAACTCTCCTTGGAGTACCCTGAGACGATCTACGCCTCTGTCCGCTTCGGGAACGTGCTCGGTAGCCGTGGCTCCGTCGTTCCGACCTTCCGCCAGCAGATAGAGGCCGGCGGCCCCGTAACGGTCACGCACCCCGACATGATCCGGTACTTCATGACCATCCCCGAGGCGGTCTCCCTGATCCTGCAGGCAGGGGCGATGGCCGAGGGCTACGGCACCTACGTCCTCGAGATGGGCCGCCCCGTCGCCATCACCGACCTGGCACGGAAGATGATCGAGATAATGGGCGCGCCCAACGTCACGATAAAGTTCGTCGGCCTGCGCCCCGGCGAGAAGCTTAAAGAGGAGCTCTCGGAGGAGGGAGAGCAAAGGGACACGACAGCCCATCCGATGGTCTTCAGGCTTTCCTCGGAGAACGTGAACCCGCCCGGTGACTCGAACCTCTCTGAACTCATCGATGCTATGGTCTTTCACGCCCGCGGCCAGGAGGGAGGGAGGGCCCTCCAACTTCTTCGCCGGGCCGTCCCCAACTACTCGGCAGTGGATCTACCCGAAGTCACGGAGAGAAGGCTCGATCAGCATTTCAGCTAGTCAGCACGCTCCGGCCTTGCGTGAGACCTTGCCGACAGGCTGAAAAGCTGCCGTCAGGTAGCGTGCTTTCTGCCCTTGATGCCGAGGTAGGCTAGGTAGACGCCGATGGCGAGCCCGATCACGACGAGCGAGAAGTGTACGGCAGGCGCGACCAGCGTCCCCGCACGGAACTCAGCCAGGAAGGTAAAGACCCTCGTACCCCAGGTGAGGAGCATGTAGACGCCTATCGCAAGTAAGATGTTCGCGGTGCGTCTGCTGAGCTTCATGGTCCTCAGGGAGTGTACCAGAACTAGCAACATAAAGGCGCAAAGGTTATACTGGCTGTAATAGTTGGACAGAGCTTGTAACAGTAAATATCTGATGTATAGAGTATTCGGAGGGAAGGATCTTGGCTGAGTTAGTGCAGCGCAATCTCGACGAGGTAAAGGCGCTCAGCAGGGATGAGGCCGTCGAGATCATGCGCCAGGCCGGCATCGTCGGGGCCGGAGGCGGCGGTTTCCCCACCTACTTCAAGTGGATGAATCCGCAACCGAACTTGATTGTAAACTGCACCGAGTCGGAGCCCGGTTACTGGGCCGACAAGGTGCTCCACAGGGAGTACTTCGACGAGTTTCTCGAGCTCTTTGATGTGATGAAGACGATCTTCGGGGTCGAGAGAGTAATTATGGGCGTGCACTTCAAGGACGAGGAGTGGTTCTCCCGCTACGACGAGAACACGGACGGTCTCTACGAGGTCGTTCACGTGCCTGACAAGTACTCGATGGGCGAGGAGAAGACGCTCATCAAGAACATCTTCAAGGAGGACAAGGGGAAGTGGGTGCCGCGCCGCGTAGAGTTGCCCGACGGCAACAAGCGTCCCGGTCTTCCGCTCGACGCCGGGCACATAGTCAACAACTCCGAGACGCTCCTGAACATCTACAACGCGTTCTTCCTCGGCAAGCCGGTTACCACCAAGTACCTTCAGGTCTTCGGCCCCGACCTCGAACTCGAGCTCTTCGAGGCGCCGCTCGGATCTTCCGCCACAGAGCTGGTGAAGCTGGCTGGCGTCGATGTTGAGGCCGAAGCCGGTAACCTCTCCGTCATCGACGGCGGGCCTTACCTGAACGAGATGGGAATCGAGTCACTAGGCGAGAGTGACGCCTACGTGAGGCGCACCACCAACGGCTTCCTCGTCATTCCCAAGGGCGTCGCCTCCAAGGAGTACGCGAATATCAAGACCAGGCGTCCCGAGGGCGTCACCTCGCTGGTGGGGAAGGTCAGCGGGGTGAGCATCCCGCTCGGCGGCAGATTCCTCAAGCCTGCTACCGCGCTCGTCTCCGAGGGGGACGAGGTCGTCTTCGGGCAGAAGATAGGCGAGCCTGTCGATGAGGGCTTCTCTATCGGCGTCTGGTCCGGTATGGACGGCCCTGTCTCCTCCATCGAGGAGGACATAGTCCAGATCTCCGGCGGCGCGTTGCCGAAGGAGGAGGCCAAGGCCGAGACTGAGGCCGAGGCGACGAGGTAGGTGTCAGGTATCAGTAGTCAGGTAGGGCTTTTCTACACCTGATGCTTGACAGCGTGCTGCCTGAAGCATGTAGCCTATTCGCCTTCCTTGCGCGGCAGGAGGTTGTGGGCCTGTCCGTAGAGGCGGGCTCGCAGGTCCTCGAAGGTGATGCCGTTCAGAGACGGCAACTCGAAGTCTTTTAGCATTCGCGTCAGGACGCCGCCGCCGCCGAGCTCGATCCACTCCTCAACCCTCATCTTCGCCAGCGTCTCGACGACCCTAACCCAACGCACCGGGGCGACCATCTGATCCTTGAGCGCCTCCTTGACGGCGTCGGCCTTGGTGAGCACCGCACCATCTATGGCGCTGACGATGGGGACCTGTGGCACGTGGAACTCGACGGAATCGATGACCCCCCGCATCTTCTCACCGGCCGCCGCTACGTACGGAGAGTGGGCGGCGAAGGAGACGTTCAGCGGGATCTTGCGCCCTCTGATCTTGGAGACGGCGTCCCCCAGGGCGTCGCGCAGTCCGGAGACTACCGTCTGGCGAGGTGAGTTGTAGTTGGCGACCACTGGCCCCCCAGGCGCGCCGAGCGCCTTCTCGACCTCGGCGGGGTCTGTCCTCAGTATCGCGACCATCCCGCCAGGACACTCTCTGGCCGCCTCGGCGAGGAAATGGTCGCGCTGCGCCACCAGCCAGAGGCCCGTGTCGAAGTCGAAGCAACCGGCCGCGTACGCGGCGCCGTACTCGCCCAGCGAGTGCCCGGCCACCACGTCGGGACGCACCTTCATGGTACGGCTCTCGTCGGTGTCGCGCGCTGCGCGGACGAAGATCTTCACCTGGTCGGGGATGCGCTCCCCGACGACGCGCTGGATCTCAGGCACCATCTCGGGCGCGGGTTCTGACACTCCGCCCCCCTGCCCCGGAAACACGAACGCTCTCATCTCTACTCGCCAGTCCTCGATAACACTCGGAGATACAATCCTACCCTGAAGGAGTAGAGAAACGTTGTACCACAAGAATGCCCGTATTAATAGTGCTTTGCAACTTCGAGCTCCCGGCACGCATGTTCTTAGATCGTCGATCTCGTCCACTGCTTCCATGGGCTATGGTGTCAGGATTCGCAGGGTTCCGGGCAGTACCCGCGCCTCGAAGTGGCGGGTGCGCGCAAGCATCTCACCGTCAACGTGCGCCGGTACTTCTTCCGAGAGGTCTATCTCGACCTCCCGCGCGCGGGCAGTATGCACCTTCCGACGCTTTGAGAGAGTGCCCCGTAACGCCGCCGGTATGAGCCGCAGCACCTCGGCCCGGTTCACCTCCTCGGACCAGATCACATCGAAAAGACCGTCGTCCAGTACCGCCCCAGGCGCGAGCCGGAATATCGAGCCGTACGTGGTGCCCAGGGCCACAGCGATGAGTATGGTCTTGGCCTCGACGACCTCGCCGTCGATGACGAGCCTGGCCTCGTGGCACCGAAAATCCTTGAGCAACCGACCGACCGACCACAGGTACCGTCCTGTCCCCCCGAGATAAGCAGGCGCCCTGGCGACACCTGCCGCGACCTCGGCATCGAAGCCGATACCGAGGCCGTTGTTGAACGGTACCCCGCCCACCTCTGCCGTATCCACTACTCGAACGTTCCCTCCGACGAGTACCTCAAGCGCCCGCCGGAGATCCGTGCCCACCCCGAGAGCCTTGACGTAGTCGTTGCCGCTGCCAGCGGGCAGCACGCCCATGGTCCGGCCCGTTCCGGCGCACGCCGCCGCCACCTCGCGAACCGTCCCGTCTCCACCGACCGCCACCACAGGCCCCTCCTCGGGCAGCCCTCGCACGATGCTGCCCGCGTGGCCAGGCCCCTGTGTAACGTGCCAGACAGGCCGCAACCCTCGCTCCTCGAAGAACCGCGAGACGGACGCCCGTAGCCCTCCCGCACGTCCCTTGCCGGCCGACGGGTTGAGTATCAGGTGTGCCTCTCCTCCAAAGGAGAACATAGCCGGAAAATACCAGAACAATAGTCCAGCGGCCCGGCCTAGAGATCATTCAAGCTCTACTCGAAGCGTAGATTGCGCCGAAAACCGGCCCATACCAGACAGGTCGAAGGAGCGGTCCGAGGATGGAGTTCGCAGAGACGGGACTACTGTACAGAGACTACTTTGCAGGTAGAATAGGGACCTGGTCTCTCCCGAAGACTACCGAGGGCCATCCGAAGGTCCCTGCCACCTTAGACTTCCATTTAACATAGAGTTAAAGTCAAGATACAGAGGGACTTCGTGCTCTTTGTGAGAGTCGCGCAGGGTTGGGAAAGGAGTACAATACTATTCCACATGGTTGACCCGATCGAAGATTGCCTGCACTCGGAGGGCTTGAGGGTTACTTCTGGATCCGAATACTGCTGTCCGGTATGTGAGGAGTGCCTGGATCTCGACGGCGTTGGCCGGTGGGTTCAGGAGGCCGAGAGGAGCCGAGATGAGGCTTACTCTATTGTCGAAAGTGACGGGTTTGGAGAGATAGTACGCCAGGAGTTACAGCGGGAAGTCTACCGGCGACGGAGGGTAATGTATGAGTTAGAGAACGTGCCCCGGGTAGTAACGGCGAGGCCGGAGATGATCCTTGTAATTCACGATGCTGTTGAGAATTCTTATGAGTGCCGAATCTTCTACAAGGAGCCGCGACCGGCGGGAGTTGTGGAGAAGGTAAGCGTTGGGGCGGTACTCGACAGAATCCTGGAGCTTCGCTCCGACCCCGACCCTGTCGTAAGGCTGATCTCCGAGAAGATCGAGGAGTTTCACGTCTTCCGCTCGAAGCTCTCTGAAGACGGGGAGCCTGCGCCAGAGCGCAGGGTATTCTACGCGAACGAGCTCTGAAACCTCTGAGGCGCTGGCGTACGCGTCCAGCAACGGCTAGAATTGACCGCCAGATGGATACTTACCTAAGAGGCGCGGTCGCGTGAGCGGGAGTACCTTTATAGCCCTGGTCGTCATGATCCTGATCCTGCTCTTCATCATAATGACCATCGGGCCTCTGGTTACCGCCTTCTAGAAGGAGTAGGTCTCGAGGACGGAGTAGGTGACTCCGCCCTCCCCTGTCACGCTCTCCACCAGATCCACGCCGGATACCGTAAAGCGAAGCGCGGGCGGGGAGACGCTTGGGCCGTCGAGCTTCGCCTGGCGTCCCCGCGCCCGGCCGAGGGTCAGGTGGGGCACGTAGGGCCGCTTCTCTCTCCCGAATCCGGCAGGCTCGAGGAGATCGTCTACGCTCTGGGCCACCGCGCGCAGCGGCCCGGATCCTTCTCCGATGCCGGCCCAGAGGATACGGGCCTTCTTCTCGGAGGGGAAGGCCCCGAAGCCCGAGGTCTCGACCTCGAACGGTTCGTGTCTCCCGCGTAGCTGCTCGAGTGCCTGCTCCACCCGGCTCAGGTCATCTTCGGCCACATTGCCCAGGAACTTCAAGGTAATGTGGAGCTTCTCAGGGCTGATGAGACGGAAGGCTTCGCTCGCCGGCACGTCGCGTGCCGCGCGAAACAGGGCTTCCCTGACCCTATGCGGTGGGAAGACGGCGACGAAGGTTCGCACCGCGGTCCTAGTGGGGGCTGGACTTGCGGCCGGCGGCGGCGCGGTTGGCGATCATGGCCGCGGTGGCCCCTGCGCCGACGCCGTTATCCACGTTGACGACAGAGAGACCAGGAGAGCAGGTCTGAAGCATGCCGAGGATGGCTGCGGTCCCGTCCCCGCCGAGGCCGTACCCGGTGGAGGTCGGAAGCCCTATCACGGGCACGGCGACGAGGCCGGAGACCACGCTTGGCAGCGCACCTTCCATCCCGGCGGCAACTACCAGGCAGTCGGGATCGAATGCTCTCAGCTCCTCCAACGGGCCGGCGAGGCGATGGACGCCGGCCACCCCGACGTCGTGGAAGCCCATCACGGACGCACCCATCTCGCCGGCCACCGCGAGCGCCTCCTCGAGGACGGGCAGGTCCGAGGTGCCCGCGCTCAGGGCACCCACGCGGCCCCCGCTCGGTGCTGGCTCGCCGCCACCGATCATCAGGGAGCGTCCGGCCCACCGGAGTTGGGTCTCAGGGAGCGTCGCGCGGATCCTGGCTTCGTGCTCGGGGGTGGGGGTGCTTACGATCACACGCTCGTGCGACTTTAGCAGCGTTGCGCAGATAGTTGCCACCTGGGCGGGGCTCTTGCTGCGGGCGTAGACGACCTCAGGGACGCCCTTCCTCACGGAGCGGCCTAGGTCGAGGGCGGCGAACTCGTCGAGGTAGCGGACCTCGCCCCTCTTCAGGCGTCCGGCGGCCGATTCTACAGAGAGTTTGCCGCTCGCGACCGCTGCCAGAGTTTTCTCGAGTTCGTCCATATCCCCCGCTTCCGGGTGTAGTAAGCTTGCCAGCGGGTAAGAATCTAGCACGTTCCTACCTTCCAGTGGTCATAAGGAGAGCCTTGACGATAATCGAGTTGGTCCTGTCCCTGGTGGCGATACTCGGCGCTGCGATCCTATTCACCAACGCTGTAGAGATCATGGGCGACCGGCTGAACCTCGGAGCGGGGGCCGTAGGGAGCGTGCTCGCCGCCGTCGGCACGGCGTTGCCCGAGACCATGATCCCGCTGGTCGCTATCTTCGGTGCCTTACTCCTTGGCACGGGCAGCGCCGCAGCAAGCGAGATAGGTATCGGCGCGATCCTGGGCGCGCCCTTCCTGCTAGCGACGCTAGCCCTGTTCATCGTCGGGGCGGCGGCCCTGGGCTACAAGGACCGGAGGGAGACTGGGAGCGAGATCACAACCGATAGGCAGACCGCCATCCCCGACCTCGTGTTCTTCCTAGTGTGCTTTACTCCGGCCGCGGCGGCTGGCCTCTTTTCCCTGCCTCTGCTGCTGAAGATCGTCCTTGCTGTGCTGCTGCTGGTCGCTTACGTCTTCTACGTGGTAAGGACGGTAAAGAAGGGCGGGGAGGCCGAGGAGGATATTCCCGCCAGGCTCACGCTCTGGCCATTTCGCTCTCAGGGGCCGACCTGGGCCGTCGCCGCGCAGCTGATCGGGACGATCATAGTGATGGGCCTCGGCGCCCACTTCTTCGTCGAAGCCGTAGAGCATCTCTCCAAGTCCGTAGGAATCTCCGCCGGCCTGATCGCGCTGGTCCTCGCACCTCTGGCGACGGAGCTGCCTGAGAAGTTCAACTCTGTCATCTGGCTCAGGGACAATAAAGACACCCTGGCCATCGGAAACATCACAGGGGCTATGGTCTTTCAGAGCACCATCCCGGTCTCGGTCGGGGTGCTCTTTACGCCCTGGCGACTCGACTTCATTACCGCCGTCGCGGCCATCTTCGCCATCCTCTCGAGCATAGTCTTCCTCGGGTTCCTGCTGCGCAAGGCCCCACTCAAGGCGTTCTATATGCTCGGCGCCGGTTCACTCTATATAGTCTTCCTCGTGACAGCGATCATCGACCTCGCCGGCGGCTGAGTTGGACCGGATCTCGCACTTGTCTTCCCCCTTTCCTGATAAGATAAGCTGCCTGCAGTATGGTCGAGGAGGAAGCCGGATCAGATGGAATTCATGACGGGAGAGTGGTTTGGCCGGCTCCTTGGGGTGCTGGTTGTGAACCTGATCCTCTCCGGCGACAACGCTGTGGTCATCGCGATGGCGGCCCGCACCCTGGAGGGTGCCAACCGGAAGAAGGCCATCATCTGGGGCGCGGCTGGGGCCGTCGTTCTCAGGCTAATCTTCTCCGGCGTTATCACCTTGCTGCTGGAGGTGCCTTTACTGCAGGTAGTTGGAGGATTGCTGCTCGTCTGGATCGCCTGGAAGCTGATCCACGAGGGTGACGGTGAAGGCGACGAGGAGAAGGTAAAGGCTGGTTCGAGCGCATGGCAGGCGGTCAGGATCATAATCGTGGCCGACGCGGTGATGTCGCTGGACAACGTGATCGCGCTGGTCCAGGCCGCCAGGATCGGGGGCGAGGTCGACATCTCGCTACTCGTCATCGGGCTGGCGACAACGATACCGCTGGTGATCTTCGGGGCCGCGTTGCTGATGTCTCTACTGAACCGTTTCCCTTTCCTCGTCTACGCGGGCGCCGGTCTGCTCATCTACCTGGCTGTGGAGATGCTCTTCGCCGACAAAGTAACCCACCCCTATCTGAAGCATTACGAGAGCATCGAGTGGATCATCGGCATCACCGCGGCCGTCATCTTTATGCTCGTGGCCTGGCTGTGGGCACGAAGATCGAGCAGCGAGGACGCAGGGTAGGGAGCTGCTCTAGCGGTTCAGGAGCCTACCCAGGAGCCTCCTGTTCCTGAGGCGCTCCAGTTCGGAGGAGGTCTCCTCCAGTTCCTGCTCGACTCGGCCTATGTGCTCGATGCGCTCCATGAGCATAAGCCTCTCCTCGGCTGCGGCCCGCAACTCGAGCACCTCTTCCGTCAGGCGCCTGCGCTCCTCGACCGAGTCTCTGAGCTCTTTCTGGAGCCTTACATTGGAAGCGCGAACCTCCCTTAGCTGACCCGACAATCTTCCGACCTCCTCGCGGGCGCTGGCCAGCTCCCTCGCGATGGTCGCCGCTCCGGCCCGGCTCCTCAAGGTCTCCAGTGGGACGTTGCCCTCGGCGTCGGAGAGCTTTCTCGCTTCCTCTTCCAGAACGTCCAGAAAGCGGGCCGCTTCTGATACAGAGACGGAGGGTTCGGGCATGGATCAGCCCACGTCAGGGTCGGCGCCGGG
>DASSCV010000210.1:0-11425 GCA_035697505.1 Rubrobacter sp.
GGCAGCGTTCCCAGCCAGCGGAGCAGCAGGGAGGCGTCCACGTACCTGCGCCGCACGCCGGCCTCCTCCTCGATGAGGTCCGCCGCCCGGTCGAAGTCCTCCGCGGCCAGGCTGTGCTCGACCGCCCAGGCCAGGCAGCCGTCGCCCTCGTACCAGAGCCCGGCGCGGCGATGCAATTCGAGCATCGCGTCGGGGCTTTCGCGTTGCAGGCGTTCGCGCAGGAAGGCGGCGAAAAGATGGTGGTAGCGGTAGTAGCGCCCCTCCTCGTCCAGCGGCACCAGGAACAGGTTTTCCCTCTCCAGCCTATCGAGCATCTCCAGCCCGTCGGTCCTGTCGGTGAGCGCCTCGCACAGGGGACCACTCAGGGTCTCCACGACGGAGGTTCTTAGCAGGAAATCCCGAACGTCCTCCGGCTGGCGGGAGAGGACCTCGTCGGCCAGGTAGTCGAAGACGTGGCGCGCGCCCCCAGCGAGAGCTTCCATGGAGCTGAACTCCTGTTCGCGGTCCTTGAGGGCGTGCGCCGCCAACTGCAGACCGGCGACCCAACCTTCCGTCCCCTTTTCCAGGGCTCCGACCCTCTCCGCGGTGAGGTTCAGGCCCATCGTACGTCCGAGGAAATCCGCCGCCTCCTCGTGGGTGAAGCGCAGGTCGGGGGCACCGATCTCGGTCAACCTTCCCCGGGCGCGCAGCCTCGGGAGCGGCAGCGGAGGACTCGTGCGGCCGGCGATGACCAGGTGCATCGGCGGCGGCCAGTGGTCAAGCAGAAAGGCGAGGGCGTCGTGGATGGTCTCCGAGCTCAGGGAGTGGTAGTCGTCGAGCACGAGGACGAAGTCGCGCGGCAACTCGAGTATCTCGTTGCTGAGCGCAGTGAGAACGGGCTCGAGATCCTCCCTAGACTCCAGGGAGCCCAGGAAGGCACGCGTAGTCTCCCCGAAGTCCTCGTGAATGGTCTCGATGGCCGTTATCAAGTACAGGAGGAAGCGCGCCGGATCGTCGTCCCTCTCGTCCAGCGAAACCCAGGCCACCGGAAGCTCGCTGCGCTGGCTCCAGTCCGCGAGCAAAGTCGTCTTGCCGAAACCGGCCGGCGCGGAGACCACGGTCAGGTCGCGCCTCGCGCCCTCATCCAGCCGCTCGTGCAGGCGCGAACGAGGCACGGCATTCGGACGATAACGGGGCACGTAGAGCTTGGCCCTGAGTATCTGCAGGTCCATGAGCGCCGCTTCTCCCATCGAAAGAATTATACTCTACGACCCGCAAAACCCAGTATCGTACCGACGGCGCGGCCCGCCCGATCGAGCCCCTCAGCCATCCGGCTCAGGGTACGCTACCAGGTAGCGAATGAAAGAGTGTCAGGTGCTCCCTGTGCCTGGCTAACTGGCGTTCGGTCTACGGAACAGTCCCTGCCGCGACTGTTTGTCGAACGAGCCCAGTCCCATCCTGGGGCTACTCATCCCGCCGCACGCGTGGTGAGGCGATGAGCACGTGATTGATCCTGTCCCTACCCGATTCCACGTCCGCGTCCAATCCGTCGAACCCGCAGTAGTCGACCAACACCCGATACACCTCGGGCTCGTAGTAGTTGGCTTTGTAGCCAACGTACCGGCCGGAGAGCGCATAGGCTTCCGGGGTGAAGGAATCGGTCACCAGAAGGCCATCCTCGCGCAAGTTCTTCCGCATCCAGCGAAGGTGGTCGATTAACTGGGGCTTGGGCAGCCAGCTCGACAGGCCGACGAACAGGGCCACATCGTAGGGTGCCTTCACTTCGAACCTCCGGCGCATCTCGCCGTCGGTCATGTCTCCGCGCAGAAACGTGAACCGTATACCGAGTCTTTCGGCCCGCTCGGCAAGCTCGCCGGCCAGGGCCCCGTGCGGATCCAGGTCGGTGGCCACAACCTCCACCCGGTCCATGAGTTCGGGCAAGCGTCCGGCGATAGTCTCCAGGGGACGAAAGAGATCGTAGGCGAAGCCGCTCGGAGCAGTGAAGATGCGGACCTCCCGTCCCGCCCGCAGGCGCGCCTGCAGTTCGGCTCCGATCTTCCTCGCCAGGATCTGCAGCCGATCGTAGACCGCCCGGTGGAGCGGGTACTCCAGAAAGACGCGGTCAAGCAGACCGTAGCGTTTTTCGTCCTGATCGTAGATCACGCGCATCACGCCGGCGGAGTATCCCTCTTCGAGGAAGAGCCGTCCTAGAGAAGAGAAGAGGAACGTCGGCTCCCGCCACGCCCCCCGGAACCATTTGGCCAGCAGGTAACGGATGAGGTAGCGGAGATCCAGCGCCGTCTTGATCATCTCGCTGCCGGTGCGCCTGCTCGTCCCCAACGGCTCTTCAGTTACCAGCGTATCCTCCTGATCGGCGAGGAGGTAAGGTCGGAGCGTTTCTACCAGCGCGCCGATGGTATCTCCGGGGGAGAGGTCATCCAGTGGAATGCGATAGGTGGCCTCGAAAGAGCGGTACCGCCCGAACGCTTCGAGAGACTTGAGGTACATCTCGCGCGCCTGGGTGAGATCCGCCAGATTCTCATGGCGGTCGACCTTCTTTCCTCGCGAAGCGATGCGCGTGAGGGAGGTTTCGGGTGATAAGTCGAGGAAGACGAGAATATCAGGCAACCATGCCGCTTGCAGGCCAAGACGACAGGACATCCTGTAGATGGCTCTCGCTCTCTGGAGAGGCGGCAGCCGGCGCTGACTCTCCGGTGGTATGGGCGTACCTTCGATGATGTAAGAGAACACGGCTCCCAGGTCTTCGGCACCCGGCACCGGTTTGTGGTCCCCATCGCTGGCCGCGCGCAGGTAGTTCGCCGCGCGTCCCGTGGCAGAGAGGAGAGCGTTGCCGTCGCTTATGATCACGTGAGCGCGGTAACGCTTTGCTAGCGCTGAAGCGGCGATATCTTGCGCCACCATCTGCGCGATCTTGAACGCCGGGTAGAGCTTGCGATTATCTACCAGCTGTTTGGCCTTCCGCTTGAACCGCGTGGAGAGGCGCGCAGAGACCGGGAGGCCGTCCGGATGGTACTTCAGCGCGAGATGATCCTCGTCGGGATCGGAGACCCGGAACGTCTCTCCTGCCGCTCCCGCGACGAGGCCCATTTCGGCGGCCAGAATGGCGGGCAGGGCGGCGGAGATGGTACTCTTGCCGCTACCGTCGATCCCCAGTATGCAAACGTGGAGGGTCATGCGAGCACCCCGCTTCCTTCTCGGGACCTGTACTCAGACCCCGGCACGAAGGCCAGGGAGCCCGCAACCTGCAGGGCCAACCGGCCGTGGAAGGTCATCGGGTCCTCGTCGAGGAAGAACTCCGCCGTGTTACGATCGAGCAGCCGGATCTCGACGCGATCCTGGCCCTCGATCCGAATCCGGAGCGCGCCCCGGAGGAGACGGCGGGGGGCAAGAACCAGCAGGAGCGTCGATAGCCTGCCCGTGTATGGAACGAGAAGAAGCGACAACGCCTCGTCTTCCACGCGCACTCCCGGATCGATGGGGAGTTCCTTGAATGGAAAGTTCATGACGACTCCGGCGAGGAGCGGCAGGACCTCTTTGCGGGCGTCAGCACGCACCTCTACCACCTCCGTCGTGGAGCCACCCAACAACGCGCACGACGCGGCTCTGAAAAGCACAGCGAGGACATACTCGACGTTGTTTAACCTCTCGATACCCAGAAGCCTGGCCGCAACCGCGCGCGGCGCCGGCAACAGGCGGTGCAAGCGGACGAGATCTCCAGGCGTGCGGCCGAACTGTCCAAAGCCGCCCATGGTGGCGGCGTAATGCACCTCGCACCTGCCGTTGGGCATACCAACCTCACAGCGCAGCACGCAGCACGGAGCGGTACGTCCGGCTCGAAGGTTCTCGATGACGCCCCGCAGCCCAGCCTCCGGATCTTGCGGGATCCCGAACTGCCGGGCAAGGGGGTTCCCGGATCCCATCCGCAAAGCACCCACACGAACCCGCTCGCGTCCAGGCAACTCCCCCGCCACGCGTCCCTCGCACAGACCCTCGATCACTGCACGCAGGGTCCCACTACCGCCTCCCACGATGACCACCGCCGGCGCGTCAGAAGCCTTCAAGAACTCTTTCGCGCGCGCTCGAGCTGAGGGGTGGTCTGCCACGACCTCAACCTGCAATGTCCCTTGCTTATCCAACAGCTTGGCGAGCATCGTACGGAGTCTTCCTACGACAGCGTCACCGTGGCCGATCCCGGCACTACGGTTGACGATCAGCAGGATTCTTTCAGCTATGGGCACAGAATAGGTGCCATTTCATAAAGATTCTCCCTCTGTCCTGCGCGTGATCCTTTCCCACTCAATAGAAGCAATTCTAAAGCATACCGGATCTACGTCAGGTTCCATCGAGAACAAGAAGCTCGAGCGGCGAGACTGCCGGATCACTTTCAGCGGTACTTCGGGCTCGAAGAAGGCGTAGAATAGCGTATATGGAACGTAGGCGGGCGCAAGAGGTAGCACGACGTGGCAAGGAGATCTACGAGCGCGACATCAGGGCCAAGGTAGAACCCGAGCAGGAAGGTCGCTTCCTCGTCATCGACGTCAAGAGCGGAAGCTACGCGCTCGCCGACGATGAGCTCGAAGCCTTCGATCGTGCTCGAGAGGAAGCACCCGATGGCCTTCT
Organism: Rubrobacter sp.; assembly: GCA_035697505.1. Classification (GTDB taxonomy): domain Bacteria; phylum Actinomycetota; class Rubrobacteria; order Rubrobacterales; family Rubrobacteraceae; genus Rubrobacter_D. The sequence continues at coordinate 4,621 of DASSCV010000210.1, forward strand.
GTACCTGGTTCGTGTCGGTCACCGAGCCGCCCATCGCCTCGGCGCAAGCGCGGTCGGCCCCACCGGTTCGCGGTCCGTTCTCTAGCTGCCGATGCGTGGCAGCCTCGTTTCCGACGGTCGCGAGGCCACAGTTTCACTCAAGGTCATCGGTGCGGGCTCCGACCGCGACAGCTCCAACATTCAAGTCGCCATAGACACCGGCTTCACCGGTCATCTCAAGCTCCCACCAGAGACCGTGCGTTCACTGTCGCTTCCCGAGCGGGGCTTTGTGGAGGTGGAGCTGGCCGATGGCGGAATGGCGACCTTGGGCGTCTACGAAGCTCGCGTACTGTGGCACTGGCGGCCGCTCCGCGTGCCGGTCTACGAGGCCGATGGCGCGCCGCTCATCGGAATGTCCCTGCTGCGTGGCAGCACACTCACCATCGAAGTGATTCCCCGTGGTGCGGTCACGATAGACGAGGGATCCCGAGGTTTCGAAACATAAACGAGCCTGGGAGCACGGCTTCGAGCATCAGCGAAGCACGAAGCTGAAAGGGTGACGTTCTGAAATGCTTCTCTAGTCCCTCTTCGCGAGCGAGGCCACGATAAGGTCGGCGTTGACCAGTACGAACGCGATGGCGATGAAGGGGAGGGCTGGGAGCGGGCGTTCGAGCAACAGGCCTGCGGTCACGGCGAGGAACGCGGCGAAGCAGACGCCGAGCAGGGTCGCGACGTAGCGGAGGTTCAGGAAGCGCCCCGCGGCGGCGAACAGGGCCAGAAATATGAAGTCGCTAACGCCGAGACCGAAGCCCAGGGCGGAGCCGAACGTCGGGAAGACGAGCAAAAGACCGTCGAGTACAGGTGAGTCCTCCTGCACGAGCACCCTGGTTGGTCCTGCGAAGACGCTGAAGAGGTCCGAGGCTATCGCGGCGAAGACGATGATCAAGACTACGCCCACGGAGGTTATGTAGCGGGCGAGCGCGATGCCCAGGCACGCGGCCGCGAGGATCCTCGAAAGGTCGGCGAAGGAGAGCGCGAGCAGGACAAAGACCCCTGAACCACTCTCCAGGTCCTCGGGGCGGGCGAGGAAGGCTGAGGAGAGGCCGAGAGCTGCGGACACAGCACCGAGAGCCAGAAGCCGGGACGTGGCGTAACCCCCCGCAGCGACAAAAAACCCGTGGAGCAAGAGAGATATTGGAACGAGGACCAGGGCGTATGCAGTGATCCGGGCGGCAAGGATAGATTCCGGCATCGTATCTACCAGGGGCAACAGGAGGATCAGGGCCACCAGCGTCGCCGCGCCAACAAGTGAATAAGAGAGTCCTCGTGTAGCGAGATGTCTCAAAACGTACCCTATCCTTTGTACCCGACGACGGCCCGCTCGGGATGGCGGAGGAAGTCTATAAAGTTCAGCATGTAGATGGCCGTCAGCGCCAGGACGAAGATGAATTGCGTGATCCAATCGGCGCCCTGGTTCGATAGGATAAGAGCTCCCAGCAGGGTTACGAGGAGCCCGTTACCCATCTTGGCCCCAACCCCTATGGATAACTGCTCGTCGTTGCGGCCGCCCAACCGGTAGAGCCGGTAGAGCATGACCGCAATACTTACGATGTAAAGTTGCAGAAGGACCGCGAGCCACCGGTTGTCTGCCAGGGATGCGACTAGCAGAGCATCCCCGGTGCATAGAGCGCAGAGGCTGGCCAGGCAGGTCGTTCTCTTGCCGTACTTCAGGAGGAACGTCGGCTTGCCGAAGGCGGCGTCGCCTTCCCTGTCCCTGAAGTCTTTGAGTATGATCCGGCCCGCGAACAGCAGACAGAGGGCCATCATCAAGGGCAGGTCTGTCGTCCGGAGGCTCTCCCCCACTACCACCACGCCGGCCCAGTAAGGGATGCCGACGTAGGCCACGGCCAGTGTCAGCGGCGCCAGGTAGGTCCTGTACGACAGCCTGGCCGGCGGCAGAGAATAGAGAGCCCCGATCACGACGGACAACAGCATGATCCCCGCGGCGCCAGGACCGGCGGCGAGCCCAAGTGCCACTGCAAGGAGGCTCGACATCAGGAAGAGCACCCACAAGTCCGCGGGCCTGGCTATGCCCGTTACGAGGGGCCTTCCCTTGTCGCCGGGGTGGTTTATCTCGTCGATCTCCCTGTCCGAGATATCGTTCACGCTCGTCGCGCTAACGTAGCTCGACGCCAGGGCGAGGATCGTCAGGATCACCGGCGCGTCGATAGACGTAAGCCCCCTGTGCCACGCGGCCCCGAGCAGCATGAAGAGGACGATCATCACAGCCACGCGATAGCGCAGCAGGCTCCAGTAGAGGTCAAGCACCTTCATGCTTATTTGGGCGTATATGTTCGGAAAGGCCAGATGCTGACCAGCGTCAGTAGGAAGACGACCCACATGACGTGGTAGAGCACGATCAGGGCCAGACCCAGCCAGAAGAAACTGGCCAGGAGGGTGGCGTCACCCAGACGGACAGCCCGCTTCTCGACCTCGTCGAAAGCCTTGTAGGCCAGGACGGCGGCCAGGACCAGGGCGAGCGCAATCGCAGCACCGAACGTGGAGAAGATATAGAAGAGGTAGGAGAAGGTCGGTAACCCGACGTAGACCACGGGCATGACCCAGAGGAAGCTGGCGGCGAAGGCGACGAGGATGACGACGCCGACGACAATGGTTCTGTTCGACCACCGTCCCCTCTGTTCCTGTGGAGGTTCGGACGGGAGCGCGCGGCGCCTGAAACGTCGTCTGAAGACGCTGTACATCACCCTGAAGACGAGCAGGTAGAGCAGAAGGACGCTCGAGCCGACCCCGAGGTAGAACCACAGTTGGTTCGGATCTCCAAACCCGGCGTCGAACGCCTGCTCGCGGTTGGCCTGATACAGCGCGGCCGGCGCCAGGCCGAGCTTCACCGCCGCTATCAGGGCGTTGTAGCCGGCGGCCAGGACCAGGACCGTCTGGCCGAAGCCCATGCCAAGCCGGTAGATGTAGGCGAAGAAGCCGGCGGTCAGGACGATGACCGTCAACCCGGCGACCAGGAAGACCGCGAACCCGGGCCGCTCGGGTCCGGCTAAGAGCCCGGGGACCGCTACCATCACGGCGGCGCCGGCCAGACCGAAGAGCGTCAGCGCCACCGCCAGGGTCGAAAGGCTCTTGGCACCAGCAGACACGTCGTCGATTAGCTCAATTCGCTGTAACTGCGGCTTCCAGGGCGGGGCGGATGCGTTTGAACTCCTCTTCGAGCTCGTCTAACAGCTCGGGGGCGTGCGACAGTTCACCGGAGGCGCCGAGTTCCTGGATCCCGGCGCAGATCTCCGCCATTTGAACTGCTCCCATGTAACCGGAGCCGCCTTTGAGCATATGGGCCGTCTCCTCGACCTTCTGAGCATCTCCCCTCTCGACCGCCTGCCGCACCTCATCCAGCCGTAGCGGCACGTCGTCGATGAAAAGACCCACGATCCTGGCCAGTTTGTCCGGTTCCCCATCTCGCTGGGGCCCGCGCCGGCTCTCCAGTACGGAGAGGTCGAGGGCGGGAGTGTCTTCGGCGGTTTCTGAGTTCTCATCTCTAGTGCGTGCGGGGGGTTTCTGCTCGGGCTGGGGGATCCAACGCCCCAGCACGGCCTCCAGCTCCTCATGCTTTACCGGTTTCGCTATGTAGTCGTCCATGCCTGCAGCCAGTGCTCTTTCCCTATCCCCTTGCATGGCGTCGGCGGTCATGGCGATTACCGGGGTGTGACGGATGGATCCCTCGCGCCGGCGGATCTCGGCGGTGGCCTCGTAGCCGTCCATCTCGGGCATCTGAACGTCCATGAGCACCGCCCCGTACTGGATATTCGAGAGTGCCTCGACGGCCTCCCTCCCGTTGTTCACGGCGTCTACCTGGTAGCCGGACCTCTCGAGCATCCTTATCGCCACCATCTGGTTCACGGGGTAGTCCTCGGCGAGGAGGACGTAACCGCGGGACGCCTGTTCTTCGGCCGCCGGTGTTGCGTGCGGAACGGGCCTCACGCCTCTCCGCGACGGTCTGGCCTGTGCCTCTGTAGGGGTGCCTAGCATCGTCGCGAGGGCGTCGTGGAGCTGTGACTGCCGCACCGGCTTGTTGAGGACGACCTCCACGCCGGCCATGCGTGCAGTCTCGTTGATGTTGATGCCAATAGAGGTAAGCAGCACCAGCCTGGTAGAAGAGATGGCGGGTTCTGCGCTTATGGCGCTGGCGAGTTGTATCCCGTCCATATCTGGCATCTGCATATCCAGAACCGCCAGGTCGTAAGCCTCCCCGCTTTCGGCCGCTGCCAGGAGTAGATCCAACGCCTCCGCCCCGTTCTCCGCCATGTCGTCTCTCATGCCCCAGGAGGTGATCTGCATGTGCAGTATGCGGCGATTGGTCTCGTGGTCGTCCACGATGAGCACGCGAAGGTCGCGCAGGCCCGCGCGGGGAACAGGGGTCGCCCGCCTATCCTCCGGTCTCTTCTCGAGCCGCGTGGTGAACCAGAACGTGGAACCTACGCCGGGCTCGCTCCTCACGCCTATCTCTCCCCCCATCATCAACACCAGTTGCTTGCTGATGGCCAGACCGAGCCCGGTGCCCCCGTAGCGGCGGGTGGTGGAGGCGTCTGCCTGGGTGAAGGGTTTGAAGAGCCCGGAACGCTGCTCTTCGGTCATGCCTATGCCCGTATCACTGACCTCGAAACAGACCGTGACCGTATCAAGGGCGTCCTCGACGAGCTCGGCCCGCAGGGTCACCTCCCCCTCCTCGGTGAACTTGATCGCGTTGCCGAGGATGTTGGTGAGGACCTGTCGCAGACGGAAGGGGTCGCCGCGCACAGCGGTCGGCGTGCCAGGCTCCACGAAGCTGACCAGTTCCAGGCCCTTCTCGTGGGCATGTCCGGCGAGCAGGGCGGCGACCTCTTCGACCTCCCTTCTAAGCTCGAAGTTTATGGTCTCCAGGCTCAGGCTGCCCGCCTCTATCTTGGAGAAGCCCAGGATGTCGTTGAGGATGGCGAGCAGAGTCTGGCTCGAGTAGTGGACCGTCTCCGCGTATTCGCGTTGCTCCTCGTCGAGGTGGGTGTACAGAAGGAGGTCTGTCATGCCGATAATGCCGTTCATGGGAGTGCGGATCTCGTGGCTCATGTTGGCCAGGAACTCGCTCTTGGCCCTATTGGCCTCCTCGGCCCTCTCCCTCGCCGCCCGCATCTCCTCTTCGGCCTTTTTGCGCTCGCCGTCGATTCGGTAGAGCAGACGTGCGCACCACCACACCAGGGCGGCGACGATGAACATGTTCGCCACGGTGTTCAGGGACACCCCGAGCTCTGTGCCGTAGAGACCGCCCTGTTGTCCCCTGAGCCTGAACCAGCCGAGCACAAGCGGGACCAGGATGGCAGCCGGCAACAAACGGCGCGCCACGACGCCCCCCATATTGCGGCTGGTAACTATGGCCATAAGACCACGCTCGGGGCGCGCGCACAAAACGCCGGCCGAGAGCACGAGGAAAGTCATCGACGCTATGGGAATGTAGGAGGTGTTGCCGTACAGATTCGCGACGCCGTAGAGATAGCCGGCGAAAGCCAGTACGGAGAGCACGACCACAGCCATGGCGAGGTACTGTGAGACCCAGAGGCCGCGGCGGGTCCGCCTGTCCAGGTACAAAAGCGCGCCCCCGATCAGGACGAAGTCCAGCGCCGTATCGAACGCCATCCTGTTTGGGAAACCAGTCGAGGCGGCTTCTAAGGCGAGCCTCTTGGGGAACAGAATCTGGTCGATGCCCGGCTCCAGGCCGAAAAGCACCTGGATCAGCCTTGACAGGCCTAAGAGGGCCACAACGAGGGCGCATGCCCGTGAGATCCAACGCGCTCGCTGGTCTGCCCGCTCATCCTGCAACAACCAGGCTGACATACCGGCGAACGACAGACCCACCGCCGAGTCGGGGTTCATCGCCACAGGACCTGGCAGGTCGCCTCTGATGTTCCCAACATCGAGCGTCCAGCCGACGAGGACAATGCAGCCGACGAGTATGGTCACGATGCTCGAAGCTCGAGAGAATGTTTTGAGCGAGGTAACAAGACTTGGGATGGAGTCGCCCCCCAGCCCGGGTCGCCCCGCCGTCTCGTTCCTTTGCCCGGCTATCTCGTACTCCCATTACGGCTGTTCCCTACACGAACCGGGCTGCTGAAAAGACCCCATCCAAGCCAGGATTCACAACAACCGGATGCCATTGTACTCTACAGTTCAACCTTACTCTGCGTGAGTAAGGTGTCAGGCTAAGGCTGTCAGGCATCGGCTCGTTTCGCTTAGAGTTCCCGCCTCTTCTCTCAGCATAGTGCTCTCGAGCGGAATGGTTATGCTGATCTTGGTCAGCCTCGCAAAACGGCTGGCGGCCCGGCTCACCGACCGTGGGCGACCACCGGGGTCGGGAAGTCGCGAGAAGGATTCCGGAGCTTGAGGATCATGCTACGCACCGGCCGCAATATGCTGCGATGAACACATAACGTATAATTCGGTCCACCAATAAGCGTGTAAGAGGGGACCACTATATCCTGGAAAGCCTACAGCGCTGAAGTCGCCGAATGCAGGACCTCGACACGGGAGGCAAAGGGGAAACCGGCCATGGCATGTTTCGCGAGCCTGCCCGCGCGGGCGGGGACGCGGCAGGATGACAGGTTCCTATGAAACACTCTCTTGAAATAGCCCTACGCTATGGCGTGGCGATGCTGGCCGTCGGTGCCGCGCTAGGGATCAAACTGCTGCTGGACCCCCTGACCGTACAGAACACGCCGTTCCTTCTGGTCTTCGGTGCCATAATCGTCAGCTCCTGGTACGGCGGGTTGGGACC
>DASSCV010000211.1:0-3043 GCA_035697505.1 Rubrobacter sp.
TTACGGTCGTAGAGAGGGACCGTTACTCGATGACGTGGCAGTCGCGGGCATGTGCGGTGGTGCAGTGAGAACTCGGTAGACCTCGCGGGCTATGAAGCGCTTGAGGCATCGAATGATCTCTGGCTTGCTCTTGCCTTCGGCAGTACGCTTCGCAACGTAGGTACGTGTGCGTTCGTCCCAACTCATACGGCCGACGGCGATCATGTAGAGAGCTCGATTCGCATCCCGGTTGCCGCCACGATTGAGGCGGTGACGGACGACCTTGCCTGAGGAGGCTGGGATCGGTGCCACCCCGCAGAGGTTGGCGAAGGCCGCCTCGCTCTTGAGCCGCTCGGGGTTGTCGCCGGCGGCAACCAGCAGTACGGCCGCAGTGTCGGTGCTCAGACCCTTGAGTGCTAACAGGTGCGGGGCTGCCTTGGAGACCAGCCGGGCGATCTGTTCCTCGAGAGCGGAGATTTCCTCGGAGAGCTGCAAGTAGCGGCGAGCGAGCGACTTTAGCGCGAACTTGTTTACCTCTACCAAGCTCTCGGGATTCTCGCCAGGACGAAACCGTGCTGTCGCGGCCACCAGCTTGGCCCTCGACAGGCTACGCAGCTTTTCCCGAAGCTCCTCTGGAGCGGTAATCAGCAGCGCCCTGAGCTGGTTTGCCGCTTGACTTCTGGCCTTCACCGCCGAGCGGCGAGCGATGCGCAGGGTGCGGATCATCTCAACCAAGCCGTCGGCTCCTTTGGATTTGCCCGTGGCGCTGCCAGCTAAAACGGCCCGGGCTGCTGCCTCGGCGTCGGTCGGATCGGACTTACCCACGCTGCGTCTGTGCTGGCGATTTGGTCGATTTACCTCCACGACGTTGAAGCCTTTTCCCCTTAGAAACCGAGAGAGCCCGGCACCATAGCTGCCCGTGCCCTCTACACCTACACGCTCCAGCGTGCCGAACCTATTGGCCCAAGTTAGCAGTTTGGCGTAACCGGCAGCTGTCGCTGGCACGCTTAACGTTCCAAGGCGCCGCCCCAGCGGGTTGAGGACTACGCCAACGTGGGTGTCCGAGTGGGTGTCGACGCCGAGAGTGAGAAGCATCTCGGCCTCCGGCGAGCTGAGCGAGTCCATCGTCTCTCCTTTCGCTGTGGGGCACCGGCTTTGCACTCACCAGCCAAGACGGCGGACAGTACTGTGATGAGACCTGATGGGGACAGGCTCCTATTAGGTCACGTCCGGCTCCGACCGGCGGTGCGACGGCGTCCCTCCAGACCAGGCGACGGATCCGGTAAAAGGCAGCGTGGCCCTAGTTTGTTTGAGTCAGACCGGCAGGAAGGATCGCCGCCGCACACATCCTCGCAGCAATACTCGCAGTAGTTTGTTACTGTAGAAACAATCTACCGGTAATCGGGAGAAGGCAATATCTACAAAGAGATTTTCCGAGGCTATTACGGGCGCGGGTATCTCGACAGCGGCATAAAAGGGTGGTGATCTCCCGCCTCTGGTCTCGCATCAAAAGCCGTTCTGAACCGGCGTTGCACCGAAACTCGCGTTTGAATCAAAATTACGAGCGGTTGCTTGAGCCACTAAAAAGTTCGGAGCCAGGGAAAGGGCCAGGGCGCAAGAGTCCTGGCCCTCTTCTTGCGACTTACGGTCCGCGATTAATCCCACACCCAGAAGACGAACTCCCATCCCCAGCCGGGCCACCAGCACCAATACTCCCACCATGCTTCATCTTCTTCGCCAGACTCCCAGTTCAAGTACCAGCTACACTGCGGAGCGCTGGGCTCGTCTTGGGCAAACGCTGGTAGGCCAGCGCCGACCACCATCGTCACCAGCATCATCGCGGTTACCGTCAGAACCAAGACCATACGTCTCATCGCGCAACACACCTCCTTCCTCCCGCAGTTCCCTGAGCTTGCCGTAATCGTACCCCGATCACGGGGTACCCGCGACCACCAGTAGTATGATTATGGTCGTCCGAAATGATCGCATCGTCAACATAGCCGGCGTCGACGAAGGCCCCTCCCCTAATTCCGTGGATGTGCTCACCGCCGATACCAATGGCCTTGAGAGGACGCGCCATTCAATCTGCTCGTGAACTGCTGACCTAGCTAGCTCTCATGCAAAAAATGTAAGAAGCCGGGGTCTAACAGCCCCAGCCCTTACTTCTCCAATCCTTATGTGTCTACCTCAAGCGCTACCTCGCCCAACTTGACACAGAACTTCAGAGCCGAGGTGTGTGCAGGTTCAGAGCTTCCAACGCTATACCCTCGCGGGTTTTCAAGATACTCATACCGGCACACATTTCAGTGAGCAAAGCACGAGCGCCTAACCGTTAGACCAGCCCTAGCTCGATCTCCGGCTCCTCACCCACCGTGGCGAAGAAGCGGACCTTCGGAGTGTTGTCACTTCGTTCACTACACGGGGAGCTGCATGCTGCCCGCATCCCATCCGAGATCGCGCACCGTTATGCAGCGCTTCTACATTCTGTGGTGGCGGGATCTAATCTCATGGTCACCGACCGGCCTCGAAGGGAAGCCATACCCCAATCCCATTGCAGCGAGTTGCGTGGGGTGTCACCATAGCACTGAAGAGTGGGTAGTTTGCCCAACGAGAAGGAGTAGAACAACGTGATGCCCTTCAAGATAGCCGCAGTCCAGGCAGCACCTGTAGTCCTCGACCGCGAAGCTACGCTCGACAGGGCCTGTGAGCTGATCGCCGAGGCAGGGAGAAGCGGCGCCCGCCTGGCGGTCTTCCCCGAGGCCTTCATCCCCACCTACCCGGATTGGGTATGGCGTATCCCTCCTGGCCGGCACCGGATGCTCGCCAACGCCTACGCGGAGTTGCTCGAGCAATCCGTCGAGATCCCCGGCCCGGTCACCGAGAGACTCTGCGAGGCCGCGAGACAGGCCAGCATATACGTGGTGATGGGCCTCAACGAGCGCAACGCACAGGCCAGCAACGCGAGCCTTTACAACACCCTGCTCTACATCGGCCCTGAGGGCAATCTATTGGGCAAGCACCAGAAGCTCGTACCTACGGCACCCGAGCGCATGGTATGGGCGCA
>DASSCV010000212.1:0-3210 GCA_035697505.1 Rubrobacter sp.
GATGGCAATGACCAGGAACACGAACGTCAGGCCGACCTTGAAGAACTCCGCCTTCTCCAGGGTGTTGTAGACCACCGGCGAGGTCGTGAGCGCTATGCCCAGGGCGATGAGCGCGATGATGGAGATGTAGGGGACAGCCCCCTCTCCGTAGCCGGTCAGGTAGCCGAAGATCGCCACCCCGCTGGTGATCCAGCCCGGGAACATGTTCGGCACTATCGCCCCGAGGCACATCAGGATGCCCCAGGGCTTCCAGAAGCGGGCGAAGCCGACGACAGCGGTCTCGCCCGTGGCGAGCGTGTAGCGCTCGATCTCCATGTTGAGGAAGAACTGTAGGGTCACCCCGACCACGGCGGCCCACATGAACGCGAGCCCGACGTTCGAGGCGATGAAGGGCCAGAGGATGTACTCGCCCGAGCCTACCCCGAGGCCCGCGAGGATCACGCTAGGACCCAGCATCTTGCTCAACGACAACGGCTCCGGCATGTCCCGATAGGGCATGGGAGGCACGTTGCGGCTCGGGGCCATCTCGGCGAACTCTTGGGTTGGCGTGCCGGCTGTCCCGACCCCCTCGGGGTCAGTCCCTCTCTCTCCGCTCTGCTCCACGTCTCTTTCTCCTTTCCGCTCCGTAGGGTTTGAACCTTCTGCCTTACAAAACTACCTCCTTCCTCAGGACAACACCCCCCTCATGACCGGTTTCCCGCTGCGGGAGTGTAGACAAAGAGACCCCGGATCGGGGCGGACCCGTCAACTCGGAGCTTTTTCCCATTATCCCCAGCAGGACGAGGAGCCTCAGGCAAGCGGCAGCCTCCCTGAGGACCGAAGACTCCGAAGAGCCAGGTGGCGCCGTATGTGGCACCCGTAAGGCCACCGAAAAAGGTGCTCCAGATTCTAAGGGGCTTGACTTACCCATTCCCTTTTGAGGTGTTCTCGACTGCCCAATGGTCCGCGAACGCCCGCGCATCACACCGGCATTATCTACCATCGAAAGTTTCGGTGCAGTCGCCCTCTGCTTTCCCTGCTATTTCATAAGCTATCCAAACTCAGGGAAACGGTCAAGTGGCTGCAGCCATTCTACTCACTCAAACTCTGCAAAATGTTACGGATCGAGCGGGCGTTGGTAACGATGATCTTCACGACGGCGCCGCTTGTCAGATATCGTTTGGGCCCCATCGCCTTCCCAGCGCCCCCCGGGTGCGAGCCGCCTATCTGATAGGACAGCAGTTCTATCGCTCCGGAGCGTCCATGCCACCTCAAGGGAGTGGGCGAGGAGGTACGCCTAGATGCGGTTCCACTTGGTGACCGTGGCGACGGGCGCAACCCTCTTGCAAGACGCAACCTTCCGGGAATCGGCCAGGCTCATTTCCAGAGACCTCAACCGTAGCCGTAGTGCTTGCGGATGTCCCCTTGATAGTTCTCATTTGGCAGGGTGTGCGGATCGAACGTTGGGGAGCTCTCTATGGTTTCTTGGTCGTGGCGCACTTTCACCATGCCGGGGGCTTCGTCATCTACCTCTTCGAAGGGGATCAGGTAGTGCTTCCTGCCGAGGCCCAGGAAGCCCAACGTGATTATGTGCAAGTAGCGCAGCTTTCTCTCGTCTCTGTCGACGTAGAGGCCGGCTACATCACCGATCTCCCGATTCCTGGAGTCCAAAACCCTATGCCCGCGGAGCTCATGTTGCGGTGGTCTCGGGTGCTGGTGCCGAGCCAGCTTTTCGAGGTCCACGAAAACCTCCCTTCGGGACCAATTCCCTGTGCCGCCTAACTACGTCTATTCCGGTATTGTGCGATTCTATAGCATCCCACGGTTTCACGCATGTGTCGATGCCCTTCCAATGCTATCTTTAGGTAGTCGCTTGGGCGCCTGTAGTAGGAGACGGTAGAAAGGAGCACGAGATGTTTGCGGCGATACGACGCTACCACATAGACCCCGATTCGCTCGATGAGGTAGTCCGCCAAGTCAACGAAGGCTTCGTGCCACTCATAAGTGACATGCCAGGGTTCGTGGTCTACGTCGCCCTCAACGCGGGGCAGGGCGAGTATGGCACGGTTAGCGTCTTCGAGGATCAAGACAGGGCGGAAGAGAGCAACAGGGTAGCCGAGGAGTGGGTAAAGGAGAACATTGGCGATCTACTTCCGAGCCCGGACTACGCGGCTGGCGAGGTCGTCGCGTACAAAGCGAAGCAGACCGGATAGGGCGGGCGTTCGACGCGGCTTCCGTGGGCCAGGGCCGGGCTCCTTGGAGCGCTGGCCCTTTACGTGTTCAGCATCTATGCCAGCCGGGTAGATCCAATCGCTGGGTAGATAAGCGGAAAGGAGGATGCGCATGCTTGACTACCGCTCGATGTTCGACCTCACCGGCAAAAAGGCGCTCGTGGTAGGTGCGGGCAGCGGCATGGGAGAGGCCGGCGCCCACGGGCTCGCTGCTTTCGGGGCGCGGGTGTTCTGCGCGGATGTGAACGCCGGGGCCGTCGAGGACACCGCCAAGCAGATCCGCTCGGAGGGCGGCAAAGGAGAGGCTCTGGAGCTAGATATGACAGACTCCGGGAGCGTTCGAGCGGCGGCCGCAGACGTGGGTGTGCCGGATGTGCTGGTGAGCACGCCGAGCATCAACGTGAGGAAGCCCCTGCTGGATTACACCGACGAGGAGTTCGACCGGGTCGTCGATCTGAACCTCAAAGGCACTTTTCGCCTGATCCGGGAGTTCGGACGCGGGATGGCCGAGCGCGGCTCGGGGAGCATCATCGCCTTCTCGAGCTTCCGGGCGCAGGTCGTCGAGCCGGGGCAGGGAGTATACGCGGCGACCAAGTCGGGGACCGTGCAGATGCTCCGCGCCCTGGCCGCCGAGCTTGGCCCCCAGGGCGTGCGGGTCAACACCATCGCCCCCGGGGCGGTGGAGACGCCGCTCACCGCCCAGATGAAGGAGAGTCCAGACTGGTATGACGCCTACGCCCAGAAAAACATCCTTGGTCGCTGGGCCAAGCCGCACGAGATAGTCGGGATGATCGTATATCTGGCCTCGGATGCCAGCTCCTACGTCACCGGCGCGTTCATGCTCGTTGACGGCGGCTGGACCGCTGCTGACGGACGCTTCACGCCACCCCTGTAGACATCCCCCACCTTACCCCATTGGTAGTACGTCGCCCGTGATGTTGGCCACGCTCTGCCGGAGGCTCTCCGGTTCGAAGACCTTCTTCCAGTCGGGTTGGAAGAT
>DASSCV010000213.1:0-3382 GCA_035697505.1 Rubrobacter sp.
CACGGACGTCGCCTCCCCCGCGGCCTCGAGCGCGAAGCGTCGAGCATCGTCGAGCGGGTGATCCGGCTGCTCCAGGTACGCGGCGAGAGCCTCTACCGAGAGGGCGAGCCCCAGGATCGCCTCGGGGAGCTGCCCCGGGGCGGCCCCTTTCTCGCGCACCATCGTCACGGCGGCGCGGGCCAGCACGCGGGTGTTGCGCACGGCGAGGTCGAGGTGGTCCGCCGCGGCAGCGTAGTAGCCCAGGTGCCCGAGATGGCGTCTGCGCGGCGGGGAGTAGCGCGCGATCTGGTACCCGCCGTCGAGCTCCTCCCGCAGGTGCGCCACCGAGGTGTCTATACGCCGCGCTTCGGAGAGCGCCCGTTCGGCCACTTCCAGATCCCCGCCGATCAGGGCGGCGGCCGAGTTCCGCAGGGCGGTGGCGAGGTCTTCCAGGACCGGCCGCGCCGCCTGCCTGGCGCGGGTGCTGGGGTTGCTCGGGAAGGTCGCGCTCACGGTCAGCGCAACGCCACCGCCCACGAGCGCTTCCAGGAACCTGTCCGGCGACACACCGGAGGTCGTGGGGTCGAGGCCGGCCACGAGGATAGCGGAGACGCCCGCCTCGGTCCAGAACATGATGCCGCCCCGGATCAAGAGCGCGGCGAACATCGCCAGGCCCACCATGACCCCAGTCTGGATTGGCCTGGTCCCTATGACGAACATGATGAGGTCCGCGACCGTGAGGCCCACGGCCACCCCGAGGATCCATTCCGCGGCGCCCCTCAGCGTCTGCCCGGCCACCGCGCCGAGGAGACAGCAAGGCAGCACCGAAGGCACCCCTTCCTGCAGCGAACCGGGCTCGGTCTCCACCGAGGAAGCCACCTAATTCTACCCCCTGTCTCGCCTGTTGTCCTGCGATACGAGTTATCCCGGTCAACTACAAGAGAGATCGTCGAACGATACAGTTGACACAAGCTCATCGCCTTGCTAGTGTCCTGAACCGTGGTCAGGAAAGTACCGCAATACAAGACAGTGCACGGAAGGAGGCGATCGAACGACCGGACACATCGTAGGGGAGCGCCGGTCAATCCCGGTGAATAATCGGTCCGGTGAAAGTGGCTCGAACCATGTAGACGGTGTGAGCCGCATGTTCCATAGTTCCCTGGCGAGAGCGTACGACCGTGGACGCGGGCGCGAAGGAGAAGCGGTGACCTACGAATAGAACGCCTGCGACGTGAAGAATGGGAAAGGGAGGAAGAATGTCTGAAGGAAATGCTGTTGCAACCGGTCGTCAGCGCAGGTTCGTCAGGGTCGCCGCTGCGATCACCGCCACGGGCGGTTTGCTCTTCGGCTACGACACGGGTGTGATCTCGGGCGCTCTGCTCTTCATAACGAAAGACTTCGCGCCGCTCTCGAGTTTCTTGCAGGGCGTGATCGTAAGCGTCTTGTTGGTGGGGGCGGTGACCGGCGCCATTGCGGGAGGACCGCTCTCCGACCGCCTGGGCCGTCGCCCGGTCGTACTCCTGGCGGCCATCATATTCGCCGTTGGAGCCATAGCCGCGGCCCTGGCGCCGAATGTCCTCATCCTGATCTTCGCCCGCTTCATCCTGGGACTCGGGGTTGGGCTGGCCTCGCTCATCGTGCCGCTCTACATAGCCGAGATAGCCCCGCCGGACACACGAGGAGCGCTGGTCTCCTTGAACCAGCTCATGATCACAATCGGGATCCTGCTCTCTTACATCGTGGGCGTGGCGTTCACCCCCATCGAGGGATGGCGCTACATGTTCGCCGTGGCGGTGATCCCGGCACTGATCCTGGGAATAGGGATGTTTACTCTGCCGGAGAGCCCGCGCTGGCTGGTCAAGAACGGCAAGCTGGACAAGGCGCGATCCGTGCTGCTCCTTTCCCGCGTCGAGGCCGATGTGGAGACGGAGATGCAGCAGATGGAAGAGATCGAGCGAATCGAACGCCAGCAGGCTCAGGTCGGCTACAAGGAGTTGCTCGCCCCCTGGATCCGACCTGCCCTCATTGTCGGTGTCGGCCTGGCCATCTTCCAGCAGATAACGGGTATCAACACTGTCATCTACTACGCACCCACGATCCTCGAAAAAGTTGGTTTCTCGGCGGGGGGGGCGATCGCGGCTACCGCTCTCGGAGTGGGCGCGGTGAACGTTGGGTTCACGATCCTCGCCGTCTATATAGTTGACCGGGTGGGCCGGAGGCCGCTGCTCCTTATCGGGCTCATCGGCATGATCGTGAGCCTGGGCCTGCTGGGCGTGGTCTTCTCGCTGGGGGCCACCTCGGGCGCAGCGGGTCTGCTGGCGACCATCTGCCTGGCGTTGTACATAGCCTCCTTCGCGATAAGCCTCGGGCCGATCTTCTGGCTCATGATCTCCGAGATCTACCCGCTAAATATGCGCGGCTCCGCGATGAGCATCGCCGCCCTCTGCAACTGGGGCTCGAACTTCATCGTCGCTCTGATATTCCCTGTGTTACTGGCGACGTTCGGTGGGGCCGGGTCGTTCTGGTTGTTCGCGGTGTTAGGCATCGTGGCCTGGATATTCGTGTACTTCATGGTGCCGGAGACCAAGGGCCGGACGCTAGAAGAGATAGAAGCCGACTTGCGCGGTACAGGGGTAACGGCAAGCCAGGCGTGAGCTGATCAGGAAGGAGAGAGCTTATGGGTTTTCGAGGCGCGATCTTCGACGTAGACGGCGTGCTGGTCGACTCGCCCCACGAACAGGCCTGGCGCGAGGGCATGCAGCAACTGATGGAGAACGAGTGGGGCGACGTCCGGGACCAGACGTCTTACGCCCCCGAGAAGTTCACGCCCGAGGTTTACCAGAGGGTCATGTCCGGCATGCCGCGCTACGATGGCGCGCGGGCCGTGCTGGAGCACTTTGACGTACCCGACCCCGAAAGGAGGGCCCAGGAGTACGGCGACCGCAAGCAGGTGATGATAGTAGAGCTGATCGAGGCCAGCCAGTTCCACGCGTACCCCGACGCTCTGCGCTTCGTGCTCGCGGTCAAGGACGCGGGCCTGCGGATAGCGGCTGCCTCCTCCTCCAAGAACGCCAACGCTTTCCTGGAGAGGATCCGACTTGACGAGTTCGCCGAAGAGGAGGGCTTGAGTTACGACTTCGTGGAGCCCGGCTACACCCTCCGTGACATACTGGACGCGAACGTCAGCGGCCGGGACTTCGAGCAGGGCAAGCCGCACCCGGAAATCTTCCTGACCGCCGCAGAGGAACTCGGCCTCTCGCCAGAGGATTGCTTCGTCGTCGAGGACGCCGCGAACGGCGTGCAGGCGGCGAAGGCGGGCAACATGGCGGCCCTGGGCCTCGCGCGGGCCGACGACGAGGAGCTTCTGGCCGACGTGAACGCCGACCTGGTCGTCACGAGCCTG
>DASSCV010000214.1:0-4884 GCA_035697505.1 Rubrobacter sp.
CAGCCACCCGATCAGCGGCACCGTTGCGGCGGCGATGCCTACGTTGGCGAGCAGCACTACGAGCGAGGTCTTTGAATCTGGGAGGGGCGTCAGATGAACGAGAGCCATGAAGAGCGTCCACAAGAGGTTCGTATACCCTTCCACCCTCTCGCCGGCGTTCCACACTAAGCCTAAGCCCTCGGCAAGGTTGCGCCCGTACCTCATAGAAATCATCGCGTCGTCGGCTAGCCACCAGTAGCGCACACCATCGAGCGTGTCGCTCTTGCCAAGTAGCGCCACTGGAAGCATCAAGGCTAGTAAGGCCAGCCCAGCGGCGTAACTCAATCCACGCGAGATCCAACCGCCGTTGCTTTCCGCCTTTTTACTCTCTGAATGCACGCTCTTCTTACTGTTTCCATTCCAGGGCGCGAAGCCACAAGTATAGCCCCGTACCTGAGGGGGACAGATGCAGACTCCTGGTCGACGACACGCTATCCCTGCTGATGGATCTGCATCCGTCAGTTTCTCCCTCACCTGACGCTTTGTTGCTCACAGTTTAGCGGATGGCGATGAACCTACGATGAATGCGAAGCAGCTGCTCGGTTCATTAACTGAAGTGCGTGGAAGAAGAATTCTCGGAAGTTCGCAGTAGCAAGCTCCCCCGCCCGGATAGGGGTTTAGGGGATCGGGACGGGGCTGCGGGGGTTTCTGCCCACAATCATAGACACGCTAGCCACTCCCGTGGCGTGGATCTGTTGCGAGCGGTTGCGACTTGCTACTTCTCGACTTCCCGAGAATTTCTCGCCTAGACGGGCTCATGACGGCCTGTGCGATCCTGGTGATCGTCGTCATGACCACCAGGATCCTGGAGGTCATGACGACGATCGTACTGATCAGAGTGACCATGGTGATCGTCTTTCTTTCAGGAACTCCTCCTGGTCTCAGCTTGTCAGCACGCTTCGGCACGGTCTCTGGTGTACGTGGACACAGCAAACTTCGCCATTAATTGTGCGACGTATAGGTGGAGTTGCGATGGCAGGAAAATCCGCACTTGCGAGCGTTCCGGTGACCCAGGAACCCTATAGGAATCGGGATTGCGAAGATTCGCGTGCTCACTTCTTTCTGCCACGCTAAGTACACGCATGTGTCGCAGACTTTATGGCGAGGTCTGGTACGACTGTCCGAATTGTGGTCTGTCTGTGGATAGGGACACGAACGCCGCGAAGAACATATTGAGACTGGGACTACAGTCTCAGGGGCGCCAAGCTCCAAGAAGCCCCCTGCTTTAGCGGGGGGAGTAGTCACTCGTCCGTCACCACCAAGCCCTCGACTACGTCCTAATGATCCTTCGCTACCATCGCCCCGATTTCGACGACCTGCCGCCCCAAGAAAGGACCAACCTGGTGGTCGACGCCTGCGCCCACACCAACGAGCTCCTCGAAGCGCTGTGCAAGCTCGTGAGCTTCCTCGAGCACGGACGGGCCAAGGTGTACGGGCAGGGCTGTGCACGTGGGAGGCCTTGCCTTCTGGGTGCGACTTCCGCCGAAGTGCGAATGGATATGCGCCACGATGAATACCGGCGTGATGCCTCGAACCCGGGTTTCCATGCGCTCTTGGTCACACGCCCGAGGGCGGCCAATACCATGGTGCCGAAATCTGTCCCATGCCGGGAGGAGCCACACGAACGCTCACCTGCCATGGCGTGCGACGTCGCGACGGCTAGGTAGAGTTATCGGCAGTCAGAGCATTCGGTCCTAGTACCGGAATTGGCTACGGAAGCCAATTCCGGTACACACGCTGTTGCGCGCCCCTTATCTTGGGGACATGGGAGAGGACAGGCACACCACATACAGGATCTCGGAGGCGGCCCGCGAGCTGGGCATCTCCATCGAGTGGCTTAGGGCGGGGGAGAGGAGGGGCTTCTTCCCTGCCGCCCTTCGCGACCGCAATGGCCACCGCTACACTACAACCAGGGAGGAGATCGGCGAGGATAGCGCTGCTGACAGCTGCCCGCGCCACGGATTCTTATGGGGAGAGAGCCTCCAGCATATCAACGGGCACTGCTCAGAGAGCTTGCGTATATGTTTGGGCCCGAGGTTGGGCCGGCGATCCTGACGCACGGCCACTCATTCGCAGAGCGTCTCGGTCGCGACGAGGAGCTCGTCGCCGAGATCTGCAAGCGGTTCGAAACCGCCAGGTCGGAGGGCCGCTTCCCTATACTCTCCGCGTTGCTAACCGAGACCTCGGGCAAAGATCTTGTGGAGTTCTTCCGGTCCGGATGGGCTCAGATGGCACTGCCTCCACGCGAATCGTCCGTCCGACGACCCTGGGATCTCTCGCCCTGGGAGGGTGACATGGAAGCTTACAGAGAGGACCTTTACGCGGGCATGGCCTACGGTATGCTCGACATGCGTGACTTCGCCGGCGAGTGGCTCGAGGAGTTGCTCCGCGTCGGTTACTACGGCATGGAGGAGTCGCTCGGACTGCCCCTCAAGCAGCGGTCCGAGGACTTCTTCTCGCCGCCCGGGTCGCTACCGATCCACGCAGAGGCGTACCCCGCGCGGGTGGGGGACGTCGGACAGATCGTTTGGCTCAAGCTCGATGGCCCGCGCTCACCGGAGCGCGGCTATCGGGAGATCTCCGTCTCCGACGAGCCTCTGCGCACGGATGCGGCCATACTTGCCGCGCTGACAGCGCTCGAAGGAAGACCGCTCGATCTGGGCGCCTTGCACGACGTCCTGGCGAGGATCCTGCCGCTCCGCGGCGAGTCCTTCTTCGAGCGCTGGACGAAGGCCCTAGAGGACAGACGCACTAGGGAAGACCTGCGACCGATTCTCCAGGATCTGCGTCACCACCAGACCCTCGACTACGCTTTGATGCTTCTGCGCTACCACAGCCCCGGTTTCGACGACCTGGCCCTCGAAGTGCGCGCGGATCTAATAGCGGAGACCTGCGCCCACATCAACGAGTTCGTGGAGGTATTGCGCAAACTTATGACCTTCCTCGAACATGGCAAGCCCAAGCGCCGGGGACCGGCCGCCACCAAGGTAGCCTCAAGAGATGTCAAGGCGGCCGTTCTCAGGGACGTAGACGGTCTCAGCAACCGTCAGATCGCGGAGGCGCTCTGCATGAATCTTCCCGCCGACTTTCTGATCAAGGGAGATCATCCGACAGTGCGCAAGATGGTCAGACGGGGCAGGAGCGCCCTGGTAGCTGCCCTTGGGGAAGCAGGATGGCGAGCGCAGGCGCAGGCAATGAAAGACGAAGCCGAGAGGTGGCACTCCAGAAGCGAGGTCCAACGCCGGGCCGAACTCGAAGCCGAAGCGCTCGGCGTCCCATATGAGGAGTTCCTTAAGCACCTGGAGGAACGCCAATCAAGCTGCGCCAGAGAAGAACGCGGCATGAGGGAAGGGGTACCACTTTAGAACTACTCTCCGAGCACGTCGTCGATCTGGGATCGGATTCTGCGAACTTCGTCTTGACGGAGTTCTACGAAGTTCACTACCAGCTACCCACCCAGCTGGAAACCTCGCCGTAATGCGTGGGACGCATGGGCCGACCAAACCTGGCGGTATCTGCTACGGTGGCTGGTACTCATGGTAGTGCTGCGAAGCAAGAATGAGGTAGAGGGCTTGAAGAAGGCGGGCGAGCTCGTCGCCCGCGCGCTGATCCTGCTGCGCCCCCACGTTCGTACCGGGATGCGGCTCGATGAGCTCGACCGGATCGTAGAGAGGTTTGTGCGCTCCGAGGGCGGCGAGCCCACCTACAAGGGCTACCAACCTTCGCCGGCCGTACCGCCCTTCCCGGCTACCATCTGCACCGCGGTCAACGAGGAGATCGTCCACGGCATCCCGGGGCCGAGGAAGCTAGGCGAGGGGGACATCGTGGGCATAGATGTCGACGCTACACTGGGCGGCTGGGTCGGCGACACCTGCTACACGTACCCCGTAGGCGATCCCTCGCCGAGGGCCACGCGTCTCTTGGAAGTCGCCCGGCAGTGCGTGGAGGCCGGGATAGCCGAGGTGGCGCCCGTGAAGCACTTCGGCGACGTCGGGGCAGCGATCCAGGAACTCGCGGAGCACCACGGCTACGGGGTAGTGCGGGAGCTGGGAGGCCACGGCGTGGGCCACGAGTTGCACGAGGAGCCCCACATCAACCACTTCGGCCGACGGGACCACGGCATGCGCTTCCGGGAGGGCATGACACTCACCGTCGAGCCCATGATCAACGAAGGCACCCCTGAGATACGCTACTTGGACGACAGCTGGAACGGGGTGACCGCGGACGGCAAGCTCTCCGCCCAGTACGAGCACACCATAGCGGTGACCTCAAACGGCTGCGAGATACTGACGCCTTGGCATCTCCCCATGCGTGAGAACGCTGGGCTTCCAGCACCTCGCCAATATTACCTTCGGCGCCCTATTCACCGGAGTGCGTGGAAGGGGAATTCCTAGAACTTCGCCTTATCAGAGTTCTCAGAAGTTCACATAGCCGCGTCCTGCTACCTGGAGCATTAGGGACGTGGCGTGCGGTGTTCTCTCTCCGAAATGCAAACATTAGTTTGCAGAAAGAACATCCATGATCGTGTATATCTATCCATCGGTGTTACAAGCGGTATCGGGCGGGGCTATGCAGGTTGCCTGGAGCGGGTGTTTTCAGGGGTACCGGGGTGAGGCTATGTACTATCTTGGATGTGGACTTCCGAGAATTCTTATTCCACGAACTCTGGTGAATAAGCCTGGCACCACGTCCCACTAGCCAAAAAAACTTCTCGAAAAATAGCCCATTTGAGTGATACGTCACACTTCGGGTTTTGCTACCGTGGTAGCAAGTACTCTAATGGGGAGTGCCGAAGAAAGAAGGCTTGGCGATGAAGAGGTTCATGGTGGCTATGACGCTCATGGG
>DASSCV010000215.1:0-10726 GCA_035697505.1 Rubrobacter sp.
ACGGAGTTGGACCGGGACGACCTGGTTCCTTTCGAGACGCTGGAGAAGCTGGCCGGCGCCGGGTTCATGGGGCTATGCGTGCCCGAGGAGTACGGTGGGGTCGAGATGGACTTCCTGTCTTACTGTCTCCTGATCGAGGAGATCAGCCGCGCTGACGCCGGGGTGGGCGTAACGCTCGCGGTACATACCAGCGCAGGCACGCTGCCCATCGTGATGTTCGGCACTGGGGAACAAAAGGCGCGGTGGGTGCGGCCGCTGGCGCGCGGAGAGAGGATCGGATGCTTCGCCCTGACGGAACCGGAGACGGGATCTGACGCCTCCGCGATCCGGACGCGGGCCGAGAAGGTCGAGGGCGGCTACCGCATATCGGGGCACAAGCAGTGGGTCACGAACGGACGCGTCGCAGAGACCATGATCCTCTTCGCCCGCGCGGAGGGCGGAGCTAGAGAAGGCGTTACGGCCTTCGTCGTTCCCATGGACGCCAAAGGAATCTCCTTCGGCAAGCACGCTGAGAAGATGGGCGTTATCTCCGCAACCACGGACGACGTACTCTTCGATAACGTCTACGTCCCAGAAGAGGACCGGCTCGGGGAAGAGGGAAGAGGGCTTCGCGTCGCGCTCGGGACGCTGGATACGGGCAGGATCGGGATAGCCGCGCAGGCCACAGGCATCGCCGAGGCTGCCTTCCGCTACGCCACGCAATACGCCGCAGAACGCACCACGTTCGGGAAGCCGATCGCCGAGCACCAGGCGATAGCCTTCAAGCTGGCCGACATGCAGACGAAGATCAGGGCGGCCCGCCTCCTCGTCTACGAGGCGGCCTGGATGAAAGATCAGGAGCTGCCGCACGGCGAAGCAGGAGCCCGCGCCAAGCTCTACGCCTCACAGGTCGCGAACGAGGTAGCGTATGAAGCCGTCCAGGTCCTTGGCGGCCGGGGATACATGAAGGACCATCCCGTCGAGCGGTACTACAGAGACGCCAGGGTGACGGAGATCTACGAGGGCACCAGCGAGATACAGCGCCTTGTCATCTCCCGCGCCATCCTCGAGGAACAGACCAAAGCCCCTGGCGGCGTCGAGGAATCACGGCCAGTCGTAGGGTAAGCCCCTGCTTATGCTACAGTCTTGGCGCAGGGGTTAGAGACGCAGGAGGAGCACGCCTTGGATACCAGGAAAAGTGAGAAGGAACGTTGGGAGGAAGCTTACTCGAAAGGTCCCGAGCGCGACGCTGAGTTCTCGACCATGTCCGGCGTGCCGGTCAAGCCCCTCTACACCCCCGAGGACGTCGAGGGCACCTACGACGAGAAACTCGGCTATCCGGGCGAGTATCCCTACACCCGCGGTGTCTACCCGAACATGTATCGCGGAAGGCTCTGGACGGTGCGACAGTTCGCCGGTTACGGAACGGCCGCAGAGACCAACGCCAGGTTCAGGTATCTCCTGGATCACGGCCAGAACGGCCTCTCCGTCGCCTTCGATATGCCGACCCTCATGGGCCTCGACTCAGACTCGCCGCTCTCCCTCGGCGAGGTCGGCACGGAGGGTGTCGCCGTGGACTCCCTGGAAGACATGGAGCGACTCTTCGAGGGCATTCCTATGGGCGAGGTCTCGACCTCCATGACCATCAACGCCCCCGCGATGGTCCTGCTCGCCATGTACGTCGTGGCCGCCGAGAAGCAGGGCGTCGCTCCAGAGGAGCTAGAGGGCACGAACCAGAACGACATCCTCAAGGAGTACATCGCCCAGAAAGAGTGGCTCTTCCCCCCCAAGCCTTCGATGCGCGTCTTCAAGGACATGCTCGTCTACGCCACTGAGCACATGCCCAAGTGGAACACTGTCTCCATAAGCGGTTACCACATTCGCGAAGCGGGGAGCACCGCCGCCCAGGAACTAGCCTTTACCCTGGCCGACGGCTTCGCCTACATCGAGGCCGGTATCGAAGCAGGCCTCGACGTGGA
The DNA here is from genome assembly GCA_035697505.1 of Rubrobacter sp. Taxonomy (GTDB): domain Bacteria; phylum Actinomycetota; class Rubrobacteria; order Rubrobacterales; family Rubrobacteraceae; genus Rubrobacter_D. The sequence goes on from DASSCV010000215.1 coordinate 1,959, forward strand.
CGACTTCGCCCCGCGCCTCAGCTTCTTCTTCAACTCGCACATAGATTTCTTCGAGGAGATCTGCAAGTTCCGCGCCGCCCGCCGTATCTGGGCTACAGTGCTCAAAGAGAAGTACGGCGCCAAAGATGAGCGCTCTCTACGGATGCGCTTCCACACCCAGACCGCGGGCGTCTCCCTGACGGCCCAGGAACCTTACAACAACGTCGCCCGCACCGCCTTCGAGGCACTCGCCGCCATCCTTGGCGGTACGCAAAGCCTGCACACAAACTCCCTGGACGAGGCCCTCGCACTCCCGACGGAGGAGGCCGTCAGGATCGCCGTTCGTACGCAGCAGATAGCCGCCCTGGAGACCGGGGTGGCGAACACAATAGATCCTCTTGCCGGTTCTTACTTCGTCGAGGCGTTGACCGACGAATTGGAGCGGCAGGCCTACGACTACTTCAGGCAGATAGACGAGATGGGGGGCATGATCCAGGCCATAGAGCAGGGTTTCCCGATGCGTGAGATCTCCGAGGCCTCAGCCCGCTACCAGCGCGAACTCGAAGAGAACAAACGCTACATGGTCAACGTCAATATCTACGAACCCCAGGACGAGCAGGACATGGAACTCCACCGCATAGACCCCGAGGTCTCGGAAGGTCAGCTCGAACGCCTGAAGGCCCTGAAGGAACGCCGCGACAACGACAGGGTGAAAGGATGCCTCGAAGAGTTGAAGGAGGTTGCCAGAGGTGACGGCAACACCATGTACCCGATCCTGGAGGCCGTCAGGGCTTACGCGACCGTGCAGGAGATCTCCGACGCCCTCAAGGACGTTTTCGGCGACTACCGCGAGACGCCGGTGATTTGAAGCTGGTCAGCCAGTCAGCATAGCGTAAGCGTACATGCCTGAATGGTGGCCGCATAAGAAGCTCGGAGCAGCGGCTGCCATCCTCGACTAGCACGGATGAGTGTTGCAAGTGAAACGCTCAGCCGGTCTTCGAACCTCCGACTTCGGGATATAATCCATTTGATACTCAGGTGTCAGGATGTTGGGATTTACTGGAAGGAGTCGCGTCATGGAAGCGAGGGTGGTGGATCTCCGGATTCTTCCCACGGAGGCGAGGGAGGTAGTTCGCATTTACAGGGACTCCGTACTGCCGGCCGCAAGACGTCAGCAGGGGTTCAAGGGCGCCCTCCTACTGACGGATGATGAGACAGGGGTAGGGATTTCTATCTCGCTCTGGGAGACTGAGGAGGACAGGGAGGAAGGAGAGGCGAACGGTTTCTACCAGCAGCAGATCAGGAAATTCTCAGAGCTGCTGACCGAGACGCCGGTCCGCAAACACTACAATGTAGGCGTTCTCCACTACGATGCCAGCGTTCTTGCGTAACCCACGAGCATAGGCCAACAACGTGAACGTCCCGGCGGGCTTCTGCGGTCTGCTAGAATTCGGGGAACGGAGGAGAAATTTTGGCTCCTCGCGTGGGGACCTTTGAGTAGAGGAGGAGGTCTATGGCTATCCGAGAGACCAGTGCCGGCCACGAGGCGCTGGGGCTGGACGAGGACGACCTGCGCAGGATGCACTACTACATGCTTCTCGCGCGGCGGGTCGATGAGAGGTCCTGGATCCTCAACCGTCAGGGCAAGGCTATGTTCGTGATCTCCTGCCAGGGCCAGGAGGCCGCCCAGGTCGGCGCCGCCTATAACCTGCGCCCAGGCAACGATTTCCTGTACCCCTACTACCGCGACTCGGGGATGACCCTGCTCCTCGGCCAGACGCCCCGCGACCAGTTCCTTAGCCTCCTGGGCAAGAAGGAAGACCCGAATAGCGGCGGACGCCAGATGCCCGGCCACTACAGCAGCCGGAGACTGAACATCGTGACATCCTCTGCCCCGGTCGGGATCCAGTTCCCGCAGGCCGCAGGCACGGCCCTCGCGTACAAGATCCGCGGCGAGGACGGCGTCGTGCTGGTGTGCGGCGGCGAGGCGTCGACCAGCGGTGGCGACTGGCACGAGGCGATGAACTTCGCCGGGATCCACGACCTGCCCTTGGTCTTCCTCGTGGAGAACAACGTCTACGCCATCTCCGTCCACGCTGAGTTCCAGGTCGCGGGCTCGATAGCGAAGCGGGCCGAGGGCTACGGTTTCCCCGGCCACGAGGTGGACGGCAACGACGTGCTCGCTGTCTACGAGGTGGCCAGAGAGGCTTTCGGGCGAGCCCGCGCGGGCGAGGGGCCGACGCTTATCGAGGCGAAGACCTACCGCATGACAGCCCACTCCTCAGACGACGACGATCGTAGATACCGCGAGCGCGAGGAGATAGAGGAGTGGCGCCAGAAGGACCCCATCGTTCGCTTCGAGAAGTACCTCATGGAGAACGGCATTCTGGACGAGTCGGAGAGGGATGAGATCTCGGAACGCATAAAGGCTGAGGTCGCTGAGGCGAGTAAATACGCGGAGGACGCCCCGTTCGCCGATCCAGAAGACGTACTCTCCGGCGTCTACGCGGAGGCTTGAGGATACCTATGGCGACGAAGAATCTGCTCCAGGCCATCCACGAGGGGCTCGCCGAGGAGATGCGCTCGGACGAATCGGTAATGGTGCTCGGCGAGGACGTAGGCAGGGCCGGCGGTGTTTTCAGGGTTACGCAAGGGTTACATGAGGAGTTCGGTACTGCGAGGGTGATGGACACGCCGCTGGCGGAGAGCCTGATCGTCGGTTCCGCTATTGGCCTGTCGGTTAACGGGATGCGACCCGTGGCCGAGATACAGTTCGCGGATTTTATCCCGCCGGCGTTCGACCAGATCGTCAGCGAAGCAGCCAAGTTCCACTACCGCTCGAACGGTGACTGGAATTGCCCCATCACCATCAGGGCGCCATACGGCGTCGTGCCCGGCGGCGCCCTCTACCATTCCCAGAGCATCGAAGCCTGGTTCTGCAATACACCAGGCCTCAAGGTGGTCGCGCCCACGTTCCCGGGTGACGCCAAGGCCATGATCAAGAGCTCCATCCGCGACCCTAACCCCGTCCTCTTCCTCGAACACAAACGCACCTACCGCCTCATCAAAGAGGACGTCCCCGATGAAGATCATGAAGTCCCTCTCGGCGAGGCCCGCGTCCACCGCGAGGGCGCGGATATCACGGTCGTCGCCTACGGCCTCATGCTCTACATGACCCTGGAGGTGACCGAGAAACTTTCCCAAGAGCACGGTATAGAGACCGAAGTGGTAGAGCCAAGAACGCTTTATCCCCTGGACAAGGAGACGATCCTGGACTCGGCGAAGAAGACTGGCAAGGTACTGGTGATCTCCGAGGCTAACCTGACGGGATCGGTTTCGGGAGAGATAGCGGCCATCGTGGCGCGCGAGGCGTTTGAGTGGCTCGATGGGCCCGTGATGCGCCTCGGGGCGCCCGACGTGCCTGCGGCGGCTTTCGCCCGCCCGATGATGGACCGCTTCGTGCCATCGGCAGAGAAGATAGAAGAAGCCATGCTCGAGCTGGCGCGCTACTAGAGGAGGGACCGTGGCGAAACCGGTAACCATGCCGCAGCTCGGTGAGAGCATTACAGAGGGCACCATAACCCGCTGGCTCAAGTCAGAAGGCGACGAGGTGGAGATAGATGAGCCCCTCGCCGAGGTGGATACGGACAAGGTCAACGCCGAGTTGCCCTCGCCTGTGGCGGGCAAGATCGAGAAGTTCCTCGTCTCCGAAGGCTCGACGGTCGACGTGGGCACCGAGATCGCGCTCGTAGCCGACGAGAGCGATTCCCCCGCCGCCGACGCCCCGCCACAGGAGAACACAGCCGCTGACGCTCCCACGGAGGAGTTCCCCGCCTCAGGCACCGAGGCTCAGCCCGCCGCACAGGATACTGAGAGACAGCGAGCTACCGCGGACAGCGACGGCAACGGGCGAGGTGAGATCGAGGACGCCGAGACCCTGCGCCTCACCCGCTCCTCGCCAGTCGTCCGGCGTCTCGCCGAGGAGCACGGTGTGGAGATAGCGGAGATCCCAGGCACGGGCACGGGAGGACGCGTAACCAGGCAAGATATCGAAGGCTACATAGAGGAACAGGAGGAGCGCGAAGAGTACGCGCCGCCGGGACCACAGGAAGAGCGGGAAGCCTTCGCGGAACCCGAGGCGGAGATGGAACGCGTACCGGTCTACGAGGGCGACCGCGTGGAGGACCTGACTGGCATCCGGAGGGCCATAGCCAACCGCATGTCAACGAGCAAGCGCGAGGCCCCGCACGCCTGGACCATGGTCGAGGTGGACGTGAGCGGGCTCGCCGCCCTGCGCGAGCGTGAGAAGGCCGCCTTCGCAGAACGCGAAGACATAAAGCTCACCTACCTGCCGTTCATAGTCAAGGCGGTCGTCGAGAGTCTCAAAGAGAATCCGGTCCTCAACTCGGTCTGGGACGGGGACCGCATAATCCTCAGAAAGCGCATAAACGTCGGTGTGGCCGTCGACCTCGAAGACGCCCTCATCGTGCCCGTCATTACCGACGCCGACGAGCTGAACATCCTCGGGCTCGCCCGTAAGATCGACGACCTGGTGCGTCGCGCCCGCGCTCGAGAACTCGGCACCGAAGACGTCTCGGGCGGAACCTTCACCGTCAACAACCCGGGCTCTTTGGGAAGCGTTGTCTCCACGCCCATTATCAATCATCCGCAGGCGGCGATCCTCTCTGCGGAAGCAATCGTCAAGCGTCCTGTAGTGGTAGACGACGCCATCGCCGTGCGCAGCATGATGAACCTGGATGTCTCCTTCGACCACCGCGTCCTCGACGGCGGCGCCGCGCTCAAGTTCCTGAACGCCGTCAAGCAGCGGTTGGAAGCATACGGGCCTGAGAGTGGCATAGGCTAGGGAGAAGGTGTCCCTTCGAGGCACTACCCCTGCGGCACGAGAGCGATGGCCCGCACGGGGCTGCCTGTACCGCCGGTCAGCTTCAGCGGCGCCACGAAGAATAGTGCTCCGGTTTGCGGCAGGGCGCCAAGGTTTGCGAGCTGCGTGACGCCGTACTTTCCTGCACCCATGAGATAGAAGTGGGCCGGGAAAGGAGGATCGAACTCGGCCGCGCCACCCGCGTCGATGCCGACGGTCTCCACCCCGACGCCGACGAGCGGGCTCTCCTCGGCGATCCAACGGGCGCACTCCACGTCGAAACCGGGCGACCGCGGATTGCCGTCTTGCGCGCCAAGGAACGTTTCGGCATCCTGTGCGCGCGCGTCCCATCCCGTGCGGAGCAGCAGCCAGCCGCCTTCGGGCAGCGGCCCGTGCTCATCTTCGAACGCGCGCACGTCATCGGCGGTGAGCAGGTAATCGGGGTTCTCGGCGCTCTCGGCGGATCGGTCGATCACGACCGCCGGGCCGATGAGGTGCCGAGGCGGCACCTGCGAGACATCTATGCTTTCGCGGCCGCTGATCCAGTGTATGGGCGCGTCGAAGTGCGTGCCTGTGTGCTCGCCGATCTCGAGCCAGTACCAGGCCCATGCGGGGCCCCGCTCATCGTAGCGGCTGATCTCGTGCCGCTTCACCGCCGGAGTTTGCGCGAACTGCTCGGGCAGCCGGATAACCGGAGTGCGCTCATTCAACGGCTGGGTCAGGTCCACGACTTCGACGGCACCGCTACCGAGCGCCTGGACGAGTGATGCTACCGGGTCTAGTGGCATCATGTGGGGCCTCCTTTCAATGGGCGCGGAACGCCTCTGCGAGCCACTCGGCCCGCACCTCCGGGTTGACCTTGGCGTCGATTACGAGGGGGCGATCTCGCCTCTCCAACCAGTCCCGAACCGGCGACAGGTCTTCTTTGTTTCTGACAGTGATGCCCTCGGCCCCGGCCGCCCGCGCGAGCGCAGCGAAGTCGGTGTCTGGAAAGCGCGCCACGTCTACCGGGCGTCCCATGGGGCCGAAGTGGTGCACCTCCGCGCCGTAGGCTGCGTCGTTGTAGATGACGACGAGCATCGGCAGACGGTAGCGGGCGGCCGTCTCCATCTCCCCCAGGGCCATGAGAGCGCCGCCGTCGCCTACAGCGGCGACAGAGAGCCTCTCCGGTCGCGCGACCGCGGCACCGATACCGCTTGCGAGCCCCAACCCCACCGACTGGAAGGCGTTGGGGAACACGAAGCCTTGACGGTCGGGCACGTGGAGGTACATCGCCGGATAGCCGAGAAAGTGCCCCGAGTCGGTGCAAACCGTGCGTTCTCCTGGTAGCAGGTCGTCCAGCGCGATTGTCAAGGTGCGCGGGTCTATGTAGTCGGCGGTACCGAGATCCTCGTAAGGCTCGTCGCGGAGGCGACCCGCGGAGATCTCACGCTCGAGCCCGTCACTCCTGAATCCCTTGCCGCCTACGCCTCGTCGTTCTAGCTCATCGACGATGGCACGGGCAGCTCCTGCCGCGTCCCCGACGACGCCGACGTCGGCGCGATAGAGCCGGCCGATCGCCTCCTCATCCAGATCGACCTGAACCACGCGCGCTTCGGACGAGAACAGGCTGCCGTGGCGCACGGTCCAGTGGTTCAGTGACGCGCCGAACGCGAGCACGACATCAGCCTTCCCCAGCAACCTTACGGCGAGCGGGGAGGAGAAACCGCCGGCTATCCCGACAGAATAAGGGTTGCCGGTAAAGAGCCCGTGCCCCATCGCGCTCGTCGCGAGCACGGCTCCCACCCTATCTCCCAGGGCCTCGAGCGCTTCGCGCGCGTTTGCTATGGCGGCGCCCTGCCCCGCGACGATTACAGGCCGGTGCGAGAGAGCGAGCAGGTCCGCGACCGCGGCGACAGAACCCTCCGCTGGACCCGGCGGCTCAAGCGATGGCCAGTACGGGATGGCCGGTGAGCCGCCGGAGCAATGCTCTTCGACCACGTCGATCGGAATGCTCAGGACGACGGGGCGGCGCTCGGTCTGCGCGCGCCTGAGCGCCCTGGCGGTGTCGGCGGCGGCGGTCTCAGGCCCACGCACGCGCTCGGGAACCGCGCCGACCGTCGCCGTCAGGGTTGCTTGATCTACCTTGAAGTTCGACCAGAGCGTCCCTGTCGGAATGTCTGCGGCCAGCACGATAAGCGGCGTGCGGGCCTTTGCGGCCTCCGTCAACCCCGTGAGCGTGTTCGTAAAGCCAGGGCCTTGATGGACGCTCGCGACGCCGACCTTTCCAGAGGCGCGGGCGTAGCCGTCCGCCATCATGACCGCGCCGCACTCATGTCGGGAGGAGTAGAACGCAGCACCCTCCGCGTGCAGGGCGTTCAGGACGGCGAAGTTGCCGCTTCCGGCGAGCCCGAAGAACGCTTCGATACCACTGTCGACCAGCACACGTCCGATTGCTTCGGAAACCCGCATGGTTCAGGTCCCCCTACGAAATCCACCACCGGCGACGTCCGTGCCTCGCACACTCGCATGCGGGTCGACAGAAGGCCAATCGGTAAAGATGGAGCTTGTCACCCGTGGCCCTCCTAGTTCTTCGAGCCTGGTCCAAAGAGTATCGTCCGAACCATAAGGCAACCAGGAGGCCCGCGCAACACACGGGTCACCGTCCGGCGATTGCTCCTGGCGGGCAAAGCGCGGTTAAACTTGGACTGTGTTCCAAAGTGTGCTCGAAGATGTACTGAATGAGATCGACCGCGAGGACCTTGTTGGCCTGGCGCAGGATCTCATCCGCATCCCTAGCGTCTACCGGCCCGAACAGGCGGATGGCAACGAGGCGCGCGTCGCGCGGTCGTGGCGGATTATCTGGGGCGATCCGGCTTCGGGGTACAGGTCGAAGACGTTGCGCCGGGCCGTCCGAACGTGTGGGCCGTCTGGGAGGGCGACCGGCCGGGGAAGACTCTGCTCTTCGAGGCGCACACGGACGTGGTGACGGAGGGAAGGGCGGAGGACTGGGTCCACCCGCCGTTCCGGGCTGAAAGAGTTGGAGGGCGTATCTACGGGCGCGGGGCGTGCGACACCAAGAGCAACCTGGCGGCGGCCGTGGTGGCCGTGCGTGCTATAAGGGACTCCGGTGTCCCTTTCCCAGGCAGCCTGATACTCTGTCATCCTGTGGACGAGGAGGGGATGATGGCCGGGATCAAGGCGTTCATCGAGCGAGGCCACGCCGATGGAGTGGACGCCGCCGTTATCTGCGAGCCCGAGGAGAACCAGCTCTGCATAAAACAGAAAGGCGCGGTCAGGGTGGAGGTCACCCTGCGTGGAACGATGGCCCACGGGGCAATGCCTCAGAGCGGCGTCAACCCTGTTACGCGGGCGGCAAGGTTCGTAGTTGCGGTCGAGGAACTGGAGAGAGAAGAGGTCGAGCGCCACGGCAAGGATTCGTTCCTCGGCTATCCGAGCCTGACACCGACTATCCTGATGGGCCCAGACTGCGGAGAACCCCAGATCAACGTCATCCCCGCGAGCGTCTACGTCGCCCTGGATATACGTACGGTACCGGATCAATCCCACAGAGATCTCGTAGAGCGACTGGAAGACATCATCGTGAGGCTTGCCTCAGAAGACCCCGACTTCGACGCGACGCTGGAGGTGATCGAAGAGCGCCCGCCGACCGAGACCCCGAAGGACGAGCCACTGGTCAGGGCGATGGCGAAAGCCTACAAGCATCTGACCGGCGAGGAGCCGACTTACAACGGGGTGCCCGGCGCGACCGACGGCACCTTCCTGCATGCGTTGGCCGGCGTCCCTATCGTCACGACGGGGGCCGGGGACCGTGAGATCCCACACCACGCAGACGAATGGGTAGACGAGGGCGAACTCCTCACCACCTGCAAACTCTACACCGCAACAGCGATGTACTACGCCTACG
>DASSCV010000216.1:0-3260 GCA_035697505.1 Rubrobacter sp.
GGTGGTCTCCCTATTTAGAGTTGGTAAGATATGCGGAGCATGTTGCCAACGACAGCGGGAAGTCCAATGGAGCGGGAGACGATGGAGGAAACGTTAGCTTCGGCTGGCACCTTTTGCCCCAATGAGGAGTGCCAGCTCTACGCCAAAGTGGATGAGGCCAACATCATCAAGTATGGTCGGAGCAAGCAGGGCGTCCAGCGTTACCGATGCAAGGGCTGCCAAACCACCTTCGCCGCCACGCGCGGCACCCTCTTTTATCGTAAGCACGCTCCTGTGAAGGACATCCTCGAAACCCTGGCGCTTCTGGCCGAGGGGGTGCGCATAAGCAGCCTCTCGCGGGCGAAGGGCTTCAAGGAGGATACGATCCTGAGATGGTTGCGTGAGGCCGCCCTGCATGCCGAGGCGGTGGAGGATGTGCTACTGGCCGACTATGAGCTGAGCAAGGCTCAGGTGGATGGGTTATGGGCCTACGTGGGCAACAAAGGCCAAAAGGGGGCTACCAAGAGAGCGCGCATTCCGGAGAGTTCTGGCGTTGTACCCTGATCGAGAGCGAGAGTAGGTTGCGGGCGGCGCGCGGGCTGGCCAAGACCGAGACCGAGGCCGCCATCGAAGCATTCGAGCAGCTAAAGGGTCGGGGACATCGGCATTCTCCGCCGCCATTGGTCTCCGATGGATGGGGTGGCTACGACGAGGCGATGGTTGAGGTGTGGGGGAAGGTGCCAGAGTATAAGGGCAGAGGACGGCCCCCGACCAACAAGCGGCCAGGGGCGGGCTGGCAACACCTACAGATGGTCAAACAGCGAGAAAATGCTCGGGTGATAGGAGTGAGAGCGAAGACCATTTACGGAGATGAGCGAGAAGTCCTTGAGCTCTTGGGACAGAGCACGAGCTACGTCGAGCGCACCAACCTCACCTCTAGGCACATGAACGGCAGGTTGGTGAGGAAGACGTTAGGCTACTCCAAGGAGTTAAAGATGCTTAGGGCGTCCTCGATTTGGGAGGATGCGGTCTACAACCTGGGTCGAGCGCTAAAGACGCTTAGGATCGAGAGCCCGGCCCCCGGTGGTCGGCGCTGGATCGGGCGCTCGCCAGCGATGGCGGCGGGACTAACGGACCACATCTGGCAGATCGAAGAGTTGCTCAGCATATTGCCACTTCCAGCCACCAACACTTGATCGGGAGACTACCTCGTCTGCACCGACCCGCAAAAAGTATTGGAAGCCTTCTCACAGGCTGAAATCGCCTCCTCTGATGCGCACGAGTAGGAGAACACGACACAGTGCCAAAAGGACAGAGCTAACCGACCCGAGAAATCAGGCTAGAGGCTTCGAGGATACGCTGCCACAAGCCTTGCTTCAGCCACAACTCGTAGCGCCGGTAGGCCTTCTACCATTTGCCGAATTCGTCCGGCATCTCTCGCCAGGATGATCCGGTCCTCGCTACCCACAAGATCCCTCCCAGGACCTCGCGGTGGTCGTGGGGTGGTCTGCCTATCTCGCCTCTTTGAGGCGGCAACAACAAACTCACTAACGCCCATTGCTCGTCGGTGAGGTGCGCCTCCTCTGGCGCGATCGTGACCGCCTCGAGCGGTCCTTCTTTGCCGGCCGTGGTTCTCGCGGCGCGTTTCGCTGCCAGGCTGGCCTTGCGGCAGCGGGCCGCCACCGCCTGGTGCGCCCGCCTCCACAAAGACCATCCCAAGAGGAAGCGTCTTCGTCTTTATGCGTTTGATAACCTGACCGCAGTCCTCGGTCACCTCCTCAAACAGTCCGAGGACGTACGCATCGCGGTACTTCTCGGAGGTCTCGTAGAAAGATATGTAGTATCCGAGGGCCTGGTCGACGGAGATCGGGTCCCATACTGCAAAGGACAGTACGGCATCTCTGGGCCTTCGTATAAGAGGTTCCGTCAATAGGGAGAGCCTATGTATGTAAAGCGGGCACGGATGGTCCATCATGCGGGGAGTTCTCTAAGCTTCCCGAACAGAAGGAGTATGCCCCGTGCCCGCCCTGCCACCTTACCTCATCGAGCCCATCTGGCAACAGTTTTCGGCCCTGCTTCCTGAGCGCCGCACCGACCATCCGCTCGGATGCCACCGCCGGCGCGTCTCCGAGAGGGTCGTCTTCGAGAAGCTGGTTCAGGTCCTCGTCTTCGGATGCGCCTACGAGAGGATCGCCGAGGGGAGCTGCTCGGAAAGCACGCTGCGCCGCAGGCGCGACGAGTGGATCGAGCTCGGGTTGATGGAGCGCCTCAGGGAGATCTGCCTGGAGGCCTACGATCGCCTCATAGGCTTGGAGCTCTCGGAGGTGGCTGTGGATTGCTGCCTCACCAAGGCCCCTTGCGGAGGGGAGAAGGCGGGTCCGAGCCCTGTGGACCGCGGAAAACGGGGCCTAAAGCGCTCGATGGCGGTGGACGCCAAGGGCATCCCGCTGGGGGCTGTGAGCGCCCCCGCAAACCGCCACGATTCGCCGCTCTTGGTCCCCACCCTAAAGGCGGCGTCCGGGTCGCTCGGGGCGCTGCCCGAAGGGGCGAGCGTCCACCTCGACCGCGGCTACGACTCGAAGCTCACCCGCGAGCGCCTGGAGGAGCTGGGGCTTGGGTGGGAGATCTCGGGGAAGGGCAAGCCGGCGCCGTTTTGGGCCACGAATCGGTGGGTGGTGGAGCGCACGGGCTCGTGGCACAACGCCCACAAGAAGCTGGCATGGTGCACGGAGAGGGTGGGGAGGGTGATCGACTTCTGGGTGGCTTTCTCAGACGTGGTGATCATCGTGAGGAGGCTGATCCGAGAAGGTTGGACCCGCTACCGCTGGGAGGATCGACCTTCTCGACGACCATGAGCCCTATTGACGGAAGCTCTAAGTACCAGGGTGGGTATCTGCCACTGTGCCGCCCGGACCACCTGCGCCGGAACGTGAAGATGATGAGCGATGCGCGTTACATCGAACGGCTTGTTCTGCGCCTAGTGAAGGCCCTCCTGGCAAACGAATTGCCCGACCTCGGGAACCCTTCCATGACCACTTGCTTGTCTGAGGTTACGGCACGCGTGAGATCTTTACGTGTGCGCAACAGCCGATACAAATTGAAGAAGACGGTGGGGTGGCCGCCCGCGTGAATCTGGAACCACTTTTCGACCTTAAAGGCGGCGGCGTTTTCGCCCAGGTGTGGTCTCAACCGCTCCTCTATAGCATCCATTCCGCCCCCTTCCGTCTTGACGCGTTCCATTCTACACACTCTGCCGGCGTCTACAATTCCGGTTTGCCGGC
>DASSCV010000217.1:0-12801 GCA_035697505.1 Rubrobacter sp.
GTAAAATCCGTAGATGGACCGCAGGGACCTCCGAGAGCAGAACCGGGTGTCATGGAACGCTGTTGTACGTGCCCACGACAGTCATCGCGGGGATCTCTCGCGGTTCTTCAGTGAGGGCGGCAACACGCTTTTTCGGGAGGAGCTTGATCTTCTCGGCGAACTCGAAGGAAGTTCCCTCGTTCACCTCCAGTGCAACTCAGGGGGCGACTCGATAAGCCTGGCGAGACTCGGCGCGACGGTTTCGGGAGTGGATGCAAGCGACGAAGCCGTCTCCTCAGCCCGGGATCTGGCGGAGAGAACCGGCATTAGGGCCACGTTCGAGCGCGCCGACGTGTATGACTGGCTGAAGGAAGCGTCACGCGAAGGCAGGCGCTTCGACGCCGCCTTCGCCTCCTATGGTGTGGTCTGCTGGCTGCCCGACCTCGGAACCTGGGCAGGGGGTATCGCCGGTATCCTGAACCCCGGCGGGCGCTTGGTGCTGGTGGACTTCCATCCTGTTGCCGACATTTTCGACAAAGACTGGAACCACGTCCACGACTATCCCTCCGGCGGGGACCCGCTACTCCTGGAAGAGGGCGTCGACGACTACGTGGCCGCGTCGGGCGGAGGTCTCACCCCCGCCGGTTTCGTCGAGGGGGATCGAGACTTTCAGAACCCCGAGCGCTGCTATCTCTTTCGGTGGGGACTCGGGGAGGTTGTTTCGGCGCTGGCCGAAGCGGGACTCAGGATCACGGCTCTCGAAGAATACCCTTACGCGAACGGGGAACGGAAGTTCATCGGGATGCGCGAGCAACGAGCAAAACGAATGGTCCCGCCCGAAGACGTCCCAACCGTCCCTTTGATGTACGGCATCCGTGCAGAGAAAGTTTAGCAGCCGGGTGTATAGTCGACAGAGTGTCTGAACCCTCCTTATGGCGAGAAGTAAAACGCGAGGGCGGCGATAACGTAGACGCCGCAGAGCATCGCGCCTTCTAGCCAGTTGGACTTGCCGTCGAGGGCGACGAAGCCTGTCACGACCACGGCGGCCCCGAGGGCGCCGAGCTCCAGAGGGGTGAAGATCAGGCGCAGGGGGCTTCCGAGCAGGGGCCCGAGGAAGACGAGGATGGGGGTGACGAGCAGGGCGACCTGGATAGAGGAGCCCAGGGAGATGCCCATCGAAAAGTCCATGTCGTTCTTGTAGGCGATCTGGACGCCCACGACGTGCTCGGCGATGTTGCCCACAATCGGGACGAGGATGACCCCGACGAAGAGCTCGGAGATCCCGTACTCCTCGGTCAGGGGTTCTATGGCCCCGACGAAAGCCTCCGAGACGTAGGCGACGGCCGCCGTCGCCACGAACAGTAGCACCAGCGAAGCCGTTCTGCCGAACGCGGCTTCTCCCTCGCGGTCCGCACCGCCCTCGGGACTGCGGAGGATGTAGAACAGGTAAAGGAGGTAGAGGACGAACATCACTATGGCCACCTCGATGCTAAGGGTGGTCGGGGTCTGACCAGGGTTCGTGGTCGCGAATATGGTCGGCAGGGAGAGCGCGGCGGCCACTATGGCCAGCATCGAGGCGTTGATGCCTGCGATCTCGGACGAGAAGCTCTGGATGCCGTTCTTCAAGCCTCCGAAGAGGAGGCTCGCCCCGAGCACTAGCAATACGTTACCGATGATCGAACCGATGATCGAAGCCTTCACCACGGTAGTAAGTCCCGCGGAGAGGGCGAAAATGGTTATTATGAGCTCCGCTGCGTTGCCGAAGGTGGCGTTGAGAATGCCGCCGATACGCGGGCCTGAGTGATGGCCCAGGCTCTCGGTAGCCTGACCGAGGACCCACGCCAGGCCGATCAGGGCCAGGGCAGTGGCGGCGAAGATCAGGAGTGTCGGGGCGTGCAAGAGCTCTGCCACCACCACAGCCACCGTGAGTGCTGCTGTTGCGCCGTAGGCTATCTTGCCGAACAACGCGGCTCCTTCCAGGGTCTCCTCCAGATAAACATGACGACTATCTTATAAGATGAGTGGGTCGAGAGTAACGACTTCTGGAGAGTAGCCTTTGATCGACTACCACCTGCACGTAATAGCCCACGGCGACCGTCCGATGACCGTGGAGAACATAATGAAGTACTGCGAGGTCGCCAGGGCGAGGGGCGTTAGCCAGATGGGAATCACCGAGCACGACCGCTACCTCGAGTTGATAGACCTCGCAGCTTTTCAGGAGGCCCGCGAACTCTCGCACGACGTGGAGCTGCGGCTCGGGATCGAGATAGACTACGTACCAGGTGCAGAGGAGCGCATGGACAACGACGCCACGGCCCTCCCCTACGACTACATCATCGGCAGCGTACACAGGGTGGACAACGAGGAGGTGGACAGGGCCACGGACCAGAGGATCTACGACAGGTACGAGACGTACGATCTCTATGCGGCGTACTACGCGAACGTCCGCAAGGCCGCGCTCTCAGGACGGTTCGAGATCCTCGGTCATCCTGACCTCATAAAGATATTCCGCCACATGCCTGACAGGAACATCACGCCGATCCTGGAGGAGACCGCTGACGCCGTCGCCGAGTCCGGCGTCGTCGTCGATGTGAACGCCGCCGGACTCAGGAAGCCTATAGGCGAGGTCTATCCCGCCAGGAAATTTCTCGAAATGTTTCACAAGAGAGGCGTCCCGATCGTCCTCTCCTCCGATGCCCACGCCCCGGATCAGGTCGCAATGGGCTACGATACGAGCCTCGCGCTCGTACACGATGTCGGCTACCGCGAGGTCGCCACCTTCAGGAACCACGAGCGGGGGACCCTCCCACTATGACCGAAGAGCTCTTCCTGAAAGACTCCTACACAAAGGAGTTCGAGGCCCGCGTCGTAAAGCTGGAAGGCCGTGAGGTGATACTTGATCGGACCGCCTTCTATCCCGGCGGGGGAGGCCAGCCGCCGGACAAGGGGTCCCTCGGCATCGGCCCTATCAATGCTATGGTCGTGGACGTGAGGCGAGAGGGTGGAGAGGTCGTCCACGTCATGGACAGACCCATCCCTGATACCGTGCGGGATCTGAAAGGCGCGCTGGAATGGGAGCGGCGATTCGCCCACATGCGATACCACACGGCGCTGCACGTCCTCTCGGGTGTGATCTGGCGCAACTTCGACGCCAGGGTAACGGGCGGCCAGATGCGCGCGGATCGCGCCAGGATGGACTTCTCCTTTCCCGGCGAGTGGACCGCCGGCGTAGTCGGTGAGATCGAACGCCTGACGAACGACGCTCTCGCCGAAGAACGTCCTGTTAGGGTATACGAGCTGGAGCGCGAAAGAGCGCTCGCGAATCCCGACCTCATTCGTACCCAGGTCAACCTGGTGCCTGAGCGGGTGCGGCGTATTCGGATCGTGGAGATACAGGGTCTCGATACGCAGGCCGACGGCGGGACCCACGTCGCCAACACGCGCGAGGTCGGGAGGATAGACATCACAGGCCACAAGAGCAAGGGCCGCCAGAACAAACGGATAGAGTTCGTGCTCCGGTGAAATTCTGGAAGATCGTTGTCGTCCTCGCCCTGCTCCTGACCGGCTGTAATGGTCCCCAGGCCGACCCTGACACTCAATCCCAGAGAACCCCGCAGACCTCCGGCACTCCCGCCGCGGAGAAAGATGAGACGACCTCGGGGCCATCGGGACTCCGCACACTGGTTATCGACGCTTCGGGAGGGGAGAAGGTAAGGGTGCGAGTCGAGGTGGCCGACAATACTTTCGAGCAGGCGCGAGGTCTCATGGACAGGACGATGCTAGGGGAGAACAGGGGCATGCTATTCGTCTACCCCGAAGAGCGGGAGCTCTCTTTCTGGATGAAGAACACCCTGATACCGCTCTCCATTGCCTTCATCGACTCGGAGAGTCGTATCATAGACATCCAGGATATGAAGCCCCTTGACGATGAACCGCCCAGCTACGTCTCCGCCGAGCCCGCCCAGTACGCTCTCGAAGTAAACCAGGGCTTCTTCGAAGAGCGGGGTGTGAAGATAGGAGACCGCGTGGAGTTGCCGGAGTAGGTAGCAGCTTCCTTTTCTTTACCTCCTGACGCGCTGTAGACGGTTTCGAACTCTATATCCCTGCAATCCAAGAGCGGGCTTGCTCTCACCCGGCGCTACTATCCCCCACCGGCCGTGCGGCTCCTACGCTGGAGCCTGAGCCTCGCTCAGCGCTTCGGCCACCCGAAAAGGGTCAGAGGCGACGACGGAGGCTGCGTAGAGTTCCATCGCCCCCATGTCCGAGGTACGGTTGGACGGGTCGCCCCGGTCCACGATGTAGACGACCGTTGGGAAGTCTGCCCAGTCCTCCTGCGCGGGACCGATCGGGGGCATGTAGAAGGCGACGTTGAAGGCGCGGACGCCGAGGTCGTCGACGTAGCCTCGCAGCAGGTCGCCGACCGCGTGGCCCAGGGAAGCGTCTCCGGGATCCTCCCCGATCACGACCAGCTCCTTCTCCTTGATGGGAGAGAGGCTCGCGAACGCGCGGACGCCTTCTTGCGGGATGCCGAGACCTAGAGAATCGTGGATGCGGGTGAGATCCTCGAAGTAGTCTGAGTCGTGCTCCCGCTTGTAGGCCGAAGCGTCGCGGCGGAGGCGTTCGACCTTGGGGTAGTGGGAGCCTCGGGTTGCCGTGACCTGTGCGTGACCGTGGATGATGGAGCCGCCGGCCCGCCAGAGACAGTTCCACATCAGGAAGGGGTAGCGTGCCTCGGGATCGGTTTCGAATGCCTTGCGGCACCATTCCAGGCCGACGGAGACGTAGCCAGCGACCTTCTCGGGCGTGAGGTGGAGGGGGTTATGGTCGTCGAAGACGACTACGCCGTGGAAGCCGTCGTACTTGGCTACGTTCGAGGCCGTGGTCGCGTGTTCGCCCTCCACGCGGCCGAAGATGTCGGCCGGCGTGCCTTCCTTTGGGTGGCAGAACGGGTCTCCCTCGGTCGCTGCTATCTCGCGGTCGAGGTGGAGGCTGATGCCTGTGTCGAGTGGACGGGAGGCCCGCAGCCCGTTGAAGAGCGCGCCTTCCAGGGTAATACGGTTCGTGACCTTCACGATGCGCTGGGCGGTAACGTGGTCCACCGAGCCGAAGGACTTCTCGATCCAGGCGTGCATTGCCTCCGGCGGGACGAGGCGCCCCGTCGTCGTGGAGACGTCGAAGATGCGGTTTGCGATGGCGCGGTCTTCTGGGGAGAGGTCGGAGATCAGGGCCCGAAGGTCGGTTATCTTACGTTCGGGCGCCACCGGCTACACGGCCAGCTGTCCGGCGGACTTCAGGCCTGCGTAGAGATTCTGGCGGTCGATCATACGCTCCACGTGACCCTCATAGCCTTGCAGTCTAGTCAACCTTCCGGCCTCACGTCCACCCTCGAAGGTGGGATCGTGAACACTTCACGACCACAGAGACGGGCGGGTAGCGCGTGGCTCTGCTCACGGTGCTCGGGCGGGAAAGCGGTATAGACTCAGGGTGATGCGAGTTTTCTAGTGCAGGAGAGGTCTTGGATAATTCGAACGGCGGTATGGGAGGTAAGACGGTTCTCTTCACGAGCAGCACCTCCGGTATCGGGAAGGCCGCCTAGTGGGCCGAGAACGCGGGATTGAGGTCGAGAACCTCGTCAGGGAGTTCAGGAGGGGCCCGCGGGCCGTGGATGGGATAGACCTGCGTGTGGAGCCGGGTGAAGTCTACGGCTTCCTCGGTCCGAACGGGGCGGGCAAGTCGACGACCGTTCTGATGCTGACGACGCTGCTTCCGCCCACGAGCGGCACGGCTACCGTGGCCGGCTACGATATCGTACGCGAGGGGCCGCAGGTGCGGGCCTCCATAGGGGCGGCGCTACAGGAGGCTGCGCTAGATCCTTTCCTGACCGGCCGCGAGCACCTTCGCCTCCAGGCCGCACTGCACGGGCTCTCGCGGAAGGAGCGCAAGCGGCGTGGGCAGGAACTCCTGGAGCGCGTCGGGCTCGAAGACGCTGCGGACAGGAAAGTGCGCGGCTACTCGGGCGGGATGAAGCGCCGCCTCGACCTCGCTCTCGCGCTGGTGCACGGTCCGCAGATACTCTTCCTCGACGAACCGACGACCGGTCTAGACCCGCAGAGTCGCAGCGCTCTCTGGGCCGAGGTCAGCAGGCTCGCGCGCGATGAGGGCGTCACTGTGTTCCTGACGACGCAGTACCTCGAGGAGGCCGACGTGCTTGCTGACCGGGTCGGGATCATCGACCGGGGCAGGATCGTCGCCGAGGACACGCCGGAGGCCCTGAAGGCCGAGATCGGACGCCCCAGCGTCGAGGCGACGCCCGCTGAGCGCTCGGAGCGCGACGCCGTAGTACGCGTACTTCGGGAGTTCGGAGAGGAGATCCCGGCCCAACCAGGCGCCGTGGCCGTCAGACTCTCCGGCGGGGCCGCTGGCCTCGCGGACGTGGTGCGCGCCCTCGATAGGGAGGAGGTCCGCGTCGCCAATCTCCGACTCGACGAACCGAGCCTCGACGACGTCTTCCTGGCCAAGACGGGGCGCTCGCTGGAAGGTGCCGGGGAGGGCGGTGGGATGGAGGAGGCGCAGGCGTGAAGTTCTCGACTTTCCTCACTGAAGTCCTGGCGATCGCACGCCGTTCCACGGTTCGCACCCTGAGGCAGCCCGCGGTCATCGTTCCTTCTCTACTCTTCCCCATGTTGTTCTTCTCCATCAACGCGAACGGCCTCGACGCGGCCTCGAAAATCCCCGGTTTCCCTACCGACTCTTACCTCGACTTCGCGTTTGCTTTCCCTCTCATACAGGCCTCTCTCTTCGGCGCGATCACGGCCGGCGCCGACCTGGCCCGCGACATCGAGAGCGGCTTCTTCGACAGGCTCTCGCTTACCCCGATGCGTCCCGTGGCATTGCTGGGAGGGATGCTAACCGGCGTGGTCACGCTCGGTTTCCTGCAGGGGGTCGTTTTCCTCGCGGTCGGGACACTTATGGGCGTCGACGTGCGTAGTGGGTTTTTCGGCATGGTCGTGATCGTGCTCCTTACCGTGCTCGTCGCCCTCGGGTTCGGCGGCATAGGGGCCATACTTGCGATAAAGACCGGTTCCGTCGAGGCGGTAGAGAGCGCGTTCCCGCTGTTCTTCGTGGCCATCTTTTTGTCGTCGATCAACCTGCCGCGAGACTTGATCGAGCAGGACTGGTTCCGCTTCATCGCGACCATCAACCCGATCTCCTACCTGGTCGAAGGCATCCGCAGCCTGGTGATCACCGGCTGGGACCCGCGGGCTCTGATCCTGGGATTCGGTTTCGCCCTGGCGATAGTGGTGGTCGCCATCGGCGGGGCTGCGGTGTCGTTGAGGACGAGGGTGGCGTAGGGATGGGCGGCTTCTTCGATGTGGCCTTTGCCGTAGCGGGGCGCCAGATCTACAAGTACTTCACGAACCCCGCCTTCCTCGCCCCTGCGCTCTTTCCGCTGTTTTTCTTCGTCGCCTTCGCCGGCGGTCTGACGAGGGTAGCCGACGTGCCTGGCTTCGACTACGCGGCCGGCTACATCGCGTTCCAGTACGTGTGGGCCCTCTTGCAGGCCGTCTCCATGGGTGGAGCTTTCACGGGATTTTCGATTGCGGGTGACTTCGAGAACGGATTCGCCAGGAGGCTCATGCTGGCCGCCTCGAACCGGTATGGGATCATCCTCGGCTACACCATCGCCTCGATCGTGCGCGCCACCATGACAGGGATGCTGGTCACCGTGATCGCGCTGGTCACGGGGATGCCCATAAGTGGCGGCTTCGACTTCTTCGGCCTCGTCGCCCTCGCGCTGCTCGCCAACATAGCGGCGACACTTTTCGGGGCAGGGGTGGCGATGCTGCTCCGT
Source organism: Rubrobacter sp. (assembly GCA_035697505.1). Lineage (GTDB taxonomy): Bacteria > Actinomycetota > Rubrobacteria > Rubrobacterales > Rubrobacteraceae > Rubrobacter_D. The sequence goes on from DASSCV010000217.1 coordinate 7,832, forward strand.
ACCCAGCAGGCCGGTCCCGTGATACGCACGCCAATCTTCCTCGTCCTGTTTCTGGCACCTGTGTTCGTGCCGCTGAAGTTGCTCTCGGGTTGGATCGAGGCCGTGGCCCGCCTCAATCCGTTTACCGCCATACTCGAGGCTGCCCGTGGCTTTCTGGCCGGCGACCCGACGGGCGTCGCTTCGGCCTTCACCGTAAGCGCCGTCCTCGTACTGATACTCGCCCTCTGGGCCGTCTACGGCCTCCGCAGCGCGGAGAGAGCCGGATAGGAAAGGAGCACTAGGTGGCTGCAAGCGAAGGCGAGAGGTCTACCGAAAGGGATCTCTCCGGTCCGGCCAGGTTGGCCTTGAAGCTGGGGAGCGGCGCGCACGCGGGGGTGTACCGCGCCACTGGCGGCAAGCTGTTTGGCCGTATGGGCAAGAGTCCCATCCTGCTCCTCAATACCGTGGGGCGGAAGACCGGCAGGAAGCGCACGAGCCCGCTACTCTACGTCATGGACGGCGAAGATTTCGTGATCATCGCCTCGAAAGGCGGCGCGGCGGCGCACCCCGCGTGGTACCTCAACCTGAGGGCAAACCCTGAAGCGACGGTCGAGATCGGAGACCGCGAGGTGCAGGTCGAGGCCGAAGTGGCAGACCCCGAGGAGAAGACTCGCCTCTGGCAGAAGATGGTCGAGATGTATCCGGCCTACGACGACTACCAGAGGAAGACGGGGCGTGAGATCCCACTCCTCATACTGCATCCTGTGGAATGGGGAGGAGCATAGTGAAGACCATAGGTCGCGAAGACTTGAAGGAGAAGATCGACCGCGGCGACGAGTTCGTCCTGCTCGAGGTGCTCTCCGAAGCCTCCTACGGGCGGGTGCATCTACCGGGTGCTATCCGGTTCCAAGACTTGGACCTGATCCCCGCCCTCTTGCCCGATAAGACTACCGAGGTGGTAGCGTACTGCTCGAACTTCAACTGACACTCCTCGACGCGGGTCGTCCGTGAGCTGACGGCCATGGGTTACGAAAGCGCCTTCGAATACGAGGGCGGTAAACAGGACTGGATGGACGCCGGCTACCCGACGGAAGGCGGCGAAAGGACGTAGCAGTAGGTTCGCTTTTTGGTAGACTCCTGTCCGTCGCTCCCGGAGAGGTGTCCGAGTTGGCCGAAGGAGCGCGATTGGAAATCGCGTAGGCGGTGTTAAGTCGTCTCGTGGGTTCGAATCCCACCCTCTCCGCTTTTTCCTCCGCTTGCAGGTAAAACGTGAAAGTTCTGGAGGTAAAGAGAGGTTTCGAATCAGTTCGGGACCTCATTTACTGCAAAGCGTACTGCAACCGAGATTCAGCCTAAGGCATCTTTGAGATCACCTTCCATTCCCTTTCACATTCGGACACTCCTCTGGCTCTGCTGGACACAACAACAAGCCCATCAAGAGGACCCAAGAGCCGAGCGCCGCCCGCCGCGCCGCCCAGCGTTATCACCTTTACACAGCCTCACGTTGACCCTCGTGTCGGCGTCTCGACTCTCCCCACACAAGGAGAGCGGCCTCCTCCGAGAGCCAGGTCAAATAGTCCAAGTGGCCACAGTCGGAGCACCGAAGCACCCACACCCCTTGGGCGTCTAAGATCGGCTCCCGGTCCTCCAGCTCACCACTACGACCACAAAAACAGCTCTCTCGCATCTGGTTCCTCCTTCCGTTGTGTTCTCATTCATCGCCCGACACATCCTCGTCTTTGCGACGGTCCACTCTCTCTTTGTGTTGAGGGGCCGTTTTGTATCTCATGGACCCAGCGTATCCTTAGGGCGTTAGCTGACCGTTAGCTGGAGGGCCTGGAGCGTAGGTGGTTCCACCTATTTTCTTGAGCTAAGTCGAACGAATGAGGCGTTAGAGACGCTCACGGATGTCGGATGGGGCTATGCTGAGCTTCGTAGACCTCCGTCAACGCGAAGTTCGCAGAATTCTCCTTCCACGCACTCCGGTGAATAGACCTCAAGAAGGTGGTCGGCGCATGTGCGGCGGTGTCTCGGTCCTCAAATACTCCAGCTCTTCAGGCGTGGAGGTGTGCCCCAGTATCTCGTTGCGGTGAGGGTGGCGCCCAAAGCGCACTATGACGCTGTGGGCAGCCTTGGCCTGAGAGACCACGAACTCAGCCATTGCCCTCAGATGGGGAGGGCGTTGGCCACTTCCTCCTCAGCGTGCTCAACGCTACGCTCGTGGACGGCGAGGTCTCCAGCGGCAGCCAGAAAAAGCTTCGCTCCACGAGCTTCAGTTCACGATCCATCCCCAAGTCGATGCCTTCGAGGGCTAGCTTGAGGGCCTTCTCATCCTGTGAATAGGAGAGGGGCGAACCACGGTAGATGTTGCGGGAGAACTGGTCCAAGTCGATGATAAGCGCCAGGCGTCCACGCGGCGTATCTGCCCAATGGTCTAGCTCTCCGCCTCTGGCCCGCTCTAATTCGCAGAGTTCTCTTTCTGTCAACTTCGCTGCGACGTATGAGGCGAGTGGGCGCGTAAGTATCCGCTCGTGGTGAATCTCTGGCCCTGAGCCTGGCGCCAGGCTCAGCATGCAGGCGTCTTGTTCCGGGATATCCACAGGGGATATAAAGATGCACGCTTCTGAGTATATTCTTGTGCCCAGCTTCGCTAGGCTAGCTTGCCTCCCAACTGCGGTAGGCGTCACCCGAGAGTGTGAGAGCCCCAAGAAGCTCGTCCTTGAGCTGCTGCTTGAGGGTGGAGTTCATGGTCGAGGTGACAGACATGACCTCCGCCAAGTCATTGTCGAGGTTGTAGAACTCCCAGCTCGGTCCCCATGGGGGGCGCCTGATGGCCTTGTAGTGGGCGTACTCTTGTTGCACCATTGCTTGCCAGACGCGACTTCCAGCCGGAGCCGCCTGTCCACCTGCGAACTCGGTGTTCATCTCCAGGAGCATCCTGTTGCGCCAGCCACTGGGCTTGGCTCCGCCGACGTTGAAGACGTGGCGCAGGTCGCGTCCGTCGGTGCCAGAGCGGTTCGCGTCGTAAGTAGAGAGGATCGTGCGTGGGATGTCGATGTGGCCGGTCCAGGGGCCCGCAAGGCCCCTCTGTCCGACGAAGGCGTTTTGCGGTACGCCGGGACCGCGTACGATGAACGGCACCCGGGCGGACTCCTCGTAGGGTTGCTCCTTCTTCGCCAACCTGTGCTGTCCAAACATATACCCATTATCAGACGTGAACCAGACGTAGGTGTTTGCGAGCTGACCCGAATCCGCGAGAGCCGTAAGGGTTTCGTTCACGGCGTCATCCACATCACGAATCTCTTCCAGCTTGCCCTCATACCAGTCCCTAAGCTCGTCATGCTTCAGGCCGCCGGGGTCCGTGATGTTCGGCTGAGCCCTGAGTTCTTGGGGCTTGTCCGACATGTCGGCCTCGTTGTAACTGCTCCAGTTGGGTAGCAGCACCCCATCGAAATCGTGTGCATGCTCGGGGGAGGCGGTGTAGGGGTCGTGCGGGCTCTGGGGCGTCATAAGCGCGAGCCACGGAGCGGAGACTTGCTCGGGGGCCGTCACCCAGTCAATGAGTTCGCTCCTTATGAGCGCGGTGTCGGTTCTGGGCCACTCTGGACGCCACTCTTCACCGTGGCGGTTGACGAACCACTGACGGGGCGTAGAGTCTCCGTCTTCCGCGAGGATGATGACAAACCTGTCCCAACCCGGAGGGGGCACTGCGCGGGTGGCGTTGAAAGAGCCGTCGGAGTTCTTCACGTAGCCCAGATATCCGTTCTGGTACTTCCCAAAGATTCCGGTGTTGACCCCCATAACCTGCAAGCGCGTCGCTATCGTGTCGCCCTCTAGGTCTTTGAAGGCGGTGTGGATGCCACCCCCCTCGTAACTCGCGTTGGTCCACACTCCGTGATTGTGAGCTAGCTTGCCGGTCAGTATCGTAGTGCGAGCAGGTCCGCAGACGGGTATGTTTGCCCACGAACCCTGGACCCACTTCAGGCCGTAGTTGGCAATTCTCGCTGTTATGTGCGGCGTGATATTCGCGTTCTGCATGTAGTGGGGCTGGTCGTCGGTGATGATGAGTAGATGATTTGGCCCCGCGCTCGATTGTTGAGCCATTCTTCCTCTTTCAAGCGGCAGGGTTTGCCCTGCCGCCCTCGGTTTGTTTTGTAGTTACCAGCTTCTCACCTTCTCTTAACCATTACCAGCCGTCTTGGTTCTCTTGTACAAACACTGCCGACACCCGAGCTGATGTTTCGAGCCCTGCTCACCAAGGACGGCGCCCAGCTGCACTCTGTGCGCGATGGGCTTGGATCAAGAGAAGGGCTTCCAGCGCTACCATCGGGCGCTCAGCCGCGCTAGCTGGTCGAGTCGTGAGCTGTTGAGGCTACTAGTGGAGACGTTCGTGGGCGAAGGAGATCCTCTGGTCGTGGGCATTGACGAGACATTGGAAGCAGATCGTCGCGCAACCGAAGCTGGACAACACCACTCAGCTTCCCGGCCTGAGGACCTTGGAGGTGCCGAGTGCCCGTCCCGAACTGTCCTTGGCTCGCACGGCGACGTAAGGATCGGAGGTTCGGACCACCATTGCCGTCTCGAATCCGTTTCGGGGGACCTGTCCCAGGGACTTTAGTCGGCCTTGGTGCCGTGCGGCGAGGATCTCCCAGGTGGCTACCTCCGTGGCACCGTTCCAGCTGGCGTAGACCCTGACCTCCTCTTCGGAGACACGCTCTGCCACGGCAGCGGGCTGATCACTCGGACGAGCGCTCCACGAGAAGCGGAAGGCCCGGTAGGACTCGTTCTTGCGCAGCAAAGAGGCGTCGAAGAGCATCTCTCCGTCCTCGCTGAACTCCGAGATGGCCAGCCCCCTGCCCCACCCTACGAACACGTTGCCGTTCGGCAGCACCTGCATGTTTCCGGCCGCATCGGCGTACTGCTTGTCGGGGTGGGTGTACTCGCGCACCAGCGTAGCCTTCATCTTGCGCTCGTCGAGGTCCAGGACGATG
>DASSCV010000218.1:0-7083 GCA_035697505.1 Rubrobacter sp.
TCATCAGTGCCAGAACTGCAAATACTGACAACCGGTCTGGTGTTCGGCGAGTCGCCACGATGGCACAATGGCCGTCTTTGGTTCTCTGACATGGGCGCGAATGAGGTTGCTGCCGTCGATCTCGAGGGCACGAGAGAGGTCGTTGCCCGTGTTCCGGCGATGCCGATGGGTACCGGCTGGCTTCCCGATGGGTGCCTGCTCATCGTCTCCGCGCTCGACGGACGTCTGGTGCGCAGGAAGCCCGACGGGTCGCTGGTGACCCATGCCGACCTGACCACCCTGGGTGAACATCCCTGGAGCGACATGGTCGTGGACGGCCGGGGCAACGCCTACATCGGCAACATCGGCTTCGACTTTCCAGGTAGCGAATTCGCCCCGGGCATCGTCGCCTTGGTCACCCCCGACGGTTCGGCTCAGCAGGTAGCGAATGACGTCGCGTTCCCCAATGGCATGGTCGTGACGCCCGACAACTCGACGCTGATAGTGGCCGAGTCCTACGCCAACAGGCTCACAGCCTTCGACATCGCGATTGGCGGCAGCCTGTCGAACCGGCGGGTATGGGCCGACCTTGATGACGGAGTTCCCGACGGCATCTGCCTCGATGCCGAAAGCGCCGTCTGGTATGGGGATGTCCCCAACAAGCGTTGCGTGCGCGTTCGTGAAGGCGGTGAGGTGCTGCAGGTGATCGACCTCGACCGTGGTTGCTTCGCTTGCATGCTCGGGGGTGTGGACAGGAGAACGCTGTTCCTTATGGCGGCCGAGTTCTCAGCCGCCAGCATGGCGGGCGACGGGCCACGAACGGGCCAAGTGCTCACCGTTGAGGCGCCTGCGCCGGGCGTTGGCTGGCCGTAGGAGATCGAGGATGTCGACCGTGCTAGAGTAGAAGCGGCTGCTAATGTCCGCGCTCGGTTCGGCCTGAAATCCCCACCCGTGGCCGATGCTCTCCTACCCGAGGTCGATGGGCAGGAGCAGCCCAGAGCACGAAGCAAGCGATCACTAAGGGTTGTTGGGTTCACCGTCGCCGGCTGCGGATCAGCGCCAAGGCCGTCAGCGCGCCGAGCACGGCCAGCGCCGCGCCAGCGTAGAACGCCCACCTGTACCCCTCGACAAGGGCGACGTCCGGCGGATGCGCCAAGCCCCCAGCCAACGAGTCGGTTCGGGCAGCGGCGAGGGGAACGAGCAAAGCCAGGCCCAGTACGTGGCCGACCTCGGCGCCGGCGTTCAGGAGCCCCGAGGCCAACCCCCACTTCTCGCCACCCAGGGCCGAGGTCCCTGCGGTCGTGGAGGCCACAGCCGAGAGCCCCACGCCCAGACCCATCAGGACGAACCCCGGCAGCAAGACGCCCGGATAGCCGCCCACCGGGGTGATCTTCGTGAGAAGCAAGACCCCAATAGCGATCGCGGACAGGCCTGAGGTAGCGGTGATCCTGGCTCCCATCCCACCCGTTAGCCGCGAGCCGAAAAAAGAGCCAGTGACCACCGCGAGGTTGAAGGGCACGAAGGCGAACCCCGCCTCGGCCGGCGGCAAGCCCGCAACCTCCTGGAGGTAGAGGATGCAGAGGAGGAGCGGCGCGTTGGTGGTGGCCTGGAACGCGAGGGCCACGAGACCTGAGCCCACGAGGTCACGCGAACGGAAGACGCCGAGTGAAACGAGCGGATGCTTGACCATGGCCTCGATCGAGATGAAAACCGCGACGAGCACCACCGACAACCCTAGAGAACCGAGGGTGCTCGGGTAGGCGAGACCCGTCTCTTCCGCCCGCGTGAGGCCGTAGACCAGGAGCGCCAGAGCCGCCGTGACGGTCGTCGCGCCCGCCGCGTCGAGCTTCGGGGGAGCCGACGGGTCACTGCTCTCATGCAGCAAGAGCGGGGCGAGCAGCACCCCGAGAACACCTACGGGCACCGTGGAGAGGAACGCCCACTCCCAGCCCGGACCCTGGGCGAGAAAGCCCCCCAAGATCCAACCCGATGCGCCTCCACCAGCCTGGGCGGCCGTCCAGAAGCCTACGGCCCGGCCGCGTCTCCCACACTCCGGGAAGACACTGGTCAGGATGGAAAGCGCGGCCGGCGTGACGACCGCCGCACCGAATCCCTGGGCCGCGCGGGCCGCCACGAGGAGCGCCGCCGAGCCCGAAAGGCCGCACACGAGCGAGGCCACCGAGAACAGGCCGAGCCCGACGACGAACACCCAGCGCCTGCCCCAGAGGTCTGCCGCCCTCCCCGCAGGCAGCAGAAAGCCGCCGAAGGCGAGCACGTAGGCGGAGATCACCCACTGTAGCTCCGACCGGGAAAACCCGAGATCCTCCCCAATCGAAGGCAAGGCAATCGCCACGACCGCGATGGCTCCCACCACAACGAACTCCACGGCGCACAAGAGCACGAGCACCGGCCACCGCCGACGATCCTTCCTCGTGTTACCACCATACCTTTGCATGATGGTAACACTTATGCCCGTTTGCGGCGTCCGTCTAAACCGGTAAAATGTGCTTCGATGGAAACACCGGACTACATCTCGGCGCTCCGCGTTGTTGGAGGAAACCTGGCGCTGGACTTCGCGAACACGGCGGAGGGGACGCTGGAGGGGAAGATCGAGCGGGAGAACATCCTCAGTTATGAGGACCTGGTGTTTTGGGGGTACCACGTCGGAATCCTCTCCGGGGAGGACGGCGAACGGCTGCTGCGGAAGGGTCGTGAGAGTCCCGTGGAGGCCCACGCTGTCTTCGCCCGAGCCCTCGGGTTCCGGGGGCACTTGTACGGGCTCTTTCGTGCTGTGGCCGAAGGGAAACAGCCGCCGGCCGAGAGCGTCGAAGCGCTGCGCCGGTACGAGTGTGAGACTCTCTCCCACGCGGACCTCGTCCCGAGCGGTGGCGGCTTCGCCTGGGAGTGGGCGGTTGGGGACGAGTTGGCCGGGGTGCTCTGGCCGATTGCGCACGCGGCGACCGGGCTGCTGACCTCAGGGCCCTTGGGGCGGATCAAGGGATGTGCCGGATGCAACTGGCTCTTCGTCGACGAGAGCAAGAACAAGAGCCGTCGCTGGTGCTCGATGGAAGACTGCGGCACCCACGCAAAGATGCGGCGTTACGTCGCGCGCCGGGCTGCCAAGCGCAAAGGCTCCCCAGACTAAGACACCTGCTTCGCGCAGCAGTGCCAATCCGGGCAGTCTGTTGCGGAACCCGTGGCAGGGTTGGGCGCCGGAGGCGGCCCCGCTCGCGTACGCAAATCACTCCCAGAACAGGATCTTGTACTGGTCGCTGGCTGGCACCTACGAGTACGAGAAGATCAGGGCGAAGACTAACACGTTATCGAAACCTTGTTAACCAGGAAAGATGTATTACGTTTTCCCGGCTTGTTCGCTCGTTATGGGGACCGCATTCGCTAGAATGAGGTTATGGAGACTAAACAGAGGGTATTCAGCGGGATACAGCCGAGCGGCAACTTGCACTTGGGCAACTATGTGGGGGCGCTCAAGAACTGGGTGGCGATGCAGGACGAATACGAGAACTACTTCTGCATCGTGGACTTGCACGCCATCACGGTGCCCCAGGACCCGAAGGTGCTCAGGCAGAAGATCAGGGAGGTGGCGGCCATATACCTGGCCTCGGGCCTCGATCCTGAGCAGTGTGTAATCTTCCGTCAGAGCAAGGTCAGCGGGCATGCGGAGCTTTGCTGGCTGCTCAACTGTGTAGCGCGCTTTGGGGAACTCTCGCGCATGACGCAGTTCAAGGACAAGACGAGGAAGGGTGGGGTCGAATCGGCGAGCGCGGGTCTCTTCGACTACCCAGTGCTCCAGGCCGCTGACGTGCTCCTTTACAACGCGCACCTCGTCCCCGTAGGCGAGGACCAGCGGCAGCACCTGGAGCTCATGCGGACGCTCGCCAGGAGGTTCAACCACCTCTACGGGGAGACCTTCGTCGTGCCTGAGGCCATGATCCCCCCGACTGGCGCAAGGGTGATGGCGCTCGACGCACCCGAGGAGAAGATGAGCAAGAGCTCTCCGCGGCCCGGTAGCTACGTGGCCATACTCGACGATCCAGACTCTATAAGGAAGAAGATCCGGCGGGCCAAGACGGATTCGGGGACGGAGATCCTGGCCTCCCAGGACAAGCCGGCCATTACTAATCTGCTTGAAATCTACTCCTCTATGTCGGGCGAGCCCGTACCCGCTGTCGAAGCCGACTACGAGGAGAAGGGCTACGGCGACCTCAAGAAGGACCTCGCCGAGGTCGTCGTAGAGGGTCTCGCACCCGTCAGGGACCGGGCCTACGAGTTGCTCGACGACCCGGCCGAGATCGATCGCCTGCTCGAGTCAGGGGCGAGTCGGGCTCAGGACGTCGCACTGCCTAACCTCGAGAGCGCCAAGGCAAGGCTGGGCCTCGATTAGCCAAATGCAACGCCTCGGGGCAACGCTCGACCGCATAGACCGCAAGGGATACGGGGCCTACAAAGATCTTTCAGGCACTCACGATTTCGGTCATTTCCTCCTGTTTGTAGACAGGGTGCAGCGTGATCCCTTCGCCCCTCCTTCCCTGATCCGGATTCGAACCAATGAGAACCGTTTCGATCCTACGCTCTTCGAAAATCCGGTACGCAGGGTCGCCTTCGAGGACTTCCTCACCAGGAGTGTAGAGAGGGAGGTCCGGCGCGTCGTGCGCGGAAACCGGGGCTCGGGTGGGAGCGGGCGGGTCGAGATACAGCGGACCTCCCAGGTCGTCCTCCCCCGCACCTCGATGGTCGTCGAGCCCGGCTACGTCGAGGCCCGCATGGCCGTAGGCCTTCCCGCACGGGGCAGGAGCGTCGACGCCCGCGCGGCCAAAACCGTGCTGCTCGAAGAACTGCCCGAGGTCGTGCGTAGGGGACTACTTCCGGCCTCCGAGGGGAGCGTAGACGTGGAGAGGGCGGGGCTCCACGTCGAGTCGGTCGAGGACGCGGACCACTTGAGGAGGCTACTTCCTGGGCTTGATCTGGTCGCGTTCGTAGCTGACGGGGCGGTGTTACCGAGGGAGAGCGGGGCGAGCGACAGGCCACTAAGAGACGGTGCCGTACCGTTCGGGAGCCCGGCGGAGTACAGGGTAGAGGTAGAACTGCCCAACAGAGGTGTTGTGTCGGGGATGGGTGTTCCAGAGGGCGTCACGCTCGTGGCCGGGGGCGGGTTTCATGGAAAGAGCACGCTGCTCTCAGCGCTCTCGTGGGGCGTTTACGACCACGTGCCAGGGGATGGCAGGGAGCTCGTTGTGACGCGGGGGGATGCGGTCAAGATAAGGGCCGAGGACGGCAGGAGCGTCTCCGGGGTCGACATCTCGGCCATGATCGGGGACCTCCCAGGCGGCCGGAGCACAAAGGACTTCTCGACCCCGAACGCCTCGGGCTCGACCTCACAGGCTGCGAACATCGCCGAGGCCATCGAGGTGGGGACGTCGCTCCTGCTCGTGGACGAGGACACGAGCGCGACGAACTTCATGATCCGGGACGAGAGGATGCGCGAGCTGGTGAGACGCGAGCCCATCTCGCCGTTTATAGACCTGGTGCGCCCCTTGCACCGCTCTCTTGGCGTCTCGACGGTCGTAGTGGTCGGAGGAGTCGGAGACTACCTCGACGTCGCTGATCGAGTGATACTGCTCGAAGACTACGCGCCTTCGGACGCAACACCCCACTCCCGCGAGATAACCAAGAGGTTCCCGCCCCGCGCCCCGCTCACAGACAGAGCGGTGCCTCCACCGCGGGAGCGCGCCTTCGACGCATCCTCGATAGACGTTCGACGGGGCAAACGACAGACCGCCCGTGGCAGGGGCCTCCACGCAATCGAGCTGGGCCGCGAGCGGGTCGACCTCTCCTACCTGGAGCAACTCGCGGAGGCCGGACAGACCGAGGCGGCGGCCCGTATTGTCCGGGAGTGGGCCGCCGCCGGCGAGGTCCGTCGGGTGGGGAAACTTGTGAGGGAGTCACTAGCCTCCATCTCAGAGAAAGGCCTCGACTCTCTGGGTAGCTACAGGGGACACCCTGGTGAGATGAGCCTGCCTCGCGCCCAGGAAGTGGCCGCTACGATAAACCGCTTCCGCCCGCTGCAAGCTTTCCCGAACCTGTAGAAGCCACCCTGTTCTGGCTGGTATCATTAGGTACTGAGTGTGGTGGAGATCAGGGAACATCAGATAGAGGAAGCTACTGACGTGGGCAACCCAGAGACGCCCTCCTGGTTCAGGTCGAAGGCCGTGGCCGTGCACCTGTACACGGCGAGCGGCGCGGTGCTCGCGCTCCTTATGCTCGTTTGCGCTTTCCAGGGTGAGGCCGTAAAGGCGCTATGGCTGATGCTCGCATCGCTTCTGATCGACAGCACCGACGGTCTCCTCGCCCGCCGCTTCAGGGTCAGCGAAGCGCTCCCTTTCTTCGATGGGGCGCTCCTCGACAACATCGTTGACTACATGACGTACGTCTTCGCCCCCGTGGTCCTGCTCTGGAGCGAAGGGTACCTCCCCGACGGCAACGCGGGGATTGTTCTCGCCGCGCTGCCGCTCCTAGCCTCCAGCTACCAGTTCTGCCGCGTTGACGCCAAGACCGAAGACCATTACTTCCTCGGCTTCCCAAGCTACTTCAACGTCGTCGCCTTCTACGCCATCGTATTCCATCCTGCCCCGCTGGTGCTCGCCGCCGTACTAGTGGCCTGCTCGTTTTTGGTCTTCGTCCCGATCCGCTACGTCTACCCGACGCGCACTGTTGCCTTCCGCAAGCTCTCCCTGACGCTCACCACCCTTTGGCTCGCGAGCTACGCAGCGATACTCTGGCAGATGCCTGACCCCGATCCCCTTATTCTGGTCTTCTCTATCCTCTACCTCGTCTACTACTTCGGCCTCAGCCTCTACCTCTCGGGCAAGCTCTTCGAAGCCCGCCGCACCCAGGAGCGCCAAGCCTGAAGCGCATTTTGGAAGGCTATCCTTCCAACATGCGCGCCTTGTCAGACGCCCTGTGGCAACCCCTCCCCCGATCGGAAGCGCTTAAAACCTCCGTGGCGGGCCCGATCGTAGGGCACACCGTCCTGCCACATCCTAAAGATCACCCTTACCCATGCACGCCCAAGGATGCGGATGGCGT